>BHEP01000003.1 GCA_003851245.1 Bacteroidales bacterium | reverse complement strand
TTATTACATTATGGAAATCTTTCAAAGATCGTATGCTTATGATAGTGTTTGTCTACTCCTAGTGACTTGTGTCACGCATTATAGAGACTATCTAAGCGGCTTCGTTAAGCCGTTTCTGCTAAGCGGATGCAAAGGTAAGAACTATTTTTAATCTCGCAAGCTTTTTTCAAAACTTTTTTCAAAAATAATTTTTACGACAACATCTCAAACTTATACTAGTAAAATAATGAGTGAGAAAATACTAAATAACAAGAATGATACCTGCCATGAAATCTTATTCCTACAATCATTATTTTAAGCCATTACCGCTGTAACGAGCTGCAAAGATACGCCTTTTAATTCCAAAATTCCTAATCTTAATGAAGATTATTTCTAAAATAAAAGATAAGAGACTTGAAACTAAGAGAATAAAAAAAACTAGATTAGTTTTTTCAATTGCGCACTCAATACTGATGAGATATTAGTCAGAATGAAAGTTCAAAAGTTGCCATCACTGCCTTGTGATCGGTAGGCCAAATACTCAGGGGCAATATAAATTCATCTTTGCTGTCTGCATCTTTAATTGTACGCTTACCATATAGGATGGAACCTTCGGGACCAACAACTTTCATATCTTTTAGCTGTATTTCTTTTTGTGGATAGTAATATATGAAGTCGATTCGCTCGCGATCGTCGGCTTCAGGAGACCAAGCCAACTTTTTGATGTCGGCTTCAGTATTGTTTGCAGGAAAAGTAAAACCTGGATAATCTACGGCATCGGGATATTGTACACGAAAGGCATCCTCAAAACCATTCTCATATAAAATGATAGAGCAGTCCCAATTGATAATCAGCCCCTGGTGATCTCGGATATCCTTTGTGTCTGCTTGCCAATCGAGATGCGAGGGTTCATTAAAATCACCACCTATAAGAATAAGACTTCCCAAGAGCTGTTCTTTTTTTGCATCTTCTAAAATAGCCTCAACAGCATCATCTCGAAACGAAGAACGGTTATCAGCTAAAATAAGATCAATATCCACCACCGCTTGTTCCAGTTTTTTCCAAGTACTTCCATCGTATCCTCTTGGAAGATAGAGCGAACAATTCAGCCAATCGAGATGTGCTGAATAAACAGCTATTTCCCTATCTTTTAGTTTAACAACTGTTTTCAAAACAGATCCTCGGTCATTTCGGAGGGGATAAATCGTTGCTTGACGAACAATTGGATATTTAGAAATCACACCTACATCGGTATCGCTATCTTGTCCATAGTAGGTAATTCCTTTTTTCGCTAATTCATCTAATAGGTATGGAATAAAACGGCGGTCATTATAGTTGCGAATTTCACTAAATGTTACAATTTCGGCATCGAGGCTGATAAGTTCATCGATCAACAAATCGAATCCTTTGGGAATCATCGTGCCTTCTTGCCAAATATTAAATTGCAGAACTTTCAATTCTTGTTTTTCGGAAGAGCAAGAAATACACATAAAGAATAAAGAGACACAGAGAAAAAGTTTAATTTTAGAATTCATTGTAATTATAATTTTTAGTTATTTGGTCTTGCCACAAAGACAAGACCAAATGGTTTATCAACTTACTTCAATATCCACATTACCCCATTGGGTGTATCGACATTTCCAAACTGGGACTTTATAGCCTGTTCAACATTTTCACGATTTTGCGAATATTCTATTAGAGGATACATCCAACGAGTTGGCAATTGTGTTTTTACCTCATTCATATTCGTATTGGGATTGATGGGTAATTGTGGCAAACCCGTACGTCTGTAATCGAAGTATGAGTTAAATGGCAATTGAAGGAAGGATGCTATGTGTTTTTGATTCATTATTTGCTCCAAACCTTTTGACTGATCAAACTTTGCTTTTCCATTCAAGTAAGCATCAATATATTCATCATCTATCACCGCATTGTGGTTAAATTCGGCATCAGTATTTGCCGCAGTAAATTTCAATGCTGCTCTTACTCCATTTTCATAATGCGATTGAGCTGTTGATGGCGTTTTCCAAGCCCTTAGCGCCGCCTCTGCAAGAATAAATTGCAATTCAGAATAAGCAATAAACTTAACAGGCTCTCCTTTAGCCGATCTATGGTATCTTCTATTCATTGGGGAATGCATCCCTTTGGTAAATTCTTCTTGAACCTTTCCGTAATCTATGGTAGGATCTACACCGCTATAAGCAGCGAAAGAGTTTGACGGCATACCTGCTAATTCAGGGGCTGGTTCGGCATAATAAAATAGGCGATAATCGTTCAAGTCTTTCATTAAAGAAACAAAACTGGATGTCATCACGGGGAAGGCATAAAAATTTTGGTTTTCAAAATAAAAAGGATACCACTGAGCACTTTTTGAAGAATTATAAACACGCGCATAACTTTCATTTTCATTCTCCATAAGCAGCAAAGAAACTTTTTGCTCGAATAGGTCCTTCACATTTTTGCCATTGACTGTTGCTTTTTCACTCAACATATTGAGTACACGCAATGAGAATGTATTCACTGTTTTTTGCCAAAGCCTTACATCGCCATTAAATATTGGGTCACCTTTGAGTTTGCTTGATTTGCCAAACAATTCGTAAGCTTGCTGCAAATCGTCAATAATAGTTCCAAAGACCTGCTCTTGGGTATCGTATTTTGGCGAAAACAAGCCGTCAGACTCGCCTTTCAAAGCTTCTGAGCATGGAATATCTCCCATTTCCATCGTCATTCGATAGAAATAAAAAGCCCTCATAAAATGATTTAGTGCTTTGAAAGCATTTTTTTCTTCCTGCACAATTGCACTTTCTTCGGCGATTGTTATCATTTTTTGCGCATCAAGTAATATGTAATAAGAATCATAATCACTTCTTTCAAATTTATTGTACAAATACCATTCCATATGTTCGGTAAAAGATGTTGTTTTCATTATCCAGGAATCCGACAAGAACCATTTACTTTTAGGACTTTGGCTTGATTGAAGGATAATTCTTGTTGACAAAAACTCAGGAAGAACCGTCGCTGCCGCATCTGGATTTTTATTTGTCTCGTCTAAGTCAATACAAGACAGCATTGTAAAAGCCAGGACAATGTATATAGTTATTTTTTTCATTTAGTTATTTTTTTAAAGTGTGACATTAATATTTAAACCTATGTAGCGCGATGTTGGCGTATTCAGATTTTCCCTTCCTCTATCGGGGTCAGAAAATTTAAAATCTTTGGTCCATATCAATAAGTTTTGTCCGATGACACCAATACGGACATTTTTCATGCGCGCTTTTTGTGCAAGCTCATTGGGTAGCGTGTAGTTGAGTCCAATCTCTCTAAGTTTTATAAAAGTGGCATTTTTTATATTCTGACGCGCGTCGTGATCCCAAGGATTTTCGTTGTATACCGTTGTGTGTCCTTGATATGAAACGGCAACATCATTGGGAGCAAAAACACGGGTATCCTCTATCATATTGCCATAAGGGTCGTAGGATGCCGATCCGTTGATTACTTTCACCCCCTGTCCAATATAATTTTGTTTCTTATTGACCACCTCATCATATCGCCATTCGTTGTCACTATCGGGATGCACTCCCGACTGCCACATCGCTTGTTCTGTCCAAGAATACATTAAGCCTCCGATGCGTCCATCCATGGATATTGCTAGATCAAAGTTTTTATATTTGAAATTGTTAGAAAACCCCAGAATGAAAGACGGATCCTTATTGCCCATCACTGTTTGGTATTTATTTTTAACAGGCAAACCTGCTTGATGCACTATATTTCCATCGTGATCTGTTTCCCAATCGGTCATAAAATAGCTATCAAATCTTTCTCCTTTGCCTTTTCTAGGATCTTTAGAGCTGTATATAGGATCTAATTTATGGTAATACCAATGCCAAAATGCCCCATTAAATGCTGTTTCCCAAGTAAAATTTTTAGTTACTATGGGCTTCCCTCTGAGCGTAAACTCCATTCCTTTTTGCGACAACTCTTCTTGCGTGTTGGTTATCACTTTTCCGAAACCCGAAGAGGCCGAAACAGAAGATTCTATCAGACGATCGGAGCGCAGGCGAGTAAAATAAGTCATATCAAAACCCAAGCGATTTTTGAATAGTCTAATATCGGAGCCTATTTCGTACGAGGATTCGGTTTCCGGCTTGACATTGGGATCACGAAGTTTTGTTGGGTAATTTGCACTAGACATGCCATCCCAGACATCTAGGTCGACATTAAATATGCGATTTAATTCATAGACATTTAAGTCCTTTTTTGCAATTGTCCAAGACCCACGAATTTTCCAAAAATCCAATATATTTTCAATGGGGTTATAAAATGCAGTAGGAATAAAGCTGGTAGCAAAAGAGGGGTAAAAATAAGAGCGAGATTCGGAAGGTAAGGTAGAAGACCAATCGTTGCGGGCTGTGACATCAATGTATACCCCACTTCTCCAGGAGATTCCTGCTTTTCCATAGATACTGTACAAAGCTTTCTCGTCGATGCTCTTTGATACAGCAGGACGCTCCACAGAAGCATTTAGAGAATAAAATCCAGGGACGGATATTCCTCCCCGTGTATTTGCCTTGAGAGAAGTGTTTTTGTACCAGAAAGAGGACGCACCTCCAATTAGATCAAAACCAAAATCGTCTAATTTGAAAGTACCATTCAGAATAAAATCGTTGCTGAGACTAGATCCATTGAAGCTATTGTATCCGTAATATCCTCTTTTTTGACCGCTATCTCCAACTGACTGTCTATTTTCTTCACCATTGTTGTAGTTGTCAAAACCCGATCTAAAGATGGCTGATACATTTTTTGCAATCTCATAATTGAGATTCACACTGGTATTGAAGATGTTCTTGTCCCATTGATTAATTCTCTCATTCACAATATAGTATGGATTGTCATACCAAGTATCAAAAGCCCAATTTTGTTTCTGATCTTTTATTTTCCAATAATCTTTAAAATCGCGTACATCGTATTCTGTTCCTCCCCAAATAAGCATGTTGTATAATATATTGCCATTTCCATAATCTACTTTTGGAAAATTAGGTGCTTTTTCTTTTTTGTAAGAAAAAGAAGCATCCAATTTAAATTTCCCATAATTTATATTTCCTGATCCTACAACAATATATTTATCCAAAGTTGTATTTGGGTATTGTCCGTTTTGGTGAATCTGCGTGGCAGACATTCTAAAGCCGCCAAGTTCTCCCGATTGTGCAATATTGACATTGGTATTTGTAAGAAGACTGGGGCGAAGAAAGTTAGAAATATTGTTTCCTCCCTTAGAGACCAAGGGCATCATTTTAAGTTCCTTACTGAAAGGATCGTATTGCTCCACTTCATGCCCATCCATGTAGTCACCCCACACATTACCACTATTATATTCTAGTTTTCCGTAGTTTCCTGTACTGTATGAACTTTGTGCTTTAGGCATTTTTAGGTATCCGGCACTAAACATTGTATTGTTGGAGAAATTGACAGTTAGGGTACCTGGTTTTCCACTCTTCTTTGTCGTGACCATTACTGCTCCTGCACGCCCTCTGACTCCGTATAGAGCGGAGGCTGTGGCTCCTTTGAGAACGTCTATGCTTTCGATATCTTCGGCACTTATATCACTAAGAGTCATATTGTTGTAAGCTATCCCATCAATTACAATTAGAGGATTTTCACCTCTGAGTTGCAACTCAGGCTTTTCGGATATTTCGGCACTATTATTTATAGAAAGACCTGCAATTTTACCCGTCAGACTAGATGCCACATCAACACCTTTTACGATAGATAACTCTTCACCTCCTACTTTTTGAACGGCATAACCCAAGGCCTTTTCAGACCTCTTAATACCCAGCGCTGTAACAACGAGTTCAGAAAGCACTTGAGTATTTTCTTTCAAAACAACATCTATATTGGCTGCATTGCCCACATTAATTGTTTGTGAAATATAGCCTATGTACGAAACTATTACACTTCCATTTTTAGGAACGGGTATACTAAACTTACCATCTAAATCGCTTATTGTTCCCTTGGGAGTACCTTTAACAACAATACTGGCTCCGATAATGGCTTCGCCGTTTTCGTCTCTTACTATTCCAGCAACAGAATTATCTTGTTGCACTGCAGCAGTAGCCTTGAGTGATAAAATAATTTGTTTTTCTATCATTTTGTAGCTCACCTCAGTTCCTTCAAAGAGCTCGTCCAATATATTGGATACAGGCATACTTTTGGCACTGAGACTTACCTTTCGTGTCACATCAACTATTTTATTGTTGTATAGAAAAGAATATTCAGAATTTTTTTCTATTTCTTCCAACACATTGGCAATGCTCACATTATTTTTGTCCAAAGACAATTTTATGGATTGCGAGTAGGTACTTTCAGCTTTCAGTTGAAATAAAACGAGAAATACCAACAATAGGGTGATTCTCATAAATCGGGGAATTTTAAGTGCGTGCGAATATTTTGCATTCACCTGCCTTGTACAATGGTTTTTTTTCATATATCTGTAGTATTAAAGTAAATATTTGGTTTGATTTAATGTATTAACAAACCTGCTTTTGAATCTAAGACAATTCAAAATGCAATTACCCTATTTTATACACGATAATTTACAAGATATTTTATGGCACATTCTATTTCCCTTTTAGTAGGGCTCTAATTTTTAGCAAATTGAGTATTTGCTTTAGATTTTCGGTAGAGATCAAGGGCATGGTAGCCTTATCTCAAAAATAATTAAAAAAGTCGTAAATTTATTCTAGGGGCTCACACCCCTAGAATAGTATGTATCGCCCTTTCAGGGCTTTTTTCTGAACTATGCATTAAAAAAAATGATTAATAGGGACACTCAAGTCGGTATTTTCTATTTGCGCACTCCTACAAAGTTGCCCCAAACATCAGCGGTACCTGTCTGCATTGTTAAGGTCATCAACGATTTTGCACCTGTGTCAAATGTTATGTAGCCAGTAGGAGATCCTATAGTAGAGATGATTAAAGGGCCCTGTTTCTGAAGACCAGTATAATTTTTGACGGCCAATGTTGAGTAAGCAGTATTGCTTTTAGGAGTGATGTTTACTGATCCTGATCCTGTTTTAGTAAGGATTATCTCCGCATCAAAGTGATTTGTCAGACCTCCCCCTGGGGTATATAGATCTAATTTACCTACGTAAGTGCCTACCAATTCATCAGCCACACTTTGTGATGTGCTATCATCGTCTTTGCCACATGAGGTAGCTAAAAGTAGTACCACAGATAAAATAGAACACAGCAGAATTCTAAATTTTTTCATTTTCATTTTATTAATTATTACATTGGTTTACTGTCATAACATCTCGTTAAAATTGTCGTATTCACCTTGAATTTTAATAAAAAGGAGATATTTACGTATTTTGACGCTGCATTTGACACTGCAAAAGTACACCTTATATTTAACTTTACAAGACTTTAAAGGCTAGATAGTGAAATTACGTACTACACCCTTAAAATTAGACGATTAAGTATCTTGAAAGAGCAGTCATTTTGTTTGCCTTATTCTCACTCTTGCCTTGGAAAACGAATCGTCGGCTTGTTTCTTTTGTTCTATATATTTCCATTCTAGTGGAGCTGTTAGTTTTAGCAGATTGAGTACTTGCTCCAA
This sequence comes from Bacteroidales bacterium, assembly GCA_003851245.1. Classification (GTDB taxonomy): domain Bacteria; phylum Bacteroidota; class Bacteroidia; order Bacteroidales; family Azobacteroidaceae; genus BHEP01. The sequence continues at coordinate 85,347 of BHEP01000003.1, read as the reverse complement.
ATTTTCGGTAGAGAAAGAGGCCGTGTATGTATATTCGTATATATTTTTCCCTTCGACATCTATTTTTACGTTGTAGTGGCGGGATATTTGTTTGACAACATCTTTAAATGGTGTGTTTCGGAATACCAATTTGCCCTTGCGCCACGAAATGGCTTCGGCATCAAGTTTGTTGCATTTGTCAATTACGCCACTTGCATAATTGTATGATATTTCTTCTCCCTCTTGTAGCTTATGCACTTTATTGCTTGTGGTGTTTACAAAATCGACTTTCCCATGCGATAGATATACATTCAAAGAAGGTTCATCCTTGTATGCACAGACGTTAAATCCTGTGCCTAAAGCTTTTACGACATATTCATTTTGTATTTTCACCAAAAAGGGGTTTTCGATATCCGATTTGACTTCGAAGTATGCCTCTCCTTGAATTTCTACTTCACGCTTGCCGTCGACAAATGCCACTGGGTATCTGATTGTAGTTCCCGAATTGAGCCAAACCAATGAGCTGTCGGGCAAGGTCACTTTTGATATTACGCCAAAGGCAGAGCTAAGTTCGTGCCATGCGATTGCATTGTTTGTTGTTTGTGTACTCGATTGCTTATAAAAATAAATGGAAGATGCCAATAGCGGTATTGTCAAAAGGGCGGCCACTCTTTGAAAAAAATTGCCAAGATTCATGAATTTTTTTTTCCAGCTGATTCTTTTGGATACTAATGTGTATGCCTCTTTGGTGTCGTATTCTTTTTCCGATTCGAAGCAATCGTTGAGCCACAAAATTTTCTTAACATCTTCGACAGCCTTGTGAGTTTCGGCCGAGGAACTGATGGACTGTTCTATCATTAGCGTATCTTGGAGTGATGTTTCGCCCAATAGGTAAGAATATATTAATGCTTCATCTATCTTATTTGTATCCATAAATCAAGTTCTTTTCTGTTCTATTATTGTTATATTCTCGTTTTGTTCTTTTATATTGTAAGACAAGAGAAAGGTCTTATCCACTAGTTAAATATACGTAATAATTTGTAAAAATCATGTGTAATCAATATTTAGTGGGCTCCAAATCTATGAGTGCTTAAGTCAAATATTCTCTCAGTTCACTTCTCAGGGTCTTCAAAGCTTTACCCATATATGCTTCTACACTTTTTATTGATACGCTCATCAGGTCTGCTATTTCTTGATACGTTTTCTTATGGTTGCGGTGAAGGAGAAATGCGGTACGATGTTTCTCGGGCAATGCAGCGATGGCTCGTCCTATGAGTGATTGTAGTTCAGAGGCAGTATATATCTCTTCGGCGTTTGAGTCGCAATGAAGACTGTTTTGATATTCCATCAGGTTTGCCTTCGATTCTATACCCTTTCTTTTGATATGATTAAGGCATCGGTTTCGTACAGACATTAATAAATAAGCAAGGAATGAGATACTTATTTTTATCTCATTCCTTTTGTCCCAAAGATGGAAGAAAACGTCTTGCACGAGGTCTTCACGTCCTTGTTTGTCTTCCACATATCTATAAGCATAGTTACACATAGGAGCATAATACGTTTCAAACAAGATACGAAAAGCTTCTTGATCATTTTCAAAGGCAATACTACGAAATAACCTTTCGGGATCAGGTATGTTGTTGTTTTCGGCATTCATTCATGTCAAATAATAAAAACAAAATTTTATTCACCTAAAAAATAAAATTCTCGCTTTTCAATTGCATCAGCAGAACATCCTCAAAACCTTTGGAATTTCGTATCCACTCTTGAAATTTTCCCGTACAAACATACGAACTCTTTAAAAATAAGTTCTGGCTAGCCTCATTGCTTTGTGGTATATAAGCATACAACTGCTTGAGGAACAAAAAACCAAAGGCATAAGCTTGAATCAAATCAAGGACTTGTGTCCCTAGTCCCATTTTTCTAAATTCCTTGTCAAGTAAAATACCCACTCCAGCCCGCAAATTCATTGGATCAAATTCGTATAGATCTATTGTGCCAATGGCTCTATTTTCATCTTTGAGCTCTATCATCAGGCGAAGTTGCTTAGTGTGATAAATATCTTGTCGCGCTTCTGACAAATATTCTCTAAGAGCAAATTTTGAATATGGCGACAGCGTATTGCCCGAACTCCACAGCTCGGAATCGTTTTCCCAAGCATAAAGCACATCAAGATCTTCGGGCTCTAAAGCTCGGAGTTTTATAAATTCATTTTCTAAAAAAGGTATCATAAGCTATAATAAATTAAGTTAACAAAATACATGTAATTTTAAGTACTGCTTGTGTTTTAAATCGCAATTTACAAATAAAAATGCCAACAAACAAAACTTATTGAGCCCAAATATTTTTTTTGCTACATTTATTAATTCTAAGGAAGGATAATATCTAATTCTGGATGATAAATATGGCATGCGTTCTTTTTCTTGTTCCCATCCATAAGGCGCATTATATTTTCAAAGGAAATAAACTGCGTATCAAAAACAATGCGATCAAAAGCAAGGTCTTCAATTTTTTTGAGTTCTACACTTTGATTGCTGTTTGCTTCTATAAGAGTATACTGATTATTTTCAAATGACTCACTGAGGATGGTCTTTATTGCTAGGAGGTTTTTTTTATCGCTCAGCACAAGAAAATGAAGATTGTGGGGTTTAGGGTTTTTCCTTCTTCTTAAACACAGATTACCAATAGCAGAGAAAAAACCGTGGGTGCAAATAGCTCCTTTCACCATAAATTGGTAAAGAGAGGCATAATTAGGAAAATGTTTTGTAAAAAAAATAACCATTGCCTGGTAAAATATTTTCACATAACGCAGATCTTTTTTTGTACTTTCGCCTTTGTAATGTATGATGAGTTCTGGCAGATAAAAATTCTTATAGCCTCCCTGGGTAATGCGGTAAGATAGGTCAATGTCTTCGCCGTACATAAAAAAAGCCTCATCCAAAAGCCCTATTTTATCCAAAACAGACTTTCGTAGCATCATAAATGCTCCCGACAATACCTCTACCTCATGTATTTCATTTTCATTCAAATAACGCAAATGATATTTCGCAAATAAGGGCGATTGGGGGAATAATTTTGACAAACCAAACATTTTGCAAAATGAAGTCCATGGAGAAGGAAAACCCCGTTTGGATTCCGGAAGAAACTGCCCACAGGCATCAATCATTTTGACACCTACCGCTCCCGAAAGCATATTTTCATCCATAAACTGGCAAGCCCTATCGAGGGTATTTTCGCCCACCAAGGTATCGGGATTTAATAACAAGACATATTCGCCCAAAGATTGGTTAATAGCCTGATTGTTGGCTATAGAAAAACCTGGATTTGTATGGTTTGCGATAAATTTTACCCAAGGAAATAGGGGCTGCAAATATTCTACAGAGCCATCTTGTGAATTGTTGTCTACAACAAACACCTCGGCATCAATATTGCGCAGTGATATCTGAAGAGACCGCAAGCACTGAGCCAAAAAAAATCTTACCTTATAGTTGACGATTACTACAGATAGCTTCATACTTAAAATCCTCTTCCACGAGCCCTATCCCAAGCCTCACCAAATTTTATAAAAAAATTCTTATTGCTTCGCTTTTGCCTGCCCTGATCATCATTCATCATTTCTTCAAAATCATATAGGCTTTTACCTCCCTTTTTTATGACCTTATAGATAACGCCCCAATCGGGCAGTCCTCCAAAATTTCTGTCGTCAATAAAAAGATCTGCCAACAATTTTCTGGGGGATTTGGTCTCGTCTTCTTCAGGACTGTTCTTGTTTGCAGCATAAAAACTAAAGCCATTTTTTTCGCAATATTCCACGGCTTCATCCAGCAATTTGCCACTACGAACAGTCCACAACAAAAAAGTGTGCGCCTCTTCTGCTTGAAGACGCTTCAATACGTCCATCGCAAATGGTACAGGCTTCCCTATTTTGGGATAGGCATGCTCCACTATTGTTCCGTCAAAATCTACAGCTATTATCATATTACTATTTATCTATGTTTTTTTATCTTAGCGATTGAATATATTACTCTTATACCTTAAATGAATCTTGAAAAGAGCGACGATTAACAATAGAGCGACCCAATGTAATTTCATCGGCATACTCTATCTCATCGCCAAGCGATATTCCTCTGGCAATAACGCTTATTTTCAAATCAATACCTGCCAGTTTGCGATAAATATAAAAGTTGGTTGTATCGCCCTCCATCGTTGTTCTGAGAGCTAAAATACACTCTTGCATACTTCCATTGGCAGCTCTTTGCACAAGACTATCTATTTGCAAGTCGCTTGGGCCAATACCATCCATTGGAGATATTATACCTCCCAAAACGTGGTATAAGCCTCTGAACTGACCAGTGTTTTCTATAGCCATCACCTCCTTTAGATTTTCCACTACACAAACCAAGGAATTATCGCGCCTAGGGTCGCCACAAATATTACAAAGTTCATCGTCACATATATTGTGGCAATGCTTGCAGTATCGGACATTCATTCGCAAATCAACAATAGCCTTACCAAAAATAGAGACCTCAGTCTGCTCTCGTTTTAGCATATGTAGAACTAGCCTCAATGCGGTTTTTCGTCCTATGCCAGGGAGTTTTGAAAATTCATTTACAGCATTTTCCAACAGAACTGATGGATATTTTTGAGTCATCTTAAATGGATAAATCTTTATTTAATGCAAAAATAATCAATTCTATACTTCTTTGCAAATTTTTACTTGCTTTTTTCGAGTTTGATTTTTCGAGTTTGATAGTAAAAATAAATTAATTACTTTTGTCTTTTCCAAAGTAGTATTACCGTTTTATTAATAATTTTTTAGATAAACTAGGATGAAAGAAGAAGAAAGAGAAATAAAAACAAGCTTGCCCGAGAATGCAAACAGGGAGTTAAAACCAGGAGAAAAGTATGAGCCCCTACTTTCTCCTCTCAAAGAGTATTCCGAAGTCAATGTCTGGTCTGTTTCTTGGGGCCTAATAATGGCGGTATTATTTTCTGCCGCTGCAGCATATCTAGGACTCAAGGTTGGACAAGTTTTCGAGGCTGCCATACCCATAGCCATTATTGCTGTTGGACTTTCCTCTTCTTTTAAGCGCAAAAATGCACTTGGAGAAAATGTTATCATACAGTCTATTGGAGCTAGTTCGGGAGTAATTGTAGCAGGAGCGATTTTTACTCTACCCGCACTTTATATACTACAAGCCAAATATCCTGAACTTGGCGTTTCCTTTTGGCAGATTTTTCTGAGTTCTCTACTTGGAGGAGTGCTAGGCATTTTATTTCTTATACCTTTCAGAAAATATTTCGTTGCCGATATGCACGGCAAATATCCTTTCCCTGAGGCAACCGCCACAACACAGGTACTTGTTTCTGGAGAGAAGGGAGGCAATCAGGCAAAGCCTCTTATTTTTGCTGGCCTTATTGGTGGACTCTACGATTTTGTGGCATCTACCTTTGGATTGTGGAACGAGACCATCACCAGTCGCATGACTATGACGGGAGAAGCCTTTGCCGAAAAATATAAAATTGTTTTCAAAATCAATTCAGGAGCTGCCGTTTTAGGATTAGGATACATCATTGGTTTGAAGTATGCCATTATTATTTGTGCAGGATCATTTTTTGTTTGGTTCCTCATCATTCCACTTATGGCTGCCCTGATGGGCGATGTGGTTCTCAACCAGTGGAATCCAAGCATCACTACCCCATTGGGAGCAATGAGTCCGGAGCTGCTCTTTACTTCCTATGCTCGCCAAATAGGTATTGGAGGCATTGCTATGGCAGGTGTCATTGGTATTGTGAAGTCGTGGAGCATAATAAAAGGAGCTATAGGATTGGCTACCAATGAGATGAAAGGAAAAAATACCTCTAAAAACGTGAATCAGTTACGTACAGAGCGCGATTTATCAATGAAATTTATTGCCATTGCCAGCATAATAACACTGATCCTTATTTTCTTATTCTTCTATTTTGGGGTTATTCATAATCTCTTGTATGCCATTATTGGCCTCTTGCTGGTAGCAACTATAGCCTTCCTTTTTACCACCGTAGCGGCCAATGCTATTGCCATTGTTGGCACCAATCCCGTGTCTGGCATGACACTGATGACCCTCATACTTTCTTCGGTAGTGCTGGTAGCCGTAGGACTTAAGGGAACTTCGGGAATGCTTGCTGCCCTTATTATGGGAGGCGTAGTGTGCACCGCCCTCTCTATGGCTGGAGGATTTATTACAGATCTCAAGGTAGGGTATTGGATAGGCACAAGTCCCTATAAACAACAAGCTTGGAAATTTTTGGGCACCATTGTTTCAGCAGCAACTGTGGGAGGAGTAATCATGATTTTAAACAAAACATATGGTTTTACCTCAGGCAGTTTGGCTGCTCCACAGGCAAATGCCATGGCCGCGGTGATAGAACCCCTAATGTCTGGAACTGGAGCTCCCTGGTTGCTCTATGGTATTGGTGCAATTTTGGCATTAATACTCACCTTACTAAAAGTTCCCGCCCTGGCTTTTGCCTTGGGAATGTTTATTCCCTTGGAGCTCAACACCCCACTTCTGGTGGGCGGTCTTATAAGTTGGTTTGTAAGTACCAGATCTACAGATAAAGACTTAAATAAGGCTCGCTTAGACAAAGGGACTCTTTTGGCATCGGGATTTATTGCAGGAGGAGCTCTGATGGGAGTTGTGAGTGCCGCCATGCGTTTTGGAGGCTTAGACTTGGTCAATGAAGAATGGCTAGAGAAAAACGGCTCCCAACTTGCAGGACTATTTATGTATATTATCCTCATTAGCTACTTTGTATGGGATAGCATGAGAGCCAAAAAAGAAAATTGATACACTATTATAGTGTATTTTGCATAAACAAATTTGGATATTGAAAGATTAAAACTAACTTTACACTTCAAAAAACAATTATAGTCTAAATGGCTTTAATAATGAAGATAAATAAGAATTAATTAAGAATAAATAATTAACAATAAAAATAAACGCTAAACAAACTCAAGAATGAATATTACGCTTCAAAACACCAATCCTACAGAAGGAATTATCAAGATGGAAATTACTAAAGAAGACTACAAACCATCGATAGATAAGGCGCTTAAAAATTTACGCCAAAAAGCCGCTATTCCTGGATTTAGAAAAGGAATGGTGCCCATGGGTATGGTGCAAAAGATGTATGGCAAATCGGTATTGGTAGATGAAATAAACAAAATAGTTTCTGACAAACTATTTGGATATATCAACGAAAATAAAATTAACGTCTTGGGCGAACCTATTCCCAGTGAAGATCAAAAAGAAATTGATTTTGAAACTCAAGAAGATTTTGAATTTACCTTTGATATTGCCATTGCTCCAAAGATTGAAGTTGCGCTATCTAAAAAAGACAAGCTTCCTTTTTATTCAATTATTGTTGATGAGACTTTGGTAGATAAGCAAATAGAAAATTTCAAATCTGGCCATGGCAGCTACTCTCAAGTAGATGTTATAGAAGGAAAAGATATGGCAAAAGGACTTTTGACAGAGCTCGACGCAGAAGGAGCTCCTAAAGAAGGTGGCATACAAATAGAGGATGCCGTTTTGATGTCGTCCTACATGAAAGAAGAGTCCGAAAAGGCAAAATTTGAAGGCGCTGCCAAAAATTCTGTTATCACATTCAGCCCATTTAAGGCGTATGAGGGCAATGAAGTTGAGTTGTCTTCACTTCTAAAGGTAGACAAGGAAAAGGTAGGCGAGCACGAGGGCGATTTTAGTTTCCAAATCAATGAAGTAACCCGCTATGTGGAAGGAAATGTTGATCAAGAGCTTTTTGACAAGGTTTTTGGACCAGGCATTGTAGATTCAGAAGAGGCTTTCAGAACAAAAATAAGAGAAACCATTCAAGAGCAATCCATACCCGATAGCGACTATAAATTTCTATTAGATGCCAAAGTTTTGTTGGAAGAAAAAGCTGGAGAGATTGTGTTTCCCGAAAAAACATTGAAAAGATGGTTGCTTACAAGCAATAAAGATAGATCGGCGGAAGACTTAGACAAGGAATTTCCCAAGATAATCGAAGATCTAAAATTTCATTTAATAAAGCAAGAACTCATTCAAGAGAATAATTTTAAGATTGAAGAAGGCGAAGTTGTTGAGGCTGCAAAGAAAGCAGTACTTGCCCAGTTTGCACAATATGGTATGAACAATGTGCCAGCCGACATGCTTGAAAATTACGCCCAAGACATGCTAAAGAAAGAAGATACTGTTAGAAACCTAGTAGACAAGATAATGGAAGGAAAACTTGCAGACTGGATAAAAGAACAAGTAAGCATAGACGATAAAAATGTGAGCAGTGAAGAGTTCGAGAAATTATTTAAAGATCAGTCTGCAGAATCTGCAGAATAAGAAGTAAGAATATTTATTTACAATTCATAATTCCACCAAATATGAACGATTTTAAAAAATATGCTACCAAACATTTGAATATGAATTCCAATGCTTTGGATAAATATGCAATGATTTCTAGCAGCTACATTTCGCCAACTATAATTGAAGAGCGCCAACTAAATGTAGCACAAATGGATGTGTTCTCTCGCTTAATGATGGACAGGATAATTTTTTTAGGCACTCAGGTCGATGATTATACAGCCAATGTTATACAGGCACAATTGTTGTATCTCGACTCCAGCGAGCCAGGTAAAGATATTTCCATCTACATTAATTCGCCAGGCGGATCTGTTTATGCTGGTTACGGAATATACGACACCATGCAATTTATTTCCAGCGATGTATCGACCATTTGCACAGGCATGGCAGCATCTATGGCTGCGGTCTTGCTGGTGGCAGGCGCAAAAGGCAAACGCTCGGCTCTAAAGCATTCTAGGGTTATGATTCATCAGCCTTTGGGAGGGGCTCAGGGGCAAGCTTCTGATATAGAAATTACCGCCAGAGAAATCATGAAAATCAAGAAAGAAATTTATACCATACTGTCTGATCATTCGGGTCAGGAGTATGAAAAAGTACTGCAAGATGGCGACAGAGATTTTTGGATGACATCCGAAGAGGCTAAGGCCTATGGTATGATAGATGAAATTTTAACAAGAAAAACGATCTAAAGTAGGAATGGCAAAATCAACAAATGAATCTTGCAGTTTCTGTGGCAAGCCCAAAAAAGATACCCAGCTATTAATAACAGGTTTGCATGGCAACATATGTGAGTCTTGTGCCGAGCAAGCCCACCTTATTGCTGAAGAAACCAAGGCAAGTTCAAAAAAAGCATCATCGCAATTCAAAATTGAGAAAAATGAGTTGCCAAAGCCTGTGGAAATTAAAACCTTCCTCGACCAATATGTGATAGGGCAAGATCAAGCAAAACGATACCTTGCAGTGTCGGTATACAATCACTACAAACGCCTTATGCAAATAGAATCGGCTGATGAGGTAGAAATAGAAAAATCCAATATCATAATGGTAGGCTCCACAGGAACGGGCAAGACTCTTCTTGCCAAAACCATTGCCAGGCTACTAAAAGTGCCCTTCACTATTGTGGATGCCACAGTTCTGACCGAGGCAGGTTATGTGGGCGAAGATATAGAAAGCATACTCTCCAGGCTTCTTCAAGTGGCAGATTATAATGTAGAATCGGCACAGAGAGGCATTGTTTTTATTGATGAGATCGACAAGATAGCACGCAAGGGCGACAATCCCTCCATCACCCGCGATGTTAGTGGCGAAGGCGTACAGCAGGGTCTACTAAAATTACTTGAAGGCTCGGTTGTAAATGTTCCGCCACAAGGAGGCCGCAAACATCCCGACCAAAAAATGATTGCTGTAGACACCAAAAATATATTATTTATTTGTGGGGGTGCTTTCGATGGCATCAACAAAAAAATAGCCCAGCGACTAAATACAAAGGTTGTGGGCTATGCTGCCAGCAAAATTAAAATAGGAATAGACAAAGACAATATGCTACAGTATATTAGTCCCCAAGATTTAAAATCTTTTGGATTAATTCCTGAAATAATTGGTCGTTTGCCAATTCTTACCTACCTTTCGCCTTTGGATAGAGTAGCTCTAAGAAATATTCTTACAGAGCCTAAAAATTCCATTATAAAACAATATAAAAAAATATTTGAAATAGATGGAATAAAGCTTAGTTTTGACGACGACGTATACGACTTTATTGTGGATACGGCAATTGTATACAAACTGGGCGCAAGAGGCCTAAGATCTATTTCCGAAGATATAATGATAGATGCAATGTACCATTATCCTTCTACAAAGGAGAAGAAACTGCACATTGACCTCAAATATGCACAAGAGAGGATACGCAAAGAAGAAACAATACAGAATAAAATTGCATAATAGTGACTCAATTTAGGTATAAACATGTCGGATAACAAGGTAAGTAAAAGTATTTTAGCTTTAGAGCTTAAAAAGTATTTTGGCTTCGACACCTTCAAGGGCAATCAGGAAGAGGTCATCCAAAATGTACTGGAAGGACATGACACCTTTGTGCTCATGCCCACTGGTGGTGGTAAATCCTTATGCTATCAACTGCCCTCCTTGATGATGGAAGGTACGGCAATCGTTATTTCTCCCCTCATTGCATTGATGAAAAATCAGGTCGATGCAATGCGTAATTTTAGTGAGGAGAATGGAATTGCTCATTTTATAAATTCTTCTCTCAACAAATCGGCAATTGATCAGGTTAGAGAAGATATATTGTCTGGAAAAACCAAACTTCTTTATGTAGCGCCCGAATCGCTTACAAAAGAAGAAAATATTGAATTTCTCAGGCAAGTTCAGATTTCTTTCTATGCCGTGGATGAGGCCCATTGTATATCAGAATGGGGGCATGATTTCCGACCAGAATACAGGCGTATAAGGCCTATAATTAACGAAATTTCCAAAAGACCTGTCATTGCACTAACAGCTACAGCCACTCCCAAAGTTCAGCACGACATTCAAAAGAACTTGGGAATGATAGGTGCAAAAATATTCAAGTCGTCTTTCAATCGACCCAATCTTTTTTATCAAGTGCGACAAAAAACGACAAATATAGATAGGGATATTGTAAAATTTATAAAATCACAGCCTGGAAAATCAGGAATAGTCTATTGCTTGTCGAGAAAAAAAGTTGAGGATTTTTCCGAAGTTTTGAAAGCCAATGGAATAAATGCCCGAGCATATCATGCAGGCATGGATTCGCAAACCCGCACAGGCAATCAGGATGCCTTCTTAAAAGAAAATGTAGAGGTTATTGTCGCAACGATTGCCTTTGGTATGGGTATAGATAAGCCAGATGTGCGTTTTGTAATACACTACGACATACCCAAAAGTTTGGAAGGCTACTACCAGGAAACAGGTAGGTCTGGCAGAGATGGAGGCGAGGGTAGGTGTATTGTGTTTTATGCAAACAAAGACCTACAAAAATTAGAGAAATTTATGCAGGGGAAACCAATTTCTGAACAAGAAATTGGTAAGCAGCTATTAGAGGAAACGAAAGTATATGCAGAATCATCTGTTTGTCGCAGAAAAATTTTGTTGCACTACTTCGGAGAAGAGTATAAAGAAGAGAATTGCGGAAGTTGCGACAACTGTTTAAATCCAAAAAAACAAGTGGAAGTTAAAGAACAATTAATAACGATATTAGAAACGGTAGGACTATTAAAGGACAAATTTAAATCCGACCATGTAATAAACATTCTTATAGGTAAAGAAACCTCAGAAATAATTTCTTATGAGCATCAAGATCTGGAGGTTTTTGGAACTGGTAGTGCCGAAGACGAAAGAACTTGGAGTGCCATAATCCGACAAGCCATGATTTCCGGCTTTTTAGATAAGGATATAGAGCAGTATGGGCTATTAAAATTAACTGCTGCAGGAAAAAAATATTTATCGAAACCCACATCTTTTAAAATTACAAAAGACAACGACTTTGATGAAGATTCTGATTCCGAAGAAACGCCTCTTAGAGGAGGTGGAGCCTGTGCGGTAGACCCTGCTTTGTATTCCATGATGAAAGATTTGCGCAAAAAATTGGCGAAAAAATTGGACGTCCCCCCCTACGTAATATTTCAAGATCCTTCTTTGGAAGCTATGGCTACAACCTATCCTATTACCGAAGAGGAATTGCAAAACATTCCTGGAGTGGGTGCTGGAAAGGCCAAAAGGTATGGCAATGATTTCATCGAATTGATTAAAAAACATGTCGTCGAAAATGAAATAACAAGACCCGAAGACCTTAGGGTACGTACGGTGGCCAACAAATCCAAACTCAAAGTCTTTGTTGTTCAAAGCATTGACAGAAAGGTGGCACTCGATGATATTGCTCTTACCAAGGGCTTGGAATTTAGCGAATTACTAGACGAAATTGAGGCTATTGTATTTTCTGGAACAAAAATTAATATAGACTATTTCCTAAAAGAAATAATGGATGAAGATCATGTAGAAGATATTTATTCTTATTTCAAAGAGTCTGATACCGACAAATTAGAAAATGCCTTACTAGAACTTGAAAACAACTTTTCAGAAGAGGAAATTCGTATGGTACGCATAAAATTCATCTCAGAAATGGCAAATTAGACAACACTATAAACTTAAATATTATGATTAGAGTCGATTTTAAAAGTCAGCAATTAACGCTGCAAAACAAGAAAACATATTTGTTTGCTACCCTATTTGTTATTGGCAATATTCTATTGCCACAACTTTGTCACTTAGTACCTAAGGGAGGCTTAATTTTTCTGCCAATTTATTTTTTCACCCTCATTGCGGCCTATAAGTTTGGTCCTACCATAGGTTTGCTCACAGCCTTTTTTTCGGTAAGTGTCAACCACGTACTTTTTGGCATGCCTCCTCTTGCCGTACTTCCCATCTTACTCGTAAAATCGGGTATTCTTGCCATTATTGCAGGATGGGTAGGAAAACGCAATAGCTTGTCGATACTCAGCCTTATAGCAATTGTATTGGGATACCAAGTACTAGGAGGATTTGCAGAATGGGCAATGATCGATCTAGGATCTGCTATACAAGATTTTACCTTGGGCTGGCCAGGCATGCTTTTTCAGGTTGTAGGAGCTTTTATTATACTCCGTTTAATGGCCAAATATGAATGCTAAAACATTTGACGAAGTAGCATCGAAGATCAAAGGTATTAAATTTGTTGAAAAATTTGATCTAATAGTAGCAATAGCCAATGGGGGCATTATTCCTGCAGCAATGATAAATCAAATTTTGGGTATAGAAATTCAGCTTTTAAAACTTAGTTTTAGAGACGATAATCAGCAAATGCTCTATGACAGCCCTCTTTTAATTGAGGATATTTGCTTCGAGTATGCCAACAAGACAATTCTTTTGGTAGAAGATAGGGTGAAGACGGGTGCTACAATTAATTTGGCATATAAACTACTGTCTCCAAAGGCCAAATTGGTAAAAACTTTTACCATCAATGGCATAGCGGACTATTCAACTTACAATGAAACTTGTTTCATGTTCCCTTGGTTAGTAAATATTTAGATTTTTTAATGAGCTATCAATAAAAACGATATAAAATTAATAAGAATGGAAAGACGTCATTTTTTGAAAGGGCTAGCACTCACAGGAGCAGCCAGCACCTTAAGTTTTAGCGATGGAATGGAGCTATTGGCACAACAAAGCACCTCTAGTACTGGAGCCCTAGTAGACTTGGTTGCCGTGATGGGTGGTGAACCCGATCTAATGTTTCGCAAAGCAATTGCTGAACTAGGAGGCATGAAGCGATTCGTAAAACCAGGACAAAAAGTAGTAGTAAAACCCAATATAGGATGGGATAAGACTCCAGAATATGCAGCCAACACCAACCCTATTTTGGTAAAGGAGGTTATTCAACAGTGCTTTGCAGCAGGTGCCAAAGAGGTAATTGTCTTTGACCATACCTGCGACGATTGGCGCAAATCATACGAAAACAGTGGCATAGAGTCTGTTGTAAAAGAAACAGGAGCCAAGATGATGCCTGGCAATGAGGAGAGCTATTACAGAGAAGTAAGCCTTCCTAAGGGAAAGATATTAAAAAAAACAAAAATACACAGCGCCATTTTGGATTGTGATGTATGGATCAATATTCCTGTGCTCAAAAATCATGGGGGTGCAAAAATGACCATGTCCATGAAAAATCTGATGGGCATAGTATGGGACAGAAAGTTTTTTCATCAAAATGACCTTCAGCAATGTATAGCAGACTGCTGCACCTTACAAAAAAAACCAATTCTGAATATTGTTGATGCTTATAGAATTATGAAAACCAACGGCCCTAAAGGTACCAACCTGGGCGATGTGGCCCTCTCTAAGGCACTGATGGTCTCTACCGATATAGTAGCCGTAGACACTGCTGCCGCAAAATTTTTCAACCAAATACAAGAAATGCCCTTGGATGATATTGGACACCTAGCAAACGCTCAGGCCCTAGGTTTAGGAACAATGGACTTAGACAAAATAAAAATGAAGCAAATAAAAATGTAAGATGCTAAAAAAATTAAGAATTTTGCTTGCCTCTTTAGTCTTGGTAGCCAGTATATTATTTTTTATCGATTTTTCTAATGCCTTGCCCTCGTGGCTTCACATATTTCAGGACGTACAGCTAGTACCCTCCTTTTTGGCAAAACGCTTTTTTTTGGTAGGAGCTATTTTGCTAGCCACCCTCCTACTAGGGCGTATCTACTGTTCGGTGATCTGTCCACTGGGGATTTTTCAAGACTTATTGGGACGCATTTATCTGCGATTCAATAAAAAAAGGCATTTTAGGTATATTAAAGAGCACAAAATTCTTAAATGGTCTTTTTTAGCCATTTTCTTATTCAGTTTTTTTCTAAACGTTTCCTTTCTAGTAGGTTTGTTAGAGCCTTACAGTATTTTTGGGCGCATCTTTACCCACATTTTTAGCCCTGTTTATCTTTTGCTCAACAATATGTTGGCATACGGTTTTAATTTTATGGGCAACTACAGCCTCTATCGTATGGATGTATATATAATATCCTTATCGGCCCTTATTGTGGCTTTGCTATCGCTATTACTAATTACTGTGATGACTTACAAAAGCGGTCGTCTATTTTGTAATACCCTCTGCCCTGTGGGAACTTTCCTGGGTTTTATATCCAAATATTCTTTTTTTAAAGTGCGCTTTGCAAAAGACAAATGCAACTCTTGTGGCTTATGTGCTAGGGCATGCAAGGCTTCTTGTATAAATAGCAACACGCATGAAATAGATTATGCCTCCTGTGTAGATTGCTACAACTGCCTTTACGTATGCAAGAAAAATGCCCTTGCATACACTTGCAAGATACCATCCAATAACTCCAATGCAGTAGCTAAAAACAAGGAGCCAAAAGATGCTATGGCTATAAGCAATCCTTCGAGGCGTTCTTTTTTTACCATCTCTTCTATGACCTTAGTCTCCGCTGCTAGCACCAAGGCCCAAGATGTACAAACAAGATTGGCAAGGAAGGAAAAAATAGTGAAACTTCCCATCATTCCTCCTGGAGGAAAGAGTTTTCAGCATCTTGCCAAACATTGCACCTCCTGCCACCTGTGTGTAGCAAAATGCCCTACCAGGGCCATCAAACCATCACTTATGGAGTACGGCATGGCGGGAGTGATGTTGCCAATGATGACCTACGACAAGGGCTTTTGCAATTTTGATTGCACCCTTTGCTCAGAAATATGCCCTACCAATGCCTTGCAAAAAATAAGTAAGGAAGAAAAACACCATCTAAAGATTGGAGATGTC
The DNA here is from genome assembly GCA_003851245.1 of Bacteroidales bacterium. GTDB lineage: Bacteria > Bacteroidota > Bacteroidia > Bacteroidales > Azobacteroidaceae > BHEP01. The sequence continues at coordinate 69,630 of BHEP01000003.1, read as the reverse complement.
AAATTTTTACTCGAGCTCTGCATCGTTTACACCGACAATACCAGCTGTGGCGCCTGTTCCGAACACTGCCCAACGCAGGCCGTAAGTATGATAGATTACAAAGATGGACTAACAATTCCTTATATAGAGCAAGATATTTGTGTGGGCTGTGGTGGATGCGAGTCTATATGCCCATCAATTCCTCAAAAAGCAATTTATATAGAAGGCTTCGATACGCATAAACTGGCACAGGCTGTAGAGAAAAAAGATACTGAAGAAGTTGATTTAGACGGATTTGGATTTTAATTGATCCAAAGCTATAGTAAAAATGTAATTATTAGGCTCTACAACGAATACGGTGAGTAATTCTACTCTTAGACTTTAAAATGACTGGATAACATTTTGCATCTCAGAATTATGTTTTTTCATTACGCACCTAAAACGTTATAGAGCCAAGCTTTCATGAAACTAATGCCCAAATTCTTGGGTGCCATTGCCAATTTGAGTGCCATCGCCATTTCTTGTAATTGTTTTATGCTGCAAATTAGGGCGATAAATGCTACTAAATTCGGTCGTTTATGCTAATATATTATTGCGCTTAATTGGAAAGGTGGATGGTAAGAATATTAATTGACAATAATTGTTGCAAAATGCATATTTACAGAAAAAAATCAATAACTTTGTTGATTAGATAACTCTATGATAGAGCTACTATTAATTGTTACTTTAAAAAAATAAACATATGAGAAAAAGTATTATTTATCTATTTATTATGATTCCACTGCTAGCAACATCTCAAAAAAACATCCTCATCAACAATGTTGAAATTTTCAACGGTGTCGACGAGAAGACTATTACGGGCAATGTGCTGATTGTAGACAATCTAATAGCGAAAATATCTACAAGTCCTATTGCGACAAATAAGAGTGCGATGGTCACAATTATTGATGGCGGCGGCAAATTTTTGATGCCAGGAATGATAGATGCCCATGCGCATACTACCATGGATGCCATGCCTTTGGCGCAGGCCATGGTATCGGATATGTCGTACATAAGTTTGTTTTCTGCCAATTCTGCTGAAAAACAATTGCTAAGAGGCTTTACCTCGGTAAGAGATGTGGGAGGAAATCCTTTCGCCTTAAAAAAAGCAATAGACCAAGGACTTACCAATGGCCCTCGCATCTATCCCAGCGGAGCTATGATCTCACAAACGGGAGGACATGGCGATTTCAGACTGCCAACAGATGTTCCCAGGCATAGTTGCGGAGCCCTAACCTATATGGAATCGTGTGGAATGGCGATAATAGCTGATGGATATGATGAGGTTTTGCTAAAATCACGAGAGCAACTGCGCCAAGGTGCTACCCAAATCAAACTGGCAGCTGGTGGTGGTGTAGCCTCCGACTACGACCCTCTGGATGTGGCACAATACACCAAAAACGAATTTACAGCGGCAGTAGATGCCACCGACAACTGGGGCACGTATGTGACAGTACACGCCTATACTCCTAAGGCTATTAAGGCGGCTATTTCTGCTGGAGTAAAGTGTATAGAACATGGCCAACTCATTGACGAAGAAACGACCAAGCTAATGGCAGAAAAAGATATTTGGTGGTGTCTGCAGGCTTTTTTGGACGATGAGGATGCTATACCTTTCCCCGAAGGAAGTTCCTATAAAGCTAAGCAATTGGAAATGACAGCAGGCACCGACAATGCCTACAAATTAGCTAAGAAATATAAGATCAAGACAGCATGGGGCTCAGATTGCTTGTTTGATGAAAAGCTTACAACGCGCCAAGGTGCGCAACTTGCCAAATTGACTCGCTGGTATACTCCTTTTGAGGTATTGAGAATGGCAACATCTACCAATGCGGAATTATTGGCGCTCTGCGGCCCTCGCAATCCGTATCCTCACAAATTGGGAGTGATTAAAGAGGGAGCTTATGCCGACCTAATATTGGTGGATGGTAGTCCGATAAAAAATATTAAACTTATAGAAAATCCAGAACAGAACTTTCTCCTGATAGTAAAAGATGGCATAATTTATAAAAATACAATTCTATAAATTTTATTTCTGCACTACCACCAAAAAAAACTGTCAGTGCTCCCATCAAAGCATACTACAACAAAAAAAGAATTGCAAATTTGCAATTCTTTTTTTGTTGTGGGCCCAACAGGATTCGAACCTGTGACCCCCTGCTTGTAAGGCAGGTGCTCTGAACCAGCTGAGCTATAGGCCCTATTTGCAAATGCGTTTCTCTCAAATGCTCTGCAAAGGTAATGTTTATTTTTTTATTTGCAAACTTTATAGGCATTTTTTTAAATCCATTTCTTTCTTTTTAAATACCAGCTTAGCAAAAATCCAATAACAACAAATAATCCCCAGGCAAAATAATAAGCATAAGGAATTTCTAGCTCTGGCATACCTTCAAAATTCATCCCCCAAACGCCTGCCAAGAAAGTTAATGGTATAAAAATTGTTGCAACAACTGTTAAACGCTGCATGATGGCATTCATTCGCACATCATTGTTGTTTATATATAAATCAATAAGAGAAGTCATAATTTCTCGACACGACTCAAGACTTTGCAAAACATACAAAAGCTGATCGGATAAATCCTTATAGAATGGGCACTCGCTCTCCCCTATCAAATTCTTATCTACCCGCAGGAGCTTGGCGAACTGATCCTTGAAAGGCAGAATCAACTTACGCACTCTTATCATCATCCTACGATTCTCTTGTATGCGCCCAATTAAATTGTCCGACACCTTGGAGGTGTCGAGTAAAAGATCCTCTAAACTATCTAAATTATCTTCCAAGTGACTAACAACATCTGAAAAATTGTGAATTACCTCGCTCAAAAGACAAGCCAATAAAAAATCCGCTTTTTTTGTTTTTATTTTTAATAAATCGCCCTTAATGAGTTCATATACCTTTTTAAAAAGAGGGTAGCTGGTTTCTTTGAAACTAAAAACATAGTTTTCGCCCAAAATAAACGAGATGTGTTCGGCTGTCAAAACCTTATCTTCATTAAAATATAGAGCAGGCAAAACGATAAAAATATTTTTATCATACTCTTCTATAGTTACAATATGTTGTATAGTAACAACATCTTTTGCATCTATACTGTTTAGCCCCATCTTCTGAATAAAGTCTACAATCATATTGGGTTCACTCATCCCTGCCACTCTCACCCAATTAATTTTGTCTGAATCCAAATGGTTCAATACTTCTTGTGCATTTTTTGATTGTTGCTCACAAAATGAATGTGCATCGTATTTAATAAGACACAAATTAGTTTCTACATCATTTTCTCCTGTATAATGTACTTCTGAAAGTAAATGCCTGTTTTTTGTCTTGCTAGCCATCAATAAGTATGTTATATTATTTTAAATATCTTATGTATAATATCTTATACAAAGATATTATACAAATATAATATACAAAGATAATATCAAAAAAGTATTTAACAAAAAAAAAGAGCAAGTCAGTATTGACTTGCTCTTTTTTTTGTTAAAACTAGCTGCTTATTTATGAGTATGAAGCGCCTGTTTTTTGAGGAATTTTTTGTTTTGAATCTCAAAAGCAATTGGAGCAGCAATAAATAAGGAAGAGAAAGTTCCCATTACCACACCAATAATCATTGCAAAAGAGAAGCTACGAATGGTGTCACCAGCAAAAGCAAAGATTATCATCAATACAAGAAACGTACTCACACTTGTATTAAAGGTTCTATCCAAAGTGCTATTCAATGCCAAATTAAATAGAGACTCTTTGTCTCGTTTGGGATAAATGTGAGAATATTCGCGCACACGGTCAAAGATTACAACCTTATCATTGACAGAATAACCCAAGGCTGTTAGGATTGCTCCAATAAATGTCTGGTCTATTTCCAGTGAAAAAGGCAAAATACCCCAGAAAATAGCATATATACCTAATATAAATAAGGCATCCTGAATAAGTGAGACAACGGTACCAACACTATACGAAACATCTCTGAATCGAAGCAGTATATATAAACCAATGGCAAGTACAGCAAATATTACAGCCAAGATAGCTCCCTGCTTAATATCGTCGGCTATACTTGGTCCTACTTTTTGAGAACTCAATACATAATCCTCTAAAAAGGTCTCCTCACTTGTTCCTTCTTTAAGCAAGGGTTTTAGCCCTTCGTAGAGCTTTGTTTCAATTTCACTGTCTACTTCCTCCGAAGAGTCTGTAATCATGTAGTTGGTTGATATTCTCACCTGATTTGGAGAACCAATGGTAATTACCGATGGCACTGATCCCTCAAATTGAGATTCCAGCATTGTTTGTGCTTCGGCAGTATTAACCGCTTGATCGAAGCGAACAACATAATTACGCCCTCCTGTAAAATCTATACCTTGATTCAATCCTTTCCATCCCAAAGCAACTACACAAATTACCGTTAAGCACGTAATAACCACATAAACTAATTTCCTCTTTTTCAAGAAGTCATATGTGGGATTAACCAAGAAGTTCTTTGTCAAATTTGTTGTAAAAGTCAAGTCCAACAATCTTCCCTTAGCAAAACTTGTTTCGTAAAACAAACGTGTTAAAAACACGGCAGTAATAAAAGATGTAACAATACCAATAATGAGGGTTGTAGCAAAACCTCTGATAGGGCCTGTTCCAAAAACGAACAATATAACACCTGTCATAATAGAGGTCAAGTTGGAGTCAAAAATTGCAGAAAATGCTTTTTTATAACCTTCGTCTACTGCCTTTTTCAAGGTCTTTCCACCTCTAAGCTCTTCTTTTATTCTCTCATAAATAAGCACGTTGGCATCAACGGCAATGGCTAGAGCCAATACAAGACCCGCAATACCTGAAAGAGTTAAGACGGCTTGAAAAGAGGCTAGTATACCGATAGTAAAGAATAAGTTCAATAATAAGGCTACGTTGGCAATCATACCTGGCTTAAATCCATAAACCAAAACTAGGTAAAGCATTAGCGCAAGTAGAGCTACAATAAAGGAAATAAAACCTTGTGTAATAGCCTCTTGCCCTAAAGATGGGCCAATAACATCCTCTTGAATAATGCGAGCTGGAGCCGACATCTTTCCTGATTTTAGCACATTCGCTAAATCCTTTCCTTCCTCGGCAGTAAAATTACCCGTAATGGATGATCTTCCTCCAGTAATTTCACTGTTGACAGTAGGAAAAGAATACACATGCTCATCCAAGACAATGGCCACACTGCGGCCTATATTTTCCTTGGTCAATCTAGCCCATTTCTTTGCTCCTTCGGCGTTCATAGCCATGCTTACTTCGGCGAAAGGCGAGTGCTGACCAAAGTCGGAACTAGCATCTATAATAACATCTCCTTCTAAAGGAGCTTTGCCATCCCTGCTCTTGCTAGCGTCCAATGCTATGAGCTGATAGTATTGCTCTTTCTCATCGAAGGCTTTTACTGTCCATTTCAAAAGAAGCCCCTTTGGCAGGATATTTTTAACCTGTGGATTATTAAAATAGGCATTTACAGTAGCAGTATCCCTATAATGAGAGACTCCTACCACTGGGCCAGGAAGTATTCTGCCTTCTTGGTCAACACTGATGTTTAATACTGCATACAAGGGATTTTCTTTGGCAAAATCTTCTGCACTCATCATACCCAAAGAATCGGTGTTTGTTTGGGTCAATCCTTCAATATGCTCCTCTTCTGCATTTTCTACTAGCAAATCTGTAGAGGTTTTTTCCGCAATGCTTTCTCCTTTGGATTCTGCCAAAGCATCATCAGCAACTACCTCCTGAGGATCAATACTCTCCGAAGCGCCTTTAGCATCCACCTTTGCGATTTCAGCCAATTTCTTATTTACCCTATCAATATCCTGATAAATTTCTGTGAAGTTCTTAGTTCCCCAAAACTCCAGATTTGCACTTCCCTGCAATAGTTTTCTTACACGTGCAGGGTCTTTAATTCCAGGAAGCTCTATTAGTATTCTTCCATCGGTGTCCAGTTGCTTAATGTTTGGAGCAACAACACCAAATCTATCAATACGTGTGCGAAGAACGTTGAAAGAATTGTCCATGGCACTCTTTATCTCTTCTCTGAGAATACTCTCAACAGCTGCATCCGAGGTTTGTGTTGTAATTTTGTCTTTCAATTCAAAAGTACCAAAAATCACTGAGAGCCTTGCCCCAGGATCTAGCTTGTGATACTCTTCAACAAAAAGAGAAACAAAATCTTTTTTACTCTTTGCCTGACGCTCTCTTGCATTAGCCAATGCTTGATTGAAATTTGGATCGGGGTTGTCGTTTGAAAGAGATTTCAACACGTCGGCAACATTGATTTCCAATATCACGTTCATGCCACCTTTAAGGTCTAACCCTAAATTAAGCTCCATCGTACGGCATTTTTTGAGGGTATAACCCAACCATACTTTTTCTGTAGACAATGAGTCTAAATAGTGACTCTCTTTTAATGGGTCTCCCGCTGCATATTCTTTAGCCTTGTTGTAATAGCTATTTGTCACGAAAGAAAATGACAAATAGAAAGCACATACCAAAGTCAGTAATACAGCAAAAACCCTAACAAATCCTTTGTTTTGCATTTGAAATTTATTTTATTTTTTTGACGTTAATTTACAAAAAAGTCTTACCAGTGTGCAAATATATGTTTTTTTTCTCTTTGAATAGCTAAAATTACATGAAATTATTTTATTCCTATTTAATGATAACTTATTTATTGGCTGCATTTTTTATTGTTTTCCTTTAAAAAATAGTGCTAAATAACTGAGAATAAGAAAATAACAAATTGTTTTTTACTGATATATATTTTTTATATTTTGATATAATTAAATGGAAATTTTCCTATCTTAATTTGAGAATAATATTCGGGCATGGCTCCCCACTTTTTAAAAAAAGCTGCTACTCCCGGAATATCTGAACCCTCAAAATCAAAATAATGTGTCTTTTGAGCATGCAATTGAATAAAGGCATCAATAAAAAAATGATTGGCATTGCATTCTTTTCCCTTAGCCGTTTGAGCTCCTGCAATAAAATAGGCTCTGCCATGGCTTAAAAAAAATAAATGGGACGCCAAGATATCGTCTTCTAAATTTTTTAAATCGAAACACAACAATTGCCCTCTTTTTTTAGCTTCTTGTGCCAAATGAATTAACCTTTCGTAATGCGAATCATTAACTTGAGAAAATTTATATCCATTCATTTCTTTGTAGGCATACACCAAGCGATCAATATCGAAAGTTTCTACAAATTTGTAAGCTATTGGTTTGCGCAAAACCTGCCTTACTCCTCTCTCATAAGCCCCTGCTATTTCGGGGTATGGTCTATTTATATTCAAGGTATAATTAGTCCGCCTTTGCGTGCTACCTGAGCCCTTAAGTTGCATATCCGCATTTATCTGAAGATCTATATACCGTATTCTCGAGGGTATAGAGGCTAAAAATAAGTTGTAAACCTCCTCCGACACTTCTTCTTGAGAATAAACACCTAGCTGCTGTATAAAAAATGGGGTGAAACAGTAGCGCACCCCACATTTTGTGCTCCAAGGCAATGGCATAACAAACTTATAATCACCAAAAATCAAGGCATCCCAATGCTTACACAGGGCATCCAAAAACCACGAATAGGCATAAATACGCCCCATAGGAGCAGTGTCTATAAGCTCATCCCAGATTTTTTTATCTATATCTTGATTTTTTACATATCTTATTTTCATTATTCCAAGATCTACATGCGCTGAGGGACATCTATTCCCAGCAAGGAGAAACCAGATTTAATAACTTTTCCAACATTGTCCGACAGCACTATTCTAAACAAGCGCAAGGCCTCGTTTTTTTCCTTTAGAATGGGATATTCATGATAAAACTGATTGTATTCCTTGACAAGCTCATAAATAAAATTTGCTATAATGGCGGGACTATAAGCCGCCCCTGCTTCTTTAACAGCTAGTGCAAAAGCCTCCAAATGTTGAATAAGACTTGTTTCTTTTTCGCTTATCACCAAGGAAGTATCTACAAGTGGGGACAAAGGTATGCTCTGCTCCCCAGCCTTTCGCAATATGGACTGTATGCGAGCGTAGGTATATTGTATAAAAGGGCCGGTATTCCCATTAAAATCAATGGATTCTGAAGGGTTGAAAACCATATTCTTGCGCGGATCGACTTTTAATATAAAGTACTTAAGAGCTCCTAAACCAACCATTTTAGAAATTTCTCGCGCTTCTTCGGCACTACAAGTATCCAGCTTACCAAGTTCCTTGGAGGTTGCCTCTGCTGTATTGACCATCTCTTCGAGCAAATCATCGGCATCGACAACAGTGCCCTCTCGAGATTTCATCTTCCCTTGGGGCAATTCTACCATGCCATAAGAAAAATGAACCATATCTTTGCCCCATTCAAAACCTAGCTTATCCAACAAGATTGCCAGCACTTGAAAATGATAATTTTGCTCATTTCCAACAACGTAAATCATCTTGTCGATGGCATAGTCGTCGTATCGTAGCTTTGCCGTACCTATATCTTGGGTCATATATACGGAGGTTCCGTCGGCTCTCAAAAGCAATTTTTGATCCAAGCCCTTATCGGTGAGATCGGCCCATACAGAGCCATCTTCTTGCTGATACAAGATATTTTTAGAAAGTCCGTCCAAAACTTTATCCTTACCTACCAAATAAGTTTCTGACTCGTAATATATTTTATCGAAATCTACTCCTAGCTTTTTATAGGTGATGTCAAAGCCAGCATACACCCAGTCGTTCATCATCTTCCATAAGTCAAGAGCTGCCTCGTCGCCCGATTCCCAGCGCAAGAGCAAATCTCTTGCCTCTGCCATCAATGTTGATTGCTTTTCAGACTCTTCTTTGCTGATGCCTGCTGCCTGCAAATCATGCAACTCCTTTTTGTACTCCTGATCAAACCTCACATAGAAATCGCCTACCAGATGATCGCCTTTTTTTCCTGCCTTGAGAGGTGTAATTCCATCCCCCCATTTTTGCCAGGCAAGCATAGACTTACATATGTGTATTCCCCTATCATTTACAATATTGGTTTTGACAACCCTATAAGCATTAGCTTTCATTATTTCTGCCAAGCTATACCCCAAAAGATTATTGCGCACATGCCCCAGATGCAGGGGCTTATTGGTGTTTGGAGAAGAATATTCAATCATTACCAGAGGGGAGGAATCTGTAGCTTTTTGTATTCCAAAATGCTCCTCGTCATTAATTTTATTCAAGACACCAATCCAATGAGAAGACCTTATTGTCAAATTTAAGAAACCTTTTACAACATTAAATGCCACAAGTAAGGAGGTATCTTCCATAAAATGTGCTCCTAAATCTTGTGCTGTTTGCTCTGGATTTTTTTTGGATATTTTCAATAAGGGAAACACTACCAATGTAAGGTGCCCTTCAAATTCTCTCTTAGTTTTTTGCAATTGTATCAAGCTGCAATCTATAGCTTGACCATAATATTTTTCAATAGAATGATGGAATATTTGCTGAATTGTCATGTTTTTTGAATTATCAAGAGTTTTACCATAAATATTGCGCAAAGGTAATACAAATGAATGAAAAAAAAACACCTATTAAATTAATAGATGCCCTTTTTTGTTCGACCACGAATCAAAAATTACTGAAACTCACTTTACAAGATCTGCCAGCTCAGCACCAGGCTTAAACTTGGCTACTTTTTTAGCTTTAATTGTGATTGGCTCTTTCGTTCTTGGATTAATTCCTTGTCTTGCACTTTTTTCAGTAATAGAAAAAGTTCCAAAACCTACCAAGGCAATTTTGCCTCCCGTTTTAAGCTCGTTAGAGACGGCGGAAATAAAGCCTTCCAAGGCTTTTTTTGAATCTAATTTAGAAAGTCCAGACTCTTCTGAAATAGCACTAATTAATTCTGTTTTGTTCATAACATTAAATTATTTGTTGATTTTGAAAAATATTATTTTGAAGTAATTTAAAGTACCAAATATAATACATCTTATAATTAGATTCAAATATATTATCAACATAATGCTAAAAAAACTCTTTTGATAGCTTTTTGGGGAATTATTCTACACTGGCAGACAAGTTTACGCACTTAATCAACAGATTAGACAAGGGAATTAAAAACAAAAATAAGATAGAAAACAGCAAGTAGACAAATAGGCAAGTAGAGCATAAAAAACTAGATGGAAAAAATAAAATGTCAATATCCTAGCAAAGGATTTGTAGAAAAAAGGATTTTTGCGTACGTTTGTACTCAAATTCACTAAAAAATAAAAATGACTACATCACAAAATGGCTTTCTAAGTTCTATTCCCCCTGTGACAAAGAATATCATCATCATCAATTTTATTGCTTGGATGGCTACACTGGCATTAAGCACACGAGGCATTGATTTGATAAATATATTTGGCCTACACTATTTTCTTGCCGAAGATTTTAGAGTCTACCAACTGGTAAGTTACCTATTTCTACACGATACTTCCTCTCTTTCTCATGTGTTCTTTAACATGTTTGCCGTTTTTATGTTCGGACGTGTCATCGAAACAAGCTGGGGGTCGAAAAGATTTCTTATTTACTATGCTTTTACAGGCATAGGTGCTGGTTTGATACAAGAATTGGTGTGGTTTTTTGAGTACCAATCACTAGACCCCACATATTTCAATCTGCCAATCACCATAGGAGCTTCGGGTGCTGTATTTGGCATCTTGTTGGCCTTCGGAATGATGTTTCCCAACACTCCCCTATACATTATGTTTATACCCATACCTATCAAGGCTAAATATTTTGTGATAGGCTATGGCTTGCTGGAGTTATATTTTGGAGTAGCCCAACGCAATGGCGACAATGTTGCACATTTTGCACATTTGGGAGGCATGTTATTTGGAATTATTTTTATTCTTTATTGGAGAAGAAAAGACAAGAGAAATGGGAAACATCACGGGTAGAATAGAATATTTTTTCAAGCAAAAAAGCGTTCTGTCAAATCTTATATTTGCCAACATTCTTGTTTTCATAATTCTTAGATTAGGACTGGTACTGAAAACCTTGTTTAATATTGACATTGATATTAGCATGTTTTTAGAACTTTCGTCCAATCTCGAACTATTATTTGCAAGACCCTGGTCCATTGTAAGCTACATGTTTGTGCACCTAGATTTTTTGCACCTCCTATTCAATATGCTGTGGCTATATTGGTTTGGGCAAATATTTTTGAGCTATTTTAATTCCAAACAACTAGGAGGATTGTATCTTATTGGGGGCATAGCAGGAGCCTCTTTCTTTTTGCTGGCATACCTCTTTATCCCCTATTTTAAAGCGCAAGAGCATTTTTCTTCCCTCATAGGAGCTTCTGCTTCAGTGATGGCTATAGTTTTTGCCAGCGCATTTTATAATAAGAGTCGCAGTATACACCTACTTTTTTTGGGGGAAATTAAAATCATTTACATAGCTATTTTTAGTCTATTGATAGATATTTTTGCCATGACTTCTACAAACGCAGGTGGACACATTGCACATTTGGGGGGAGCCTTTTGTGGAATAACTTATGCGCAGCTTGCTATAAAAGGTCATGATTTAACCAAGGGCATCAACAAGATGATTGACCTTATTGCCAATTTATTTAAGAAAAAAAAAGTTGTAATGAAAGTCAGCCATCACAAGCGATTTGAATCGGATTACGAATATAATTCTAAAAAAAATAAAGATAAGGAATCGGTAGACAAAATTTTGGATAAAATAAAAATCTCTGGTTACGACAGCCTCACAGCTTCCGAAAAAAAACAACTCTTTGATGCCAGCAATGAAAAATAAATTGAAAATAAATAGTCATATATGAAACTATTAAGAAAAATTTTTCAATCCCTAATATTTATAGTAACAGTCCTTGCTGCCATTTTTTTAATAGCTTCCGCATTTTCCGATAGAATCTCACCAAACCTGTCGCCTGCCTGCACTTTTTTGGGCCTATCCTTTCCCTTTATATTGGCACTCAACATCCTATTTTTATTTGGGTGGATCATTGCTTGGAAATGGACAAAAATTGCCATTCCTCTTGCCGCGATTTTTTTCTCCCTTGGAGCTGTCAAATCATATTTTCCCGTCAATATAGCTCAAGCCAATCCTCCCGAAGAAAGCATAAAAATATTGACCTACAATGTAATGCAATTTGAACACCAAAGGCAACATACTGAAAAAAATCCAAATCCTATACTCAAATATATTATAGATAGTGAGGCGGACATCGTTTGCGTACAAGAATACGGAGCTCAAGACTCCAACAATCATCTAAGCAACAAAACGATACGCCAGGCTCTTAAGAAATATCCGCATCAAAGAGTGCAAAAATTAAAATGGATAAATAAAGAAGAGACCTATGGGCTTGCCATCTTTTCCAAATTCCCTATACTGTCTTTTGAAAATATGGACTTCGAAAGCCTTTACAATGGTGCCTTTATTGCGGAATTAGACATTGATGGGGAAAGGCTAACACTCATAAACTGCCACCTGGAATCTAGCAAATTATCGATGGAAGACAGGCATGAATATGCCAATATAATCTCCGAATTTAATCCCGAAAAATTTGATGAGTTTACCTGGAAAATGATGGATAAGCTTACGCCTGCCTATAAATTACGTGCAAAACAGGCAGAAGAAATTGCCTCCAAGATTGCCCAAAATAATAATAAATATATCGTCGTTTGCGGCGATTTCAACGACACTCCTGTATCGTATGTGCGACATACAATATCTAAAAAACTCGAAGATGCTTTTGCCAATTCAGGCTTTGGATTGGGCACTACCTATAATAGAAATAATTTTTATTTTAGGATAGATTATATTATGCACAGTAGCAATATTAAATCGTATAAAACAAGGGTAGACAAGATACTTAATTCTGATCATTATCCCGTTTCCTCCTACCTGCAATTGCTTGACTAAGCCCCCTACCCTGCAAGGATTGTATTACATTTTATTATATAGAGCTCATTCTACTCGACTACTTACTCTTCCTTTTTTGAAAGTAGTTTCTATTTTGTCCCCTTTTTTAAGTTCTCCCACATCAAAAATAGCCTTGCCTTTAATTCTTGTTATAGAATATCCCTTAGAAAGTATATATTCGGGGGAAGACATTTGTATATATTTCTCTACGCCTTCCAATTTGCTTTTATTGTTATGCAGCAAGTGCTCCGAGGCTCTTATCAATTGGTGAGCCATTGTGTTTATATTGTTGCTGTGTTTATTCAAGAGTTCGCTGAAACCTCCTTGAATTTTAAAGCTCTTATTGTTAAGATCCGAATTATGCCCTGTCAATAAGGCTTCTATCCTACCAATAATGCTATTTTGAAGTTTTGTCTGATCATCAAGACGCTCCAATAAGATGCCAATTAGGAAATCAGCCGCAGCAGTAGGTGTTTTGGCTCGCTTATAAGACACAATATCTAAAACTGTTTCATCTCTTTGATGCCCAATACCGGTGATGATAGGTAGGGGAAATTGCGCACAATTGGCAGCAAGCAAATAAGAATCGAAAGCCGATAAATCGGTGCTAGCTCCACCTCCTCTAATAATTACTACAAGGTCGAAATCGTCTTTATGAAGATATATCTTGTCGAGAGCCTCAATAATAGAAGGTTCCGTTTGCTGACCCTGCATTAAAGCGGGAAAAAGATGGGTGTAAAACACTAAGCCCTCTTTGTTTTCTTGCAGGTGTGCCATAAAATCTTCAAAACCAGCAGCTGTTGAAGAGCTTATAATGGCAATCCTTTGAGGCAAAATTGCCAATTCTAATTCCTTATTTAAGTTCAAAACACCCTCTTCTTCTAGCTGGTCAATGATTTCTTTGCGCTTTCTTTCTTGGTCGCCCAAGGTATAGCTAGGATCAATATCATATATGGTAAGACTATAACCATAAAGAATATGTAACTCCAAACCAACTTTTACGAGAACCTTAATACCCGACACCAATTCTTGCCCGGTAGCAGATTTAAAATAAGGTTTAATAACCTGAAAGGTGCTATTCCATATATTTGCCCGTGCCTTGGCGAATAAGGCTCCTGTTTTTTCGTTTTTTTCTATAAGTTCTAAATAACAGTGACCACTGGTCTGATTGACTCGTAAATCGCTTATTTCGGCCACAATCCAATAGTAGGATAAGAAATTTTCTTTGATAGTCTTGGCAAGCAAAGAATTTAACTCCGAAAGTTTGAGAAACTCCATTTTTAAGCTTTTGCTATTTTTACGACTACACGCTCGGCGCCTACTCTTAGTGATACCAAATAAATACCCCTAGATAAGAACGATAAGTTTATGGCGGCATCAAATTGCGAATCGTCCAAGACAATACGCCCCAAAGTATTATATATTGTGCATCTAGCTCTTAAAAGATCCTCTGCATTCAGCTTTATATAAAGCAGGTTACTTACAGTATCAAAAAATAAAACTTTTGATAAATCCTTGTCTATCATACTCAATCCTGTAGGAACTTCGGAGGAGTATGCCGCATAAATATTGGGTATTCCATAGCCATAAGTAGAATCGGCATACTGCCATTGACTTGCTGACTTATGCAAGAGATCTATAATCTCCATATTTGTCAAATTTGGCAGAGCCTGCCAAATACAGGCTCCCATTCCTGCAAGTATGGGAGAGGCTATAGAAGTTCCATTACCAAAGGTAAGGCCTCCATTTCTATCAATATAAGCAGCCCGTGTTCCCTGCGCCATTAGGTTGGGCTTAACTCTCCCGTCGGCACTCATTCCTCGCGAAGAAAAAGAGGAAACAATGCCCTGAGCGTCAACAGAACCTACGGTAACGATATTTTTGGCATCTGCCGGAAAACTAATCTTTTTCCATAATTTATTTCCCTCATTGCCTGCAGCATTGAAGAGAAGCATTCCCTTTTGAGCTGCCATTCCTGCGGCACGACTTATCAAGACGGTATGTCCATCTAATTCTGCTGTTTGGTGATTCATTTGAGGTATATCGAAGCTAGTATACCCCAGAGAGGTATTGCAGACATCCACCCCAATGCTATCGGCATACTCAATGGCAGCAATCCAATAATCTTCCTCTACAGGAAACTCGTCGTCGGTAACTTCTGTCGACAAAAGATAGTAATTGGCATTGGGTGCCGTCCCAACTATTTGTCCTGGCGCATTGGCTAGCATGGTAGAAAGCACATGCGTACCATGACTATTATCCCAATTATAAGGGTGTTTTCTTATATGGGTAAAGTTTTTTACCCCTAAAATCCTATCTTTTGACAGCTGACTTATTTTGTCAACTCCACCAAATCCACCATCAATAATAGCCACTGTCATTCCTTCGCCTCTAAAACCTGCTTCGTGCAAATAATGCCCTTGCAACATATTTATTTGATGGAATGCTGTACCATAATAATTTATATCTTTAGGAATATCTGTAGCTGAATCAAACGGTATAATGCCTTTGTCTTGCTCTGTATCTTGTTGAGCATCTTCAGCTAGTTCAAAATAGTAATCCTCGGCTATGCCTGATTTATTTAACCACACCAAAACTATGTCCTCCACGAAGGGCAGGGAGCCTATATCCTCTACAACAGATGAATCGACACAGGCCACGACCACTGTTTTTACCCACTTGCTTTTTGACCTTATTATGCCACCTCTGTCTTCTATCTGCGACAAATACAAGCTATCAATAGGTAAGTCTGTGCTATCAATGGCAATACCCTGATTTGTCCTTCGCAAAATAGCTTTTGGCGAAAGATAGTCTTGAGGCTTATCTATTTGAAATTGAGAAGTTCCCTTGTCTTTTAGAATAATTCTATACAAGGGGGTGTTTTGAGAAAAAAGAGAAGTGAAAACACAAAAGAAACAAGCCGCAAAACAAAATATTTTTGATGTATAATGTGTTTTCATACTTCTTAAATGATAATTAATCCTTGTATATTAGAACCGAGGCATAAGCTGCCAAACCTTCTTCTCGACCTACAAAGCCTATTTTTTCGGAGGTTGTTGCCTTTATAGAAATATCAGCCTCTTTTACCCTCATTACTTCTGCCAAGCAGGTTTTCATTTGAGGTATATAAGGGTTTAGTTTGGGTGCTTCGGCAATGACTGTTATATCAACATTTCCGAGTTCAAAACCCTCAGTTCTTAAAAGTTCCATTGTTTGAGCTAGCAAAATTTTGCTGTCTATATTTTTATACTCTGCATCTTTATCAGGAAAATGAAAGCCTATATCTCGCAAATTTGCTGCTCCCAATATGCCATCACAAAGAGCATGAATCAGAACATCGGCATCTGAATGCCCTTCAAGACCCATATGATATGGCAAACGAATGCCGCCTAGCCACAGCTCTCTACCGCCTACCAATCTATGAACATCATAGCCAAAGCCTATACGTATCTTATTCATTATTATCGCATTAAACTTCTTAAGCCATCCATATCAAAACTCAAACTAAATCTAAGTGTTTTGTCCAAAGGATTGGAAGGTACTGTAGATATCAGATAGGCTGCATCGAGTTGAAAAACGTTCATCTTAAAACCTGCGCCCACAGAGAAATACTGACGATTTCCCTTATCGGGGCTTTCATAGAAATAACCTCCCCTTACCATAAATTGACGGTCATAGGCATATTCTACTCCCATAGACCACATAACTTCTTTAAACTCCTCCTTCATCCCTCCGGGAGCATCTGAAAAAGATTTGAAAATTCCTGAAATCGACGATATGTCGTTATATATATCCCTAGCATCATTTTTTTCTTCTTCGGTAGCCATACTCTTATAATCGGGAGGTGTAGGAATCAATAATTTGCTTGCATCAAGATTGAAAGATATGGTGTTGTAGTCGTCCAATGGCATTAAGAGAGAGCCTCCTATCCGCAAATTGGTGGGAATAAAGGCGTTGGTACTTCCTTCATCAAAAGAAATTTTAGTTCCTATATTAGAAATATTGAAACCCAAACCCAGCAGGCACTCACTATTTCCTAGCATCAAGTAGTTGGAATAATAACCGGCAATGTCGGCAGCAAAAGCCGACCCTGGCCTCAGGCCATCCTCGCTTGTTGTTACTCCCAAATCAGAATAAATATAGCGAAAGGTTGCAGCTCCAGCAAAGGTCTCTGAGAATTTTAGCGAATAGCTCAAATCTAATGCCATTTCGTATGGATTGGCTTCCCCCATAGATCCTCCCATAACATCGTTTAGAGTTATTTGCCCTAAAGAAAAATAACGTAAAGAAGCACCTACGGCCTGCCTATCGGAATCGCCTATCTTATAATAGCCCGACAAATAGGCCAAATCAATATCGTCGACAATACTTCGCAACCAAGGAGTGTAGGACAATCCTACTCCAGCCTTGCTGTATGCGAAGGCATATTTGGCAGGGTTCCAGTGCTGCGAGGCAATATCTGGGTCGGTGGCTGCCCCCACGTCGCCCATACCTCCTCCTCTAGCATCGGGGGCTATCATCAATGAGGGCACCCCTACTATGAGTGGATTGAACTGATTTTTCAAATTGTCGGATTGGCTTTGAGCAAAAACAAGGGTTTGTAGGCTCAAGGCAAGCAGCAAAATTGATATAAATTTACTTATTTTCATTCTTTATCACTTAATATTTTTAGGATTATTTTTCTTCTTGTTCACAATGCTTGATAAACTCAATTTTATATGGCTTTATTGTCCTAAAATGATAATTTTTTTAGATTTTGTTGCCTCATTACTATTTTTTGTTTTTATGGAAGCCCTATAAATATACACTCCTGGTTTTACCCTAGATCCTTGATTTGTACGCAAATCCCATTCTATAGGAGAAAATTCTGAGTATGCTCCTACAATATTTTCCTTTGTACTCCACACACGTTTGCCCGACACATCGAAGACAAATACTTCGAGCTCAAGATCTGTTTCGGGCCTATCGTGACTAAGTAGAAACGATGTGCTTTCCTTTGCCGGATTACTCGTGGCTCTTAGATCAAACAATTGCGGGCTAAGGCTGGGATCTACAATAAAATTAAGGGATTTGGTGCTGGAAATATTCAGTAAGTTCCAAACCCTAAAAACAAGTTCGTGCGAGCCTGCTGGTAGCTCAGGAATTGAAAAATAAATCTGCCCCTTTCCTATTGCTCCTGGTTTGGAGACAAAATAATTATTCAATGAATAGGTCCATAAAGGATTGTTGTCTATACATATCATGAGGTCGTGACCTAGGCTGGAACCAGCAATATTTATCCCATTTATATCCGATACTTCAGCGACAAAATAGGGTCTGGCATTTACCTTATCGCCATCCTTAAACTGAGGAGTATTCAAATATACCGACAAAATTTCGGGTCCCTTATCACTTATATTGCCATCTTCATTGGTTCCAAAGAATCTAAAATTTTTAAAACTTCCCTTTGCCTCTTCCCTTGTATTAGAGTTGCTGGCATAGAAATTTATTTTTCCCAAATTATTAGCATCATAAGAAATATCTAGGGGAACCATAAATTTTACCGTAAACTCTCCTTTTTTTACAGAATCTGTACCGGCAAACACGGTATATGGATAGTCGTTATAAGTGAAATATTTATTGTCCCTTGCCAATACTGACGACATTTCTTGCTGTGAATCAAAGAGGCTGGTATAAAGAAGTCCATCAAATTCGGTGTCAATTTCTCCAAGCGGATTTAAAACCACCCCCTTGAGCTCAATATGATCCATTGCCTTGAAATTTACTGTTTCATCCCCTAGTTCTTTACCATTGATAGTCTTTACAATCAATTCGCTTTTAGGATAATTGAGCCTTAATGCAGGATCACCAATAAGCATGTAATTTAATTTATTGGCATTTACATTCAGGGCAAGCTTGCTCTGTCTTATCACATCGCCCAAGCGAGGGTACTTGCCATCTTTTTTAAGAAACAAATTTGTTGTTAATTCCTTATTTAACATAAAATTATTGTAGGAAGTGACAGGTCTGGTTGTAGAAAACAGGGCAATACCAGCACTATTTTTATGCCGCAAGACGGCTTCTCCTGCAGAAGTGGTGACACCATCATACCAACTAAAATCGCAGGTTGCAGTAATCCAAAGAGGAAGGTTGGGGAAGTTCATCTGATTAATAGCCTTTATGTCGATCAGATTTTCGCCCGATAGAGCTGTTGTACTGCCGTGTCCGGTATAGTTAAAAACAAGGATTCCATTTTTAAATGCCTCATTTAGCTTTTTATTTGCATCGGGGTATGTCTTTTTACCATTGACCAGCACTTGTTTAAAAGCATCCATATATACCTTGCTTACCATATAGTCGGGATAAACATTTTCAACAATGAGGGCCGATTGATCGGCCTCGAGAGCGTGCGAACAATAGGTGCCGCCAGGATCAGAGTCGTCGGCAGCAAAGAGCAGTCTATTTTTCCACGCACTCTGATTGGCATTGTTCATATAGGCAATTACCTTGTCTACTACATTACGAGCATCTTCTATTGTCCGTACCGGAAACCTTCCTATTCCCAGATCTAGCCTGTCGGACGCAATTCTCACGCCTTCATTGTCATCTAAGAAACCAATATAATCGTCAGTTCCATAGGAGTTACTTTCATTCAAAGACTCTTCGACCTGATAAGACATCAAAAAATTGGCTTTATTAAGACCCTTGGCATCAGGAATAATAAATCTGTTGTCGAAAAAGGAATCCCCAAACATTAACAAATATTGTGGCTTTTCACTTTCGCTGGCTGCCCTATCATAAAACATTTTCATAAAGCGACGGTAAGCCGTAACGTCACTTACGCCGGAAGAAAACTCATTGTAAATAAGTGCGGCATCGACTACATGAACTTTTAGCCCATCGCGTTTTTCGTGTTCGCTTGCCAATTTTGCTGCAGGCTCTAAGAATATTGAGGGAGCTATAATAAGCATGTCGGCTTGGCTAAGAGCATGTAAATTTTGATTTTTAATCTCTCCTAGCAGCTTTGTTTTTAAGAAACTCTTAGTCGGATCTACCAATACAAACTCACGAAGTGAATCGCTTGCAGGTATACCAAAATGCAGGACTCCTTGATCAAAAGTGCTAGTTACCAAAAGTGGAGTGGTATTGCTGCTAACATCAAAAATCAAAAAGTTGGACTGGGCCCTCTCTATTTCAAAACGAGTAGCCTTGTTGATACTTTTCTTACTCCTAAAAAAAGTGAAATCTTCCCCATAGCCTTTCAGCTGCCTTTCCATATTGAGGCGAATGTAGTTCAAGCTAGCAAAAGGCTGATTGGCGGCAGGATAATTTATCCTAACTACGATTTTTTCACTCTTGGATTCAGTCCACCTCTCCATCTTATTTATCATTACTCCCCTAGTATACTGAGGGTCATGAGTGTTCATTGATTGGGTAGATATTAATTTGCCATCGACATAAACAGATAGTGGCGTTACCCTATTTGCAGATGCGGCAAAGGTATACCTAAGTTTACCTTCCGAATCTATAATGCCAGGAATGTTGAACTCAAAATCTTGCGTATTTTTTCCTATAAAAGACTCTCCAAAAAGCTCTCTCCCTGTATGGGCTTTTGCTGCTGGTGTCAAATCTTTTTCGGCTAAGGCATAATCATCAAAAACAGTGATATTTTGTACTGTATTTACCTCTGAAACAAAGGCTTCCATTTCTCTAGGTCCCCTACTGCCCTGTGTAAGAAAATAGGCCCCAGAAGTAGAATAAGGATTGTTTTGATGCACATACTCATCGCTGACACTATTATACTCCCACTTTATGTGACCTCTGGCATAAAACAATAGGAAATCACCAGGGCCAAAAATGCCATCAGTCCCCTTATTAATCCACACAGACACTTCAGGAAGATCATCTAAGTAAGGGTATTGTAAGAAATCGGCCTCTAAAATCCATCCTCCATAGCCATGAAGATTGACCTTTGTGGGATCGTCAATACCCATTTGTTTTATTTCTTCGTAGCTAAGTTTATAGATACCATTTTGGGTGACTTCTATCTTAATCCATTTTCCTGTTGCTAGCTTAGAGTTTTGCGTATATCTCAGAGCCGGATCATTTTGTGCGAACAGCACAAAAGTGAGGGATAGAAATAAGACGGAACACAAAACACTGAACCTTAGTTTATAATTTTTCATACACATTTAGTTCTTTTTACATTTCTTTGCTATCGGACATAAAAATCCAGCAATTTGCGCTTTTGGATATAAGCCTGCAAGTGGTCTCCAACTTTTACAGCCCCAACTCCAGCAGGAGTTCCAGTAAAAATAAGATCGCCTATCTTCAGTGTAAAAAAGCGACTTACGTACTCTATTATCTCATCGACCGAAAATAATTGATCGGCCGTATTTGCTTCTTGCACCATCCCCTCATTGAGCTCTAAATGAAAGGGCAAATTCTGAATGCCTTCATCAAGCTCATTAAGCTCTACAAACTCACCCACTACTGCCGAACCATCAAAAGCCTTACTTATTTCCCAAGGCAATCCTTGTTCTCTGAGCTTTCGCTGCAGATCCCTAGCAGTAAAATCAATACCTACAGTCACTTGAGAATAATAGCGATGGGCAAAGCGGCGAGCAATGTTTTTGCCTAGCCTATCTATTTTGACTACTATCTCTGTTTCATAATGAATCTCCGAGGAGAAATCAGGAATAAAAAAAGGCTTGTTATCCTTCAGAAGAGAGGAGTCTGACTTCATAAAAACAGTAGGGTCCTGATTATTAAACGAATTAAGCATCTCTTTATTGTGAGACGCATAATTCATGCCAATGGCAATAATTTTCATAGAGATTAATTAAAATTAGGAAGATTTATATAGAAACCGAAGATAGCCTATTGAACATCACGGCGAGGTGTGCGTATATTGAGGTGTTTTGGACAACAATATTTTGGGGCACTCTTATTCTAAAGGGGGTAAAGTTCCAAACGCCTTTTAGCCCATGTAGAATCATCATTTCGGCAACGGGCTGCGCCGCTTCCACTGGCACTGTCAAAATTCCGATAACAGCATGTAGCTTGGCCTGCAAGCTTGGCAGTTCGGAGATATGAAAAATAGGAATCCCTTGAATAGACGTACCACACAAATCCGGATCTACATCAAAACCTGCAACTACCTCCAAGCCATATTCATTAAGACCCGAGTCGTGCAGTAATGCAGCTCCCAAGCGACCTACACCAAAGAGGAAGGCCTTGTGCTGACTAGTAAATCCCAAAAAGTTTTCTAGCACCAGTATTAAAGAATCTATATTGTAGCCCACACGTGTCTTGCCTACCACATCCACATAAGAAAGATCTTTTGCTACTTGTGAGGCATCGACATTGATTTCTTTGGCTATTTGAGTTGACGAAACAATACTTTGTTCTTTTTTCTTCAACAACTTAACAAAAGCCAAATACCAAGGCAGCCTACGCAAGGTAGGTTCTGGAACTTTCCATTGAATATTATTTTTAGTTCTTGACATTAGACGAATTTACATTTTATAATCTTGCAAATATACGATGAAAATACAAAATTATAAGACCAATCAGTGTGAAATTAGCTTAAAAGAATTAATTTTGCTATGCTTTTAAGAAATGTTTTTGAATAATAAATTACAAAGTACATAATAAAAATGAAAAAAGACGACTGGAAAGAGAGGCTCAATATTGTATATTCTACAAATTCTAGCTTTGAATATGAGAAAGAAGAGGTAAGGGAAGAGGAGACTCTGAATAAGGAAAAGCAGTGTTTAAGGATCTCCTTAGATAAAAAAAACAGGGCGGGCAAGGCGGTAACTCTCATCACAGGCTTTGTGGGCTGCGACCACGACCTGCAAGTTTTGGGCAAGCTACTAAAGGCTAAATGTGGTGTGGGAGGATCTGCCAAAGACCAACAAATTATCATCCAAGGAGATTTACGAAAAAGAGTTTTAGATATTTTGCTTAAAGAATCCTATCTTAAAAGTCGAATCATCTAGCGAGGGCTTCTAAAAAAAAGCAATTTATAGAGGTCCCATAGCTCCCATAATTAAGTAAAATGTAGGAGTGGCCAAAAAAATATTTGCATAGTTTGCAAAATCAATATATCTTTGCGCTTGTATGAATAGAAATTTTATCATTTAATTGTTTACAATGAAGATCCACAAAGAAGGATACAAAATACTTGTCATATCATTCACTGTCTTATGCCTTCTCAATGTAGTTTTGTATCTGCTATTGGGAAACGCACTTATATTTTATCCACTAAGCCTCTTATTGCTAAGTTTATTTCTGCTGATACTCAACTTTTTTAGGAGCCCCAAGCGCGTTTTCCCACATATGGAGAAAGGGATTGTGTCCTGCCCTGCCGATGGCACAATTGTGGTGATAGAAGAGGTAATGGAAAATGAGTATTTTCATGATAAGCGACTACAAGTATCTATATTCATGAATGTTTTTAACGTTCATATCAATTGGATGCCTATAAGTGGAAAAATTCTTCATTCCTCGCACCAAAAAGGACGCTTTATGGCCGCATACCTACCAAAGTCCAGCACTGAAAATGAGAGGTCTACAGTTGTTATAGAGACTCCTGATGGCATACAAATTTTGGCAAGACAAGTAGCTGGAGCTCTCGCCAAACGCATAGTAACCTACCCCAAAGAGGGGCAAGAATGTCAAATTAATCAACAGATGGGTTTTATAAAATTTGGATCGAGAGTGGATATTTATCTACCCTTAGGCTCAGAGATATTGGTAGAAATGGAGCAGAAAGTAAGAGGGAATATTACTGCCATAGCTCGTTTGTCATGAGGGCTTACATTCCTAATTTTATAACCTGCCTCAATCTTCTCTCTGGATGCTTGGCCTGCCTTATGGCGTTTGAAGGGAACTTCTTATGGGCTCTTTGGTTTATTATTCTTTCGGCAGTCTTTGATTTTTTTGATGGCTTTGCAGCACGCATCCTAAAAGCTTATTCTGCTATGGGCAAGGAACTTGATTCGTTGGCCGACCTTATTAGCTTTGGCATGGCTCCAGGACTTATAGTATTTAAATATCTATCTATAAGTGAAATAGGCATAACTAGTGAGATTGCTAGTTATCTGCCATATTTGGGGTTTTTCATACCTGTTTTTTCAGCCCTGCGCCTAGCAAAATTCAATATAGACGACAGGCAAACAAGCTCATTCATTGGACTTCCAGTGCCTGCAAACGCACTTTTTTGGGCTTCTTTAATTCCTGCCCTCATTCAATTGTCGGACAAATATACCTTTCTGCCATTTATTTGCATTGCATTGGTATTCATTTTCTCTTGGCTCTTGGTATCAAACATTCCAATGTTCTCACTTAAAATAAGCAAATGCACATGGAAAGGAAACGAGATTGCCATCGTTTTCGTTTGCATGTGCATTCTAATATTGTCTATAAGCAATATATATTGGGGAATTAGTCTATGTATCTGCACTTACATCCTCATTTCTTTGCTCTCTAATTTGATTTGTAAGAAGACTAAATAAGTATAAAATTCATTTTACTCCCACTCTATGGTTGCAGGAGGCTTAGAACTAATATCATACACCACCCTATTTACGCCCCTCACCTTATTTATAATCTCGTTCGACACCTTAGCCAAGAACTCATAAGGAAGATGTGCCCAATCGGCAGTCATGGCATCGGTAGAAGTTACGGCACGCAAAGCAATAGTATTTTCGTAGGTTCTCTCATCGCCCATCACTCCCACAGAGCGCACAGGCAATAGAATAGCACCAGCCTGCCATACCTTGTCGTAAAGACCAGCTTCTCGCATCAATGAGATATAAATGTCGTCGGCCTCTTGGACTATGCGAATCTTATCGGGAGTAATATCTCCCAAAACACGAATACCCAAGCCCGGACCTGGAAAAGGATGCCTTTCTATAAGGTGCGGCATCATACCGAGCTTGCGCCCCACCCTTCTTACCTCATCTTTAAACAATAGCTTAAGAGGCTCTACAAGCTTGAGGTTCATTTTTTCTGGTAAGCCTCCCACATTGTGATGCGACTTTATAACTGTGCCAGTGATGGATAAAGACTCAATAATATCTGGATATATTGTGCCCTGACCCAGCCATTTGACATCATTCAATTTTTTAGCTTCCTCATCAAACACATCAATAAATCCTTTGCCAATAATTTTGCGCTTTGTTTCTGGATCGCTCACTCCTTCCAAAGCTGCATAAAACCTATCTTTGGCATCAATGCCATGCACATTAAGTCCCAAATGCTCGTAATCACGCTGAACGTTTTCAAACTCATTTTTTCTCAACAGTCCATGATCAACAAATATACAAGTCAGGTTTTTACCAATTGCCCTATGCAGCAAAACGGCAGTAACAGAAGAGTCTACTCCCCCCGAAAGAGCCAAAATAACCTTGTCGTCGCCCAATTGTTGCTTCAATTCAGCCACTGTAGAATCTATAAAAGAAGCTGGAGACCAGTCTTTTTTTACACCACAGATAGACAAAAAGTTATCGAGAATAAGTGTGCCTTGTTCGGTATGAAACACCTCTGGATGAAATTGCACTCCCCAAGTTTGCTCTCCCTCCACCTTAAAAGCTGCCAATGCTACATCCGATGTGCTGGCAATATTTTGGAAATTGGCGGGTATGGCAGTAATGGTATCGCCATGCGACATCCACACTTGGGAATCATTTTTTACTCCTTTCAAAAGAAAATCCTCCGAACGGAGAGAGGAAAGATGTGCCCTTCCATATTCTCGGCTACCGCCCCTTTCTACCTTTCCTGATGCACAAAAAGCCAAATATTGAGCTCCGTAGCAAATGCCCAAAAGAGGATACTTACCTATGATTCCCGACAAATCGGGCTTGAAGGCCTGGGGATCATTTACAGAGTAAGGACTTCCTGAAAGAATTACGCCCTTAACTGTTGGATCTTCAAAGGGAAATTTATTGTAGGGAATGATCTCGCAATAAGTATTTAACTCCCTTAGTCTACGACCAATAAGCTGAGTTGTTTGTGAACCAAAATCAAGAATAACAATCTTTTCGTGCATATTTTTTGTGTTGTTGATTAAAAAATCTGGCCTTAGATACTGCCAATTAAAAAATTTATTGCAAAATTAAGCAAATCAATTTAAAAAATGACTACTTTTGAAGAACAATAAAGTAAAGAAGATAAATAATTAAAGTCAAAAAGACTTATGCAAAATTGTATGAGGCACAATTGGACTCCTAAGGACATACATTAATCACTAAAAAATAAAAAATATGAAGTCAGACAATTCGAAGTTAGTTTTAGGTTTAATCGTAGGTGCTTCCTTGGGTGCCGCCATCACTCATTTTTTACAATCAGACAAAAAAGATGAGCTCCTCGATGAAATTGTAGAAACCGTAGTAGATAAGGCAAAGCGCAGACTAAATGAAGTGATCAACAAGGGCATGGATAAATTGGATAATGCCGTTGATAGGATAAATAGAAAAGAAGATTTAGATATTTAAGCTCCGCAAAAACTTATGAACAAAGATTTAGAAACATTATTTTTGAATATAAAAAACGATTTTTCGTCTTTTATAAATCTCAAGCTAAAGATTTTTCAATTAGACTTCTCCGAAAAACTGGGCAAACTATCCTCCCTTTTTTTTATTGGTCTGATTTTGATACTCTTGCTATTCTTTTTTGTGCTATTCCTAGGTATTTCTCTTGGCTTGTATTTGGGCGAATTATTCAATAGCTATGGACTAGGAATGATCTGTGTTGCCCTTCTTTATCTCGTAGCAATGTTTGTGATAATCCTAAACAAACAAGCCCTACAAACGAAAATGGTAAACTTATTTATTGAAGAACTAATAAATGATAATGAAGATGAAGACCAACAATAAGCCAACAGCACTAGAAAGATTAGAATTGAGAAGATCTAAATATCAATGTGAGGCCGATGAATGTATATCGTCTTTGGACAATAATTTTGATTATTTGCAAGAAAATATGGCATCCTTATTGCTCAGATTTTCGGCCAAAGCTATTCAATCCGCATTGCCTCCCTTTGTCCAGTCACTATTTTCTACTACCGACAATGGCAGACAAAATTATGGTGACGGAAATATTATTATTGAAGACAATGATTCCGACAATGGCTTTTTCAACAAGATAAAGAAGCAGGCCATAGTTATTTTGCCCATAATTATAGAAGAGGTAAAACCCATATTGATAAGTATGCTTATGAGCAAGGCGAAGGGCATGTTTTCGAAGCGCAAATAAGAGCCCTAAGAAAACAATTACCCACAAAATTATTACCCATAAAATTATTACCCACAAAATTATTAATTTGTTTTAGTAATAATTTTGTGGGTAATTATCGTAGTTTGGGAGCTAAAAAAAACAGCCCTTAAACTAAGTGTTTCTGCTCAAATTCCTTCATTGCATCTACCAATACCTGAACACTTTCTTTGGGAAGAGCATTGTAAGTAGAGGCTCTAAAGCCACCTACTGAGCGATGCCCTTTTATGCCTACAATACCTTTTGAATCTGCCAAAGCTTGAAATTCGGCTTCTAGAGATATATATTTCTCATTCATCACAAAGCAGATATTCATCAAAGATCTGTCTTCAATAGCAGCCGTGCCTTTGAACAATTTATTTCTATCAATCTCATCATAAAGCAAGGCGGCCTTTTCCTTATTTATTTTCTCCATAACCTTCAAACCACCCATTTGCTTGAGCCATTTGAGGGTCTGCAAAGCAGCAAATATAGGAACAACTGGAGGCGTATTAAACATAGAACCTTCCTTAATATGCGTTCTATAATCGAGCATGCTGGGAATTTGTCGGCTCACCTTTCCTAGCAATTCGTCTTTCACAATAACGAAGGCTAGACCCGCAGGAGCCAGATTTTTTTGAGCTCCCCCATAGATCAAGGCATATTTTGAAACATCTATAGGACGAGAAAATATATCCGAAGACATATCAGCCACCAAGGGAACTGAAGAGTCTAAGTCTGTATGAATTTCTGTCCCAAAAATGGTGTTGTTGGTGGTAATATGAAAATAGTCTGCATCAGCAGGCACCACATAATCCTTGGGAATATAAGAAAAATTGGCATCCTTAGAAGAGGCTACTTCGATAGTCTCTCCAAACAATTTAGCCTCTTTAATGGCCTTACTAGCCCAAGTACCAGTATTTAGATAGGCTGCTTTTTTTTCAAATAAATTGAAAGGCACCATGCAAAATTGCATGCTAGCTCCACCTCCCA
Organism: Bacteroidales bacterium; assembly: GCA_003851245.1. Lineage (GTDB taxonomy): Bacteria > Bacteroidota > Bacteroidia > Bacteroidales > Azobacteroidaceae > BHEP01. The sequence continues at coordinate 41,503 of BHEP01000003.1, read as the reverse complement.
AAAACAATACCGAATAGCCTTGAGGAATATTGAGAATTTCTTTAAACAAGGAAACTGCCTCATCCAAAATAGCTTCAAAATCTTTTGACCTATGACTGATTTCCATAATCGACATGCCAGAACCATTAATATCAATAATAGCCTTAGCCGTTTGATCAATCGTTACTTGCGGAAGAATAGAAGGTCCAGCGTTAAAATTATATTTTTTCATGCTTTTAGATAATTATGTTATGAATTATGTTTGTGAATTATATTTATCAATTATGTTTGTGAATTATGTTTGTGAATTATGTTTGTGAATATTTTATGAATATCTTAGCGTATGTCTTAATTTAGGAAATTATGTAATTATGTAATTCCGTAATTCCGTGACGAAATTACGACATATTTTTTAGTTTAATTGTTTTCTGTCAAAGTTTTAAATATTTACATTGAAAAAATCCTTCAAAATCGATTTTTCCAAAGCAATTTGAGATATTCTACAAGTTTAGATTCGGCAGGATTTTTCTGAGGTTTCCATATTTTTTGCTGCAGCAGCATTTTGGGTAAATACTCTTGATCAACGAAATTGTTGTCAAAATTATGGGCATACTTGTAATTTTTTCCATAATCCAATTCTTTCATTAGCTTGCTTGGCGCATTTCTCAGATGCAGGGGTATGGGCAAATTGCCTGTCCTTTCTACCAATGCTAAAGCCTCATCAATAGCCAAATAAGCAGAATTACTCTTGGCACTAGTAGCCAAATAGATTGTTGTCTGCGACAATATGATACGCCCTTCGGGCCAGCCAATTTTCTTGACGGCATCAAAACAGGCATTCGCCAATAAGAGGGCATTAGGATTGGCAAGACCTATGTCTTCGGCAGCAGAGATAAGCAATCGTCTAGCAATAAAAGTGGGGTCCTCCCCTCCAGCAACCATGCGTGCCAGCCAATAAATAGCAGCATCGGGGTCGCTGCCTCTTATCGACTTTATGAAAGCTGAGATAATGTCGTAGTGCATTTCTCCCCCCTTGTCGTAAGCGGCAGGATTTTCTTGCAATTTCTCTACTACTTTTTCATCTGTAAAAACCAAGTCTTCCTGTGCATCCTCAGAAGTAATCACAAGCTCGAGTATGTTTAGCAACTTGCGTGCATCGCCTCCCGCAAAACGAATAAGGGCACTCGTTTCTCGCAAATCTACTTTTTTTTGTTTCAAAACAAGGTCGTTAGCCAAGGCCAAATCCACCAGATGCAAAAGATCTTTTTCTTCCAAACTTTTGAGCACGTATACCTGACATCTTGACAGCAATGGCCGGATAATCTCGAAGGATGGATTCTCTGTTGTAGCTCCTATGAGCGTTATAATCCCTGTCTCTACAGCAGAGAGCAGGGAGTCTTGTTGTGATTTGCTAAAGCGATGAATTTCATCAATAAAAAGAATAGGACGTTGAGCATTAAAAAAATGCGTGTTTTTAACCCTATCAATGACTTCTCTTACATCTTTTACTCCAGCATTGATGGCACTCAAGGTATAGAAACTGGCATCTAGCTCCTTCGCCACAATTTGAGCCAAGGTAGTTTTTCCTACTCCTGGAGGGCCCCACAAGATAAATGAGGGTATATGTTTTGACGCAATCATTCGACGCAATACACCAGCCTCTCCTAGCAAATGCTCTTGTCCAATATAATTTTCCAGAGTATTTGGACGCATACGCTCCGCCAAAGGTTTATTCATCATTCTTTATTTTTACTAAACCTAAACTAATAAATTTTGATTTTACTTTAAGATACTCTTCCACAGGCTTATTGAGACTAAAATAAATGTTAGCTAGTTTTATTTATTGATCTAAAAGCATAGCCCATGATTACTACAAAACAAATTAGGGGAAGTATAAACGACAAATTCACAGCGGGCATGCTGCCTATCACCTCCTTGTCAATAATTAATGCCTGAAGTGGGGGAAGTATAGAGCCTCCCAAGATAGCCATGATCAAGCCTGCAGCACCAAACTTAGCATCGTCTCCCAAGTTTTTTAGGGCAATACCATAAATGGTGGGAAACATAAGGGACATACATGCCGAAATACCTACTAGGCAATATAATCCATATATGTTTTGAAGGAAGATAACCCCCATAGTTAAAGCAATGGCGAGTATTGATAGTATCATCATTAGTAGTGCGGCATTGAGCCTTTGAAGTAAAAAAGTACATACAAAACGACTGCAACAAAATAAGATCATAGCAGCAATATTATACCTTTGAGAAAGAATTTCACTATCTATCTCACTCATGCCCTGTGCCATAAACACCCGCGTACCATATTGTATTACAAAGGTCCAGCACATTATTTGCGCACCCACATAAAAAAATTGAGCTATTACTCCCTCGCGGTAAGATCTGATAGACAATAATCGTTTCATGGTAGATCCAAAATTTATCGCCGAAGATTTGTCGGCATTTTTGGGCATTTTAACAAAATATATGAGGAAAAACATTCCCAAAATAATGAGTCCCAAAATAAGGTAGGGAGCTATCAATACGGCAAGATCGGCATTTTTAAGTGCCTCAAAATCAGCATCATTAAGCTGTGCCCTACTTTCACTATCCATGGGATTGAGGCGAGATTGTATAAAAGTCATTGCCACAAACATTCCTGTGAGCGAGCCTATGGGATTGAAGGACTGGGCAAAATTTAGCCTGCGGGTGGCCGTTTCCTCGCTTCCCATGCTCAGAATATATGGATTGGCACTTGTTTCGAGAAAAGATAAGCCACAGGTAAGAATAAAGTAGGCAAGCAAGAAGGGATAGTACTCTCCCATCATTTGTGCTGGCAGAAAGAGTAGGGCTCCCAGGGCATACAGACCTAAGCCGACCAAAATACCTGCCTTGTAGGAATACTTACGTATAAATACAGCTGCAGGAAAGGCCATGGCAAAGTAGCCCCCATAAAAGGCTACTTGTATCATGGCCCCATCGAACTCACTCATACGAAAGATCTTGGAAAATGCCCTTACCATAGGATTGGTAATATCGTTGGCAAAGCCCCAAAGCGCAAAGCAGGAGGTGATGATGATAAAGGGAATGAGGTAGGAAACCCCGTTTTTTGAAAATAATGAGTCGCTTATAGTTTTCATAGCTTATAGATATCGCTTATAAAATACGGTTTAATTGTCAAAATGTATATTAATGAGAGGCTTCCTAAAAATTATATTTTTTTTCCCAGTACATATACTTCTAGGTCTTCTATCTGCTGATCCGACAATGTGTTGTAATTCATGCCCGATTGTACGATGATGCGGCAAGCCATTTCAAAGAAACTGGCTTTTTCAAAAACCTCATCGTAAGATTTTCCGCAAACTACCTGCCCATGATTTATCAAGAGGCAGGCATTGTGCGTCTTTAGTGTTTCGCTTACAGCATTTGCTAGCTCTTTGGAGCCTGGTCTGAGGTAGGGTATTAGGGGAATTTCTTTGCCTACATGGCAGGGGATTTCTGCCGTCACATTGAAATCGAGCTCTCCTACATTCTTCATACAGGATACAGCTGTGGCATAGTGCGACTGAAAATGAAGTACCACATTTACATCGGGGCGATTGCGGAACACGCCTAGGTGAAATCCATTTTCCATAGAAGGCTTTATGCCATTTACAAAAGCTCCCGTTTCTAGCTTGCATACAGACACTTGTTCCTTCCTGAGACTAGAAAGCCATGATCCTGTTCCCGAAATAATGATGTTTTCGCCAGCCCTTGCTGATAGATTGCCACTGCTACAGGGCACAAAACCCTCCCTGCCATAGCGGTGTGCGTTATTGATAAATTCTTCTAATTCTTTTTCTTTTGTCATGATAATAATTAAATGAGTAATGAATAATAAATGTCGTATAGGTGTTTATTTTTTAAAATTTGCACAAGCACGGTAGTCGGCGGCTTCCTTGTCCATTCCGAAGGCATTCCATACCGCAGGGCGGAATATTTCGTTTTCATCTACATTGTGCATACATACGGGTATACATAATATTGAAGCTAGGGTGATAAGGTCTTGTCCTATATGCCCATAGCTTATGGCTGCATGGTTGGCTCCCCAGTTGTTCATCACCGAATAAACATCCTTAAAGGCCGGTTTGTCGTTTAGTCTAGGCACGAACCAGGTTGTAGGCCATGTTTTGTCTGTGCGTTCATCGAGAGTTTTATGTATGCTAGGATCTATTTCTACAGTCCATCCTTCGGCAATTTGCAGTACAGGACCCAAACCTTTGACCAAGTTTAGACGCGACATAGTGATGGGCATTCCCCCTTTGGATAGGAAGTTAGATGAATATCCGCCGCCTCTAAAGTAGTCCCTATTGGCGGGAAACCAGGTGGTGGCACTAAGGCATTGCTCTACCTCATTCTCAGAGACTTTCCAGTAGGGTTTTAATGCTGGTTTACCGTCTTTATTCTGGCATCCTGTGCCATCGAGGGTAGTTGATCCAGAGTTTATGAGGTGTATAATTCCATTTTGAGCCATTCCCGAGAGTTTTTGTCCCGTAACTCTTTCTACGGCTGCAGGACTCCAAAATGTGCGAACATCAGAAAATAGCTGGGCAGTATTTGTTAATAGGTGACCAAAAAGCATGGCAACGCCATTGCAAGCATCATTTTCGGTAGCTACCACATAAGCTTCTCTTATGCCATTCCAGTCGAAGGAGCTGTTGAGTATGGCTTCTGCAAAATCGCCATTGGGCATAAAATCAGTCCATTGGCGCTGCCCTTGGAAACCTGCAGCAATGGCGTTGTGTCCGAGGCTCTCTTCGGCAAAGCCCATATCTTTGAGCTTGGAATTGCCCTCCATAAGGTCGCGAATTATTATGGTCATTTTAACCACAAACTCCCAGTCGGCATCTTTCTCAGCGCGGGTTTTTATTTTATTGGAGGCATTGAAATCATTGCCTTCCCTGGCTTTGCAATATTTTTCTGTCCATGCCATTGCTTTTTTAAATTCTTCTTTGTCGTATATTTCTTCATTGACACGCCTAATGATTTCGGTCATATCTACGGCCTCATTGCGCATGCCAAGATAGTCTTGAAAGAAATCGGTATCGACAATTGATCCAGCAATACCCATTGACACGCCCCCTATGGAAAGGTATGATTTTCCCTTCATGGTGGCTACTGCCTGTGCCGATCGGGCAAAACGAAGAAGTTTTTCCGAAACATCGTCGGGAATGCTATTGTCGGTGAGCTCTTGTACATCGCGACCATAAATGCCAAAAGCAGGCAGACCTTTTTGAGCATGGGCTGCCAATACGGCGGCAAGATAGACCGCTCCAGGGCGCTCTGTACCATTAAAGCCCCAAACAGCCTTGGGATAATCGGGATTCATGTCCATAGTTTCGGCGCCATAGCACCAGCAAGAAGTGACGGTGATACTTGCGCCCACTCCTTCTCTCTGAAACTTGGTGGCACAGGCTGCACTTTGGCTAACCCTCCCTATGGTGGTATCGGCAATCACACATTCTATTGGTGAGCCATCACCATTTTTTAAGTTGGAAGAAATGAGCTCCGCAACAGCCCTTGCCAAATTCATAGTTTTTTCTTCGAGGCTTTCTCTTACGCCTCCTTGTCGGGCATCTATGGTAGGTCTAATGCCAATTTTTGGATAAATTTTCATCTGCTAGGTATTTAAATTATGTTACTATTTTGCTGATATATTATTTAGAATAGCCAAAAGTAAGCTATTTTTATGAGAATAGGATCATATCAAGCCAAATATTAAGAAGAATCCTTTGTCTATTATAATGGCAGAGAGATCTCATTTGGCAAGTACCTAATTTAACGGAAAATATTTCAAAAAAAAATGTAAATTCTCGAAGAAAATAAGTACTTTTGTATTTAACTACCTCAAAACTGGGAGGTCAGCAATTAGTAATTTTCGATTACTTAGTTTGGCTAGCATTAGGGTAAATAAAAAAACATTCCAATAAAAATGGAGTGATTAAGTTTAAAAAAAATATAGTTGTTAGATGAAAAATATACTTATCATAGAGGATGACATCACCCTAAGTCTGATGCTCAAAACTTGGCTTACAAAAAAAGGATTTGTAGTAAGATCAGCCTTGAGGATTTCGGAAGCAAAAAAAGCTGTTGCAGAGGAGATTCCTGACTTAGTCCTCTCCGATTTGCGTTTGCCTGACGATAGCGGTATTTCTTTTCTAAAATGGATGAAAGAATCCCATCCTGAAGTTGTTTTCATAATGATGACGGGATATGCCGACATTCAAACGGCAGTAGAGTCAATAAAGTCTGGAGCTTTCGATTACATTGCAAAGCCATTGAATCCCGATGAGTTATTGAAAAAAATAGAACTAGTCTCTGCCCAAAAAGCATTAGAGAAAAATACTCCTACCAAAAAAGTATCAAGCCAAGCAGAATTTATAAGAGGAAAATCTATAGAATACAAGCAACTCTACGACTATATTGATTTGGTTGCCCCAACCAAACTGGCGGTACTCATTAGAGGCAATAGTGGCGTAGGTAAAGAGCATGTGGCACGCCTCATACATGAAAAAAGCGATAGGTCTAAAAAAGCTTTCGTTGCCCTTGATTGTGGGGTTTTGGGAAGAGAATTGGCAGCTTCCGAACTTTTTGGACACGTCAAAGGAGCATTCACCGGGGCTATTATGAACAAAAATGGTAGCTTTCTTGAAGCCAATGGGGGCACCTTATTCCTTGACGAAATTGGCAACCTATCCATGGATATTCAAGTGCAACTGCTAAGAGCTTTGCAAGAAAAATGTATAAAACCCGTGGGTAGCAACAAAGAAATAGAGGTAGATGTAAGGATAATTTCTGCTACCAATGAAGATATAGAAGAGGTATTATCTAAGGGCTTATTTAGAATGGATCTATACCACAGGATTAATGAGTTTTTATTATATATACCCACATTAAAAGAGTGCAAAGACGACATATCGCTTTTCGCCCATTATTTCTTAGAAATATCAAACCAGCAACTAAACAAAAAAATTATTGGATTCAAGCCCGAAACCCTAAATTTATTGAGAAATTATTCTTGGCCTGGCAATATCAGGGAACTAAAAAATATCATCAGTCGCATTGTATTGATAGCGCCTGGCGCATACATTACCCAAGACCTGCTGCCCGAAAATATAAGGAATGATAACTCAATGGCAAAGGACTTAAGCCTAAAAAACTTTAACGAAAAAGAAAGAATAGAGGAAGCTTTGAAATTTACCAATAACAATAAATCCAAGGCTGCTTCAATTTTAAGTATAGATAGAAAAACTTTGTACCATAAAATTAAACTTTACAATATAGAAATCTAAGTAATGTCAAAAAACAAACCACATACAAAGTTCATTATCGCAGCAGGTTTTTTAATTGTTATAAGCCTTTCAATACTAGGATTTACACTGATATACAATGAGTTAGTAAGCCTGTCCAAAACAAGCAACTCCGAAACTGAAGGAAAGGAACTGGTAATGATTAGCAATATTTTGGCTAGCTTATACGAGACTGAGGCCACAGGGAGTTTGCTGATGGGAACAGACACGGAAAAGACAGAAGCAAGATACGACTCAATCATTGGAGATGTATGTTCCCAAATAGATTATCTAAAACAAAGCGCTCAAGACAGTGTGCTGTTTCTTCATTTAGATAGCATAACTGATTTAGTTCTATTAAAAAGGAACAATATCTTTCAAATGCATCAACTGCTGGATTCTATCAATAATAATACAATTGTAAGTACCGAAACAAACATTACTCAACACAAAACTTTTGATGATTTGGAACAGCTCTTTACGAGGTCAGTAGAAAGCAAAGAAGACACATCCATAATTGTGAGTGATAAAAAATCATTTTTCAAAAGAGTAAAAGCTGTTTTCAAAGACCAGACAAGCGATAGTATCATAAATATCTCAAAAAATCAAACTACAAAAATAGACAGTGCATATATTCCTACCATGCTTGATCCCATAAAACAATACGTAAGTACAATTATTCAAGACAATTCTATCAAAAATGCAAAGTTTACCAAAGAGCTAGTATATAGGCAAAATGCAATGCAAAGAGTCAATAATGAATTGACAATACAAATAAATAAAATACTCAACGATATAGAGAATAAGATTTATATAAACACACTAACAAACCTTCATAAAAAAGAAGAAGCCCTCAGTAAATCTTCAAAAATTCTCTCTAATATTGGCATTCTCGCCATATTTAGCACCATTCTATTCATTATATTGGCTTGGAGATCGCTTTCTAAGTCGCAAAAGTATAGGCGAGAAATAGAAAAAGAAAAAAAACATGTGGAAAGCTTACTTAAAGCCAGAGAAATACTTATTCTTTCCATAACTCACGACATCAAAGCACCAATAAGCTCCATCATTGGATTTATAGAATTGCTCTATAAGAAGAACCTACCTGAGAAGGAGAAGTACTATATTGAAAATATGCAAAATTCGGCAGAACATATACTGCAATTGGTGAAAAACTTACTTGAATACCACGCATTGGATTGCAATGATAATGAAACCGAAAAAATGGTTTTCTTTCCTTGTAGATTGATGAATGATATTTGTAGCAGTTTTATGCCAATAGCAAAAAAGAAAAATATAAAACTTGAATTCAATTGTGATATAAAAAATATTCCCAACTATCAAGGTGATCCCTACAGAATACGACAAATAGCCAACAACCTATTGGCAAATGCGGTGAAATTTACCCCTGAAGGTGGCTTAATCGTTGTTTCTGAATCGATTATTCTAGGAAAGGAAAAAAAAGACGACATCTTAAAAATCAGCATCAAAGACAATGGCATGGGTATAAAAAAGGAAGATCAAGAAAGCATATTTCATGCTTTTATCCGCTTGGATGCCCACTCCCATATAGAAGGTTCGGGACTAGGTCTTGCCATAACTGTCAAGCTAATAGAGCTTTTGAAAGGACAAATAAAACTTGTATCCGAATATGGGCATGGGGCAGAATTCATAGTAAGCATACCACTAGAAAAAAAAGATCCTATTATCAATAAAACAAATGATGATGATGATGATGATGAAAATATCGAGCTGTATGATAAAACAAATTACAATGACAAAAAAATATTGTTTATTGATGACGACATTGTTCAATTAAACCTATATTCAGAAATATTCAGACAAGAGGGCTTTGACCTTACCGTATGTTCCAACTCCTTGAAAGCCCTCTTCCTTATAGAGGCAAATAGCTACGACATGATTTTTACCGATATTCAGATGCCCGAAATGAATGGTTTTGAATTGGTAGAACGCATAAGAAATGCAAATTTCAACGATTCAAAAGCTCTTCCAATTATTGCACTATCTGCCAACTCCAACATATCAGAACGCAAATTTATTGCTGCTGGATTTTCTGGATTTCTATCCAAACCTTTTGGTGTAAACCAAATTATGGACGTTGTAAGGACACACTTGGGAAATGGACGCTTCAGTAAAATTAAAAATGCAGCTACATCCACTGGCAAGGGCTTCAATGAACTGATAAAATTTGCAGGAGAAGACAAAGATGCCGGAATTAGAATCGTAGAATCTTTCCTCTCCGAAAACAAGAAAAATGTGAGCATATTGGAAGAAGCTTTCCTAAATGAAAAATGGGACCTCCTAAAACAAACATCTCACCGCATGCTGCCTCTGATGCGTATGGTTGCAAATGAAAGGCTTACGCAATTGTTATTTGAATTTGAAACAGGCAGTAAAGACAAGAAAGGCTTAGAAGAACTTATAATTTTAATAAACAATTTGCTAAAAGATGGTGAGAACTATATTTCCAAATCATATAATTAAGTAAAAAAATACTGTAATAATAAAAGTTAAAAAATATGAAAATTTTAATTGCAACAGAAAAATCTTTTTCTACTGAAGCTGTTCAAAGTATAAAAAGTACTATTGAAGATGCGAATCAGGAATTTGCTCTGTTAGAAAATTATACTGAAAAACAATCACTACTCAAGGCTGTTGAGAATATTGATGCCATCATTATACGCAGCGATATTATAGATGCAGAGGTGATGAATGCCGCAAAAAACCTCAAACTTATTGTCAGGGCGGGTGCGGGCTACGACAATGTTGATTTGAAAACTGCCACGGAGAAAAATATCTGTGTGATGAATACTCCTGGTCAAAATGCAAATGCCGTTGCGGAACTAGTTTTTGGACTCTGCATATTTTCACTGCGCAATGCTTTTGATGGGTCTTCAGGAAGAGAACTCCTAGGAAAAAAAATAGGATTGCACGCTTTTGGAAATGTTGCGCGAAATGTTGCGCGCATAGCCAAAGGCTTTGGAATGGAAGTATATGCCTTCGATCCTTTTTGTACGAAAGAGCAAATCGAAAGCGAGGGGGTTATACACACTACTTCTGTTGAAGACTTATACTCAAAATGCCAATTTGTTTCCTTGCATATACCTGCAACCGATGCTACAAGAAATTCTATAAATTACGCCCTACTAAATAGAATGCCCAAAAATGCAGTGCTCATAAACACTGCTCGCAAGGAGGTAATCAACGAAAAAGAATTGGAACAAGTAATGCAAGAAAGAGGCGATTTTAGCTATCTTAGCGACGTAAAACCAAGCAATGATAGCGACTTAAAAGCCAAATTTCCTAAGCAATATTTCGCTACGCCAAAGAAAGCAGGGGCACAAACGGAAGAGGCAAATATGAATGCCGGAATCGCTGCCGCCAAGCAAACAATTAATTTCTTGATAAACAAGGATCAAACTTTTAGAGTAAATAAGTAAAATGATAATTTAATTTCAAAAATTATACTCCTATTAGTAAAGATACTAAAAAAGGGTAATATAGTCTCTATATTACCCTTTTTAAAATCTACGAGACTTCTATAAATTGCTTTTTCTTCCTTGTCTACGGGATTCTAAATGGTCATTTGCAAAGGCAAGCTCCCTTCCTTATCACCCTTGACAGCGTCGAAAAATATAATTTTTAGAACCCCTCTCTATAAATTTTTATTGCATTCTAAAAAATTAATTTCTGTTTTTAGGATATATTCTAAATACCGAAACTCCTTTGCTATTAAACTGAATCTTGTTGTCACTGCCCTCTCTTTCATATTTGGATCTAGCATCTTGCTCACGTCTGGAAACAAGGCTATCTACCATCGCACCATTCACTGGCTGCGCCTGCAGCAAACCAGAAGGAAGACCTGTGTGCTTCTGCTTGAGCCCAACCAATTCCTCCCAGTCCTTGAGGAAGCCCTCTTTAAAACGCGCTGTAACAACATATTGCTGCTCTCTGTTGGAAAAATCTTTGAGAGTGAAAAATTGATTCTCCGTGCGCACGGGTGTTCTTGATCCTAAGCTGGAAACAAGAAAATAGTCTAATTCTCCATAATATGGATCGGGTTTATCCCAAAAGAAAACTACCTCTCCTTCGTAGGTTCTTGAAGTTCTAACATTTAGAACCGTAGACCGAGGCTGAACCACAACAACCCATTCATGAATCTCTCGATACACCTCCTCTTGGCCCCAATTGATATCTTGTGATTTTGAGGAATCGAAACTCATTATCAACTCTACACGCATAGTATGTGTGCCAGAATCTAGGGGAATATTTATATATGAGGTAAAAGCAGAATAATCACGAACATCGTCGTTGAAATATACCTCAACCCTACATTTTAAGCCGTCAGGAATCTTCAACTCATAGCGCAGATACCTAAAATGAACGAATACAGTATCCTCATGCACATCTGTATTGAAGTAAATAGACGATATCTCTTTCTCAACATTCACCTCTTCTACTTGGAAATAGGGCATTTCATAACCTGCTAAATCCACATATACCTCATTCTCTATACACGAGAAGAAAGATAAGAATGAGAATAAAAGACTTATTAAAAATATTTTCTTGAACTCCATTGTACTTTACATTCAATTTGAAACTTCTGCAAATATATAAAAAATATGACAAATTAATAGCCTATTTCGCACATTAAATTTTAAAATTTTATATGAAACAGCCTATAGCTACGCATATAGCTCTCTAAAACAATCTAAAACAATGGCCCAATTGCGACGGTATTGCACTTATGCGGTAGAGTCGGCAGCAGCAAACTTAATACTTTTGGGAAACTGCATGGTGACGCAATGTAGGGAGCCATGCTGCTTGATTAAAGGCAGGCAGTTGATACCGACAATCTCCCTGTCGGGAAATGCTTTCTGCAGACACTCTTGTGCAATAGCATCTTTTGGAGAATTGTAGAAGGGCATCAATACAGCCTTATTGATGATTAAAAAATTGGCATAGGTGGCAGGAAGTCTGCAGTGATTGTCCATTACCACATCTGCCATTGGTAGGGCAATAAGTTGGTATGGCTTATTATCTATTGTTAGGAAACTCTTTAGCTCTTTTTCCATTGCGTGTAGCGCCTCAAAATGCGGGTCGTGCATATCAAGGCATTGCACATAAGCAATGGTCTGTGGCGTGCAAAAACGAGCCAAGGTATCGATATGACTGTCGGTATCATCGCCTTCCAAATATCCATGATTAAGCCATAAAATGCGCTCAATACCGAGCATCAGTTTAAGATAATCGCCTATCTCTTCTTTTGATTTGTATTCATTTCTATTGTCCGACAGCAAGCATTCAGTGCTTGTAAGTAATGTGCCACAACCGTCGGACTCTATACTCCCTCCTTCAAGCACACAGTGGAGCATGCTTTGATAAGCTATGCTAGGGTCAAATGCCTTACTTGCATATAGTTTCTTGTTTATTTGATTGTCTAAGTTTGCAGCAAATTTCATGCCCCAGCCATTGAAGGCGTAGTCACAGATGAAAGGATTGCCATTTACCGTAATGCTTATTGGCCCATGATCACGCGCCCAGGAGTCGTTACTTTCTATTTCTCTAAATACAATTTGCTTGAGGTCTACATTTCCCAAATCTCGCTTGACCTCAGCAATATTGCGGCAAACAATCAATAGCTTCTCACGTTTTATTATCTCTTGGGCTATGCTCACAAAACAGGGAATCACCTCTACCATAATTTCCCTCCAGTCGCTATCTACATGGGGCCATGTAAGCATTGCCCCACTTTGCTCTTCCCATTCGGCAGGGAAGCGAATATCAAATTGTTTTTGAATCATTGAATATCTTTTTATCTAAAGAGCACAAAGGTATGAGTTAATTGCCAATTATGAGTCAAGAATAAGAAATCCTTCATCTTTTTGAATAATATTTGCATCTTTCGTTTTATTTATTTACATTTGACAGGTTTTAGCAATCAAAAGCTTGCCCTGTGTACGCACACCATAACTGATATTTCAATTACAAAGCTCTTTATTATTCATTATCTATAATTACCAAAATATGTCAAACAGAAGAGAATTTATTAAAAATGCCTTTGTGGCAGGAGCAGGTTTGGGGGCATCTTTTGCTTTTCCTAGCATTGCCAAGGGAGGAAATTCTGCACTTAAAGCTTCCGACAAAATAAAAGTAGCCCTGATTGGGGGCAGAAATATGGGCTGGTCTAATTTGGAGACTTTCCTCAAGTTTCCTCAAGTGGAATGTGTTTCTATTTGTGATATTGACGACCATTGGCTCAACAAAAGAGCTGATGATGTGAAGAATATAAAAGGCAAGAAACCACCTTTCCTTTACAAAGATTGGCAGCGAGTGATGGATAATAAGGATGTTGATGCAGTTATTGTTGCCACTCCCGACCATTGGCATTGCTTGCAAACTGTAGGAGCCTGCCAATCTGGCAAGGATGTGTATTGCGAAAAACCTTTGGGCAACTCTATTGCCGAATGCGACGCTATGGTTAAAGCGGCTCTACGCTACAAAACCGTTGTGCAGTCGGGACAATGGCAGCGCAGCGATCCTCACTGGCAAGAAGCTATGGCGTTTGTTCATTCGGGCAAGCTGGGGCGCATTCGCACAGTGAAGGTATGGGCATATATGATATGGAAAAAAGAACTTCCCGTTCAGCCTGATGGCCCCGTGCCCGCAGGTGTGGACTATAACATGTGGCTGGGACCGGCTCCCCATCGCCCTTTCAATCCCAATCGTTTTCACTACAATTTTAGAAACTACTGGGATTATGCTGGGGGACTTATGTCGGACTGGGGAGTGCATTTGCTCGACTATGCCTTGCTGGGTATGAATGCCGATTTACCCAAAAATATAATGACAGCAGGAGGTAAGTATGCCTATCCCAATGATGCTTCGGAGACCCCCGATACGCTAATTGCGGCTTTTGAGTACGACGATTTCAACATTACCTGGGATCATGCCTGTGGAGTTCAAGATGGCCCTTACGGACGCGAACATGGATTGGCCTTTATTGGAGAAAACGGAACCTTAGTACTCGATCGCAATGGCTGGGAGGTTATTCCTGAGGTAGATAGTGCCCCACGAATGGAAGCCGTAGCCCTGAAAACTTCTGGACAAGCTACCGAAGGACAGGGAGTAGCCGATGGTGGATTAAAACTTCACGTTGGCAATTTTCTTGATTGTATGGTCACTAGAGAGAAGCCCAATGCCAACATTGAATTGAGTGCCAAGGTAGCTAAATTGACTCATTTGGCAAATATATCCTGCCGCATTAAGCAGCCCGTAAACTGGAATCCTATCACTCAACGCTTTGATCAAGAGGAGGCTAATAGATTGATAAAACCTATTTATAGCAGCCCTTGGACATTCCCTGAATTGTAGGTAGTTTTAATAAGAACTTGTGTGTTGCCCCTGAACTTGTGCTTTGCCCCTGCTGAACATTAAAGACAGCAGGCTTAGGATGGTAAAACCACCCCTATGATTATAGGCTATTAAGATTAATTTTCGCCCTCTTCGGAGCTAAATTCTCCACTTAGCGAACAGGACAAATAAGCCTGGACTTGCTGCTTGCTCATGCCATGTCCAAAGAGGAACATAAGTTTGGTGATGGCGGCTTCGGTAGTCATATCGTGAGCTGAGAGCACGCCAGCATCAAGCAATATTTGCCCTGTCTGGTAGCGGTGCATTTCTACAGTTCCTGAGGCACATTGAGTGACATTGAGAATCACAATACCTCTTGCAACTGCAGCCTTTATTAAGTCAATGAACCAAGCGTGGTTGGGGGCATTGCCGGCACCATAAGTCTCTAATACAATGCCTTTCAAGCCCTCAATAGATATTACAGCATGAAGAACTTTTTCGGAAATTCCAGGAAATATTTTCATTATCATCACATTAGGGTCTAAGAGGTAATGAAATATGAGCGGTCTTTGCTTGACCTCATTGATAAAATGATGTTCATATTTTATGTGCAATCCCGCCTGCGCCAAAATGGGATAATTGAAAGAATGGAAGGCCTTGAAATTTTCGGCATTTATTTTGGTCGTTCTGTTGCCCCTCATCAACTGGTTTTGAAAAAATATACATACCTCGCTGACAATAGGCTTGCCCTTATCATTTTTGTCTCCAGCAATTTCTAAGGCAGTTATTAGATTTTCTTTTCCGTCGGTACGAAGTTTGCCAATAGGCAATTGCGAACCTGTGAGAATGACAGGCTTGCTGAGATTTTCCAACATAAAACTCAGTGCCGAAGCCGTGTATGCCATTGTATCTGTGCCATGTAGAATCACAAAACCATCGTATTTGTCGTAGTTTGTTTCAATAATTTTTACCAACTTACACCAACCATCCAACTGCATGTCGGAAGAATCTATTAGCGGATCAAACTGTATGTTGTCTATTCTAAATGCAAATTGTTTGAGTTCGGGCACTTGATCTCTCAGATGCTTGAAGTTGAAAGTTTCTAAGGCACCAGTGGCAGGATTTTCCATCATTCCTATGGTTCCTCCAGTATAAATTAGAAGCAGGGCCGCTTGTTTATTGTCCATAAATTTTGTTTATTACATCACCAGCATCTCTCAATACCATTCCTTGGAGTTGGGGAAATCCTGGCTCTTCACGTCTTCGATATAAGATTGTACGGCTCCATGTATTACCTCATACAAATTGGCATACCTGCGCAAAAATCGCGGAGAGAACTCCTTGTTGATACCCAACATATCATGCATAACCAATACTTGCCCATCGACCTCAGCACCAGCACCTATCCCAATGATGGGAATGTTGAGTTTTTTGGAGACCTTTGCTGCCAATGAAGCGGGTATTTTTTCCAATACTATGGCGAAGCATCCAAGCTCTTCTAGTAAGAGAGCGTCTTGAATTAATTTTTCAGCTTCAATATCGTCTTTGGCTCTTACGGCGTAGGTACCAAATTTGTTTATAGACTGAGGAGTAAGTCCAAGATGCCCCATAATGGGAATCCCAGCACTGAGTATTCTTATAATGGATTCTTTTATTTCGGCACCACCCTCCACTTTCACACAGTCAGCATCGGTTTCTTTCATTATTCTTATGGCCGAATAAAGAGCTTCTTTAGAGTTTCCCTGGTAAGACCCAAAGGGCATATCAACAACTACCAGAGCTCTTTTTACAGCTCTCATCACCGATTTTCCATGATATATCATTTGATCCAAAGTCATAGGAAGAGTTGTAATATTGCCAGCCATTACATTGGAAGCCGAATCGCCAACAAGTATCACATCCATTCCAGCTTGATCAATTATGGAAGCCATAGAATAATCGTAGGCAGTGAGCATGGAGATTTTTTCCCCTCTCTGTTTCATTTCTACCAGTCTGTGGGTAGTAACTTTCCTTTTATCTTCAGTATATGTTGACATCAAATTTGTTTTTTATAATAAGACGACAAAGGTAAGGTATTTATTTAGGGTATTTATTTAAGTGAAAAATTTTTATTAAAAATAGGCTCTAAAATTTGGAATGTATATTATATATTCCTAAATTTGCACCGCAATAGACAAAAAGGCTGTTGTTTTATGTCTTCGTAGCTCAGCTGGTAGAGCAAATGACTCTTAATCATTGGGTCCAGGGTTCGAATCCCTGCGGGGACACTTCTAAAGAAGCACATTGCATAAAAGAAGTAAAAAGAGTCATCTAAATTAATTTTTAGATGACTCTTTTTACTTCTTAATTCAAGGAATATAATATAACTACCCCCCCTCTTTCACAGACATTGATAATGATACCACAGAAGATTTGTTCAAAATGCTTACACTGGATCTAATAGATACGATGCTCTTGCCCTTTTTTATTCAGGTCCATCACTTTTATAAGTGCTCTGTATCATCCTTATTCGTATTTTCATCCTCTTCCTCCTCTTCCTCCTCTTCCTCCTCTAATGGAATAGGGTCTTTTTGGGGCCCATATTTTCTTAAAATAATAGCCAAGGCAAAGCCGGCAATAGCGCCTGCCAAATGCCCCTCCCAGGAAACATTCTCTTGCAGCAATTCCGAAATGGGAAACATATTCCAAACGGTACTTCCATAAAGAAAGACTACCAACATAGCTATTGCCAAAAGAGGAATGTGACGACGCAAAACACCACTAAAAAAAAGAAAAAAAGACAATCCATAAATCAGCCCACTAGCTCCAATATGCCAAGAAGGTCTGCCAAGAAGCCAGGTAAAAAAACCTGAGGAAATCCATATCAGTAGAAATGCAAGATAGCCCAAATCTTTGTAGAAATAACACAAACACCATGACAACAAAAATATTGGAATGCTATTTGACAATAAATGCTTTAGATCGGCATGGATAAGTGGCGACGTAAAAATGCCCCCAAGACCCCAAAATTCTCGAGGATAAATACCCAAATGATACCAGCTGCCATCGCAAAGCCACTCCAAGCTCTTAGCTCCCCACAGCAGGAGTACAAAAAGCAAAGGAAAAAAAACAGCATAAAACATCCTCTTTGTTTCAAATTTCATACCCACAAAGTTAAAAACTAATTGTCAATTATTACCTACAAACACTATATTTTAGCATAAATTAAAAGTGGCTATCTTCTGATTACAGGCGCATTATTTAAAAAATAAAAACTAATAATACTTTTCAAAGAAGACCTATAGACAAATATTTTGTATATTTGCATGATCAAAAGTATGCGCTTGCTGCCAAAATGCCAGATGAAAATCTGAAATACGCACAAAAGCATCATACTAATTATTGCAATGATGGAACAGAAAAAAATATTATTCGTTTGCTTAGGAAATATATGTAGATCGCCAAGTGCTGAGGCCATAATGAAAAAGATGGTGCTTGACAAGGGACTCCAAAACGACTTCTGTATTGATTCGGCAGGCATATTGGGAATACATGAGGGACAACTGCCCGACAGCAGGATGCGGGCACATGGAAAGAGAAGAAATTACGATCTAAACTCTCGCTCTAGGGCTGTGGTATACCAAGATTTTTTTGATTTCGACCTCATTATTGGTATGGACGACAACAATATAGAGGCACTGGAACAAAAAGCGCCAGACTTGGAAAGCAAGAAAAAAATTAGACGAATGTCGGAATATTGCAGTAAGCACTCCTGCGATCATATTCCTGATCCGTATTATGGAGGAGCCCAAGGATTTGAATTGGTGCTTGATCTGCTTGAAGATGCCTGCCAAGGTCTTTTAGAAAGCACCAAAATATAAGAGGGGTTCTAAAAATTATATTTTTCGACGCTGTCAAGGGTGATAAGGAAGGGAGTTTGCCTTTGCAAATGATCATTTAGAAACCCGTAGACAAGGAAGAAAAAGCAATTTATAGAAGTACCTATCTGAACAGAAACAATAAAAAATACAACACATACAACAATAAAAAATAAATGGACAACATTAAAAACATAGTATTTGACTTAGGAGGAGTCATCATCACCTTGGATAGAGACGAGGCTGTAAGACGATTTATAGAAATTGGTGTAGACAGTGCCGAAGATCTTCTGGATGCTTATCATCAAAAGGGAATATTTCTCGAACTAGAAGAAGGGAAAATATCTAAAGAAAATTTTTATGAACAGCTACGACAAATTGCGGGAAAAGACATCGCGGCAGAAAAAATTGATTACGCATGGTTTGGTTTTATCAAAGAAACCCCTGCCTACAAATTAGAAATGCTGGAAGAGCTGGCTAAAAAATACAAGCTATACCTGCTGAGCAATACCAATCCTGTGATTATGTCGTGGGCTAGGACTCCTCAATTTTCAGAAAAAGGAAAAAGCCTTGACCAATATTTTGACAAGTTGTACTTATCGTACGAAATAGGATATACCAAACCTCACGACAAAATTTATGAATTTATGATTCAGGATTCAGGACTAATCCCTAGCGAAACATTATTCATCGACGATGGCCCAGCAAATATCATCGCTGGCGAGAAATTTGGTATGAAAACATACCTACCCAAAAACGGAGAAGATTTCAGACACATATTTTAATTCTATAAATGAAATTTTATATTAATCAATTACAAACAGGCACAACAAGCGATGCCGAGGACCTCAATATCATCCAAGACATCTATACAAACTCGTTTTGTGAAGATGAGCGGCGAGATTTTGTCTTGTTTTTAGATTTACTTGAAAATGAGAAATCTTTTTTTGTCGATGTCATAAAAGATGAAGGCCAAACAAAGGGCTTTATCAGCTCATGGATGTTTGATAACTTTAGGTATATCGAACATTTTGCCATAGCATCCAATCTTAGAGGCAAAGGCTTGGGTAAAAAGGCGCTAAGTGCGTGGATTGCTAAATCGGAGCTCCCCGTGGTGCTGGAGGTGGAGCTCCCCGAAGATGATATTAGCCACAAAAGAATAGTGTTTTACCAAAAAATGGGCTTTCATTGTTGGCAAATTCCATATATTCAGCCAGCTTATGCCCCTGAAAAAAAAGCAGTACCCATGTTTCTTATGACTTATGGAGCAATAGACCTAAATTCGGACTTCGAGAGGGTTAAAAACAAACTACACAAAGAAGTCTATAAATTATAAAAGTCTGGTAAAAATTTCTCTCACCGCCAATTCGTCCTTTGCCAACTGCTGTATCAGCCCCTCTGTTTTAGCAAATTTTATATCGCCACGAACAAAAGCAATAAATTCTATACAAAGCTTTACCCCATAAATATCGCCCTCAAAATCCAGGATATTGACTTCTATGCGTGCTTCTCCATGATCAAAGAGCGTGGGGCGCGCTCCCAAATAACACATTCCCCTTAGCTTTTGCTCTCCTATATAAACCCATACAGCATAAATTCCGTCGCCAGGTACAAGCTTGTTTTTTTCCAAAAGCGATATGTTGGCTGTGGGGAATCCAAATTTTCGACCCATCTTATTGCCCTCAATGACAAGTCCTTCCAATATATAATTGTAAGAAAGCATTTCCTGCGCCTCTCTCACCTTTCCCTGTTTGAGATATTGGCGAATGGCACTCGAACTTAGCTCTATAGCCGATAAAGCCTCAGCCCTAGTCATTGATATTCCATGCTGCTCTCCCAAAAGACGGTATGTAGAAAAATCATCTATAGCCCCTTTCCCAAAATGGTGGTCGAAGCCAATCAGCAAAGACCTTACATGAATTTTACTATACAAATATTGCTCAATAAAATCGCCTGCAGAAAGTTGAGAGAAAGACTTCGTAAAATCTAAAACAAAACAATAATCAATGCCGGTATCAGACAAGAGGCGCAATTTTTCATCAAAACTGTTAAGAAGTTCCACCCCCGCATAGGCATCCAAAACCAAACGAGGATGTATGCCAAAGGTAATGATAGCCGTAAGTTGATTTGCAGCCTTAGCAATTTCTTTTAATTGATCAATAAGAAACCTATGTCCCTTATGTACTCCATCAAAAAAACCTATGGTAGCAGCTATCTGCCGCCCTTGTGCTGGTATAAATTCGTAAGCCTCATCTACATATATTATGCGCATAAATATATTTTTTGAAAACAAAGGTAGTACTTTTCTTATATTTATGTAATTTTGTAGAAAAAATTAAAACGTCAAGAAATAACTTGTCGCAAACTCGATAAAACAATTTTATAAAAAACGATGCAACAAAATCCTACAATTTATCATATCACAGCTCCTAGCACCATCAATGCCTGTATACAACTGCCATCGTCCAAAAGTATTAGCAATCGGGCTCTTATACTCAAGGCCTTGAGTAAAAGCCCTTTCCCCCTAAGCAATTTGTCCAACTGCGACGATACTGGGGTTATGATAAATGCCTTTGAGATAGAAGCCGACAATGCCCTTGCAAATAATTTCGACATCAAGGCTGCGGGCACCGCCATGCGTTTTCTTACCGCCTATTGTGCACAAGCTGATGGCGAATTTACCATCAATGGCACCCAAAGGATGAAAAATAGGCCTATTGGCATTCTTGTAGACGCACTAAGAAGCCTTGGAGCACAAATAGAATATCTCGAAAAAGAGGGATTCCCCCCCCTCAAAATCAAGGGCACTAAGCTAGAAGGCGGATCTATTAGCCTTGATGGCAGCATTAGTTCGCAATACATATCCGCCCTGATGATGATAGGACCCTCTCTAAAAAAAGGACTGCTAATAAAATTAAAAGGCGAGCTTATTTCAAAGCCCTATATAGAACTCACAATAAAGATGATGAGCGATTTTGGAATACAAAGCCAGTGGGAAGACAGGGAAATAAATATTGCGCCACAGGCCTACAAAGCCATTCCTTATACAATAGAAAGCGATTGGTCGGCAGCCTCTTACTGGTACGAAATTCTTGCCCTAAGCAAGGATGCAAATAGCTCAATAGAACTCCTTGGACTTCAGGCAAACAGCCCTCAAGGAGATTCCAAAACGGCTTATCTTTTTGATAATCATTTCGGCGTTCACACCCAATTTACAAGCAGGGGAGTAGAATTGTCGAAAAAAGAAATCGTAGAAAAAACATTCTCCTACGATTTTGTAGATCAACCCGATTTGGCTCAAACATTTGCCATCACGGCATGCCTAAAGGGCATACACTTCGATTTTTATGGGCTGCAAAGCCTAAAAATAAAAGAAACTGATAGAATATTGGCATTAAAAAATGAGTTGAAAAAAATAGGTTTCCTAATTCACGATATCAACAACTGCCAATTGGAGTGGAAAGGCGACACATGCAATATCTCAAAAGAGGCAATAGCAACCTACGAAGACCACCGAATGGCAATGGCCTTTGCCCCCGCTTGTCAGATATTATCAGAAATACTCATAGAAGATCCCGAAGTAGTAACAAAATCATATCCCAATTTTTGGGTAGATCTAAGGTCTGCAGGTTTTACTGTAATACTCAATGAGTTTGATATAAACCCCGCGTAAGTAAATAAAAAAATGGAGATAATTCAATATACCTTTTTTCAACATGCCCTTTTAGGGAGCCTCTTTACGGCCATAGCCTGCGGCATTGTGGGTAGCTATGTGGTAGCTCGGCGATTGGTTTTTATCAGTGGCGGCATCACTCACGCCTCCTGGGGGGGTCTGGGATTAGGATTTTACTTAGGAACAAACCCCATCATCTCGGCCTTGATATTCTCCATAGCCTCCGCCTTCAGTGTCGAATGGCTCTCAAAAAAACAGGGAGTAAGAGAAGATTCCGCCATAGCAGCCATGTGGTCGCTAGGAATGGCACTGGGGGTAATCTGCATTTTCTTAAGTCCTGGATACGCTCCAAATATTTCCGCCTATCTATTTGGCAACATCCTCACCATCACCCAAACAGACCTATGGACAATAGGACTTCTTGCATTGGTATTGCTCGTAGTATTTTCCCTGTTTTTAAAACCCATTCTCTATAGTGCCTTCGATAGGGAATTTGCCCAAACAAAGGGACTGCCAGTAGTACTCATAGAGCACCTTATGATGCTGGCAATAGCTATAACAATAGTAGCTTCAATAAGGCTCATTGGCATTATGCTGCTAATGTCGGCCCTTACCATTCCACAAATGACCGCAAATATTTTCTCTTCAAAGTTTCAGACAATAGTAATACTCTCGGTTCTTTTAGGCATTGCTGGCAATTTTGCTGGACTCTTCCTCTCCTCCTATTTGAACGTACCCTCAGGAGCTGCTATCATCTTTTTGCAGGTAATCATCTTTTTTATATGCAAAATGTATCTATTTGCATATCAGAAGGCAATAAAGAAGACTTAATTCTGTTTAAAATCTTAGATCTCTTGTAAGTTTTTTAAAATTTTCATCATCCTTTTTATTATGTGTTTTATTCAGTGTTTTATTCAGTGTTAAAGAAATATTCCTTTTTCTTCTCCCTGCTCTCAGTGTTTTTGATGCTGAGCTCATGCACATCTACCAAAAACACAGGTATGACAAGGTGGTATCACGGTATCAATACCCGCTACAACATACATTTCAATGGCAGCGAATCCTTCAATGAAGCACTAAGAGCCCAAGAAACCAACCACAAAGAAAGCTATGCGGAGCCAATTTTAATGTATCCCATCAGCGCCCTACCCAAAGATAAGGAAAACCAAGGAGGAGCCTTCGATTTTGCAATAGAAAAATCTGTAAAATCTATAAAAACACATTCTATAAAAACGAAGCCACAAAAGAAAGCTGGCAAGCGCAACGACACAAAGTACCAACAATTCTACAATCAGCAGGAGTTCAACCCCTTTCTCCACAAGTCGTGGATGATGATGGCGCAAGCCCAATTTTACAATGCCGATTTTTTGCAAGCCGCCAGCACTTTTTCATATATCAGCAGGCACTATGCAACACAAAACGAGGTTTTCAACACAGCAAAAATATGGCAGGCCCGATGCTATTCGGAAATGGAGTGGTATTATGAGGCCGAAGACATTCTCTCGAAAATAAACCAGGCCCAACTCAGCAGCAAGCAACAGAAATTGTTTGCTAGCATTTATGCCGACTACCTGATAAAAAACGAGCAATACCCCCAAGCTATTCCCTATCTAAAAACGGCAATAAAAGCAGAGCCCAACAAGATACAAAAGACCAGAATGAAATACCTGCTTGGGCAAATATATACCAGCCTCGAGCAAAACGAATTGGCATACAAGGCCTTTGGCGAAGTGCCCAAGGCAAACCCTCCCTACATACTCGAATTTAGCGCACGCATAAGGCAAACGGAGGTATACCCCGGAGGAAACACCGAAAAGCTCAATAAGACATTGAGGAAAATGGCTAAAAACAATAAAAATAAGGATTATCTGGACCAGGTTTATTATGCCATGGGAAATCTTTATATGACAATTCCCGATACCCTCAAAGCCATAGAAGCATATGAAAAAGGAATAGAAGAAAGCACCCTCAACGCAATGGACAAGGCGCTTTGTGAGATAAGGGTGGGCGATATTTTTTTTGAACAAAAAACATACGTAAAAGCGCAACCCGCATATTCTGGGGCGTTGGGACAACTAAAAAAAGAGCACAAAGACTACGAAAGAGTAGCCAAGCGCTCAGAAATGCTCGACGAATTTGTTGTCTTTTACGAAGCCGTACATCTCCAAGACAGCCTGCAAAACTTGGCGCAAATGCCGGAGAATGAAAGAATGGCGGTGATAGATAAAATAATTGCCGAAGTAATTAAAAAAGAAAAAGAAGAGAAAGAGAAAATCGAGCAAGACAAATTCGCGGAGGCTCAAGAGAGCAATAGAGACAATATGCCCAATTTGCAGGCTGGCTCAAGACCCTCTGCTACACCTGCCAACCTAGGACCCAGTAATTCCATTAGTGGCGAATTTTATTTCTACAACTCCCAGACCGTAGCCTCTGGAAAAAATAGCTTCCAACAAAAATGGGGAAGAAGAAAACTCGAAGACGACTGGCGACGCAAGACAAAAAACAATCCCATGAACGAGGAGCTTGCCGATGCTAATGACGATAATACTTTTCCGGAAAATGAAGCGCTGGCAGAAACATCGTCCGACTCTACTTCCTCAGAAGGAGACGACGCGCAAGTGCCTGAAAACATGACTGCCGACAATAAAAAGCCAGAATTTTACCTACAGCAAATTCCGCTTACCGAAGAAGACATTGAAGCATCTAATATCATTATTCAAGATGGTATATACAATATGGCCCTCATATACAAAGACAAATTGGAAGATTATTCCCTGTCGCTAGAAACATTTCAAACCCTAGAAAAACGCTTCCCAACACACGAAAACCAATTGGATGCCTACTACAATACCTATCTCATTTACCTGAAAATGGACGATGTAGAAATGTATGAGGCCTATAAAACAAAAATTATTGCTGCATTCCCCGAAAGCAAACTTGCAATAGCAATGGCAGAGCCCGAATACGAATACAATATGCTTACCATGGACAAGATGCAGGATTCTCTATACGTAAAGGCCTACAATGATTATCTTGAGGGCAATACAGATCAGGTGCGAACAAATTATGAGCAGACAAGCACGCGATATGCTCAATCTAAGTTAATGCCTAAGTTTATGTTCCTCAATGCACTTTCTTTCGTACAAACCAATGAGCCCGATACTTTCAAGGTGCTACTAAAAGAATTGATAGACAAATATCCCGATGCCGACGTGAGTGTGCTGGCACAAGAAATGATGAAGGGTTTTCAACAAGGAATGAGTATTGCAGGCATGAACGGGCCTCTCACAAGGGGCTCTCTATTCAATATACGCCTAGGACTTTCTGAAGAAGAGGCTGCCCAATTGGATTCCGCTATCACTTTCTCCTTGGAAATAAATGTGCCCTATACTCTTGCAATATTGTACAAAAAAGGAAGCGCCAACGAAAATTTGATGCTATACAATATTGCGGCTTTCAACTTCACAAATTTTACCGTCAACGATTTTGACCTGCAATTTTCCGATTTAGGAGATGTTAGGACACTGCAAATATCGGGATTCAATCATTACGTACAAATACAACAGTACATAAAGATGATTTATCAGGAAACGGGCTATATGAGCAAACTGGATTCTGCAGTTATCATGCTACCCATTTCTACCGAAAACTACCAAATACTGACTAAGGGAAAAAGCCTGGAAGAGTATATGAACTTCTTTGAGCAAAATTTTGCTGACAATAATAGCCAACTTCTTGCCGATTGGCACAAGCGGAAAATATATGCTGCCAGAGAAGAGGAGATGGAGCCTGATTCAAGCTATATTATAGAAAACACTCAAACTTCCGAAAATATTCAAAATGCTGGAATAGAAGAAAATATAGTGGCCGACAGAAATATTGAAGGCGAAATAATTGAAGCTGAAATAATTGAAGCTGAAAATATATCGAACAAAGACGGACTTGAGTCAAATGAACTCACTGCAAATAAAACTGATGCCACTGCTGACAAAGCTGAGGATGTATTAGAACCTATAAGTAAAGAAATCGGAAATATTTCAGACAAATTAGATTCTGCCAACGAGACATACAGTGAATTTGCAAACGATCCTATACGAGGAATTAAAAAACTCCTCTCGGGACGAGGCAAAGACAACGAGATAGATAAATTTGCCAAACAGCAAGAAAAAGAAGAGAAAGAAAAATACAAACTCGTAAAAAAAGAAAATGCTGACATAAAAAAGGAGACAGCGAGGCTAGAGAAAATTGAACTCGACAGCATAAAACTAGAAAAAATAAAACTAGACAATGCCGACAAAGCTCTCCTTAAAGAGAAACAGCAACACGAAAAAAACTTGCTGAAGCTCAAGGCTGAAGAGAAAGTGCAAAAAGAAAAAGATCGTAAGGAGTCTCTCAAAAGTAAAGAGGATCTGAGAAAACAGAAGAAAGACGACTTGAAACGCTTGAGAAAAGAACGAGAAATAGAAAGAGCGGCAAAAAATAAGCAAAAACAAGCCGAACTAAAGAAAAAACAGGAGCAGCGCAAAGAAAATCGCAAATCCAAATAAGAAGAAGGCTTCGCAAACCAGCCTTTGAACAAGAACAAGAAAAGAAGAAGAACAAGAAAAGAAGAAGAATAAGAAGTGAACGAAAAATTAATTGTAGTTATATCCGAGCACAAGGTGTATGGATGGAGATTTTATATGTATCTTGCACAAGATAGTGGATACCAAAGTTTTGAAATACTAGGAACTCCCTCTTTGGATAGCGACCAAACAGGGGACAAGACCGATGAGGCTTGCCAAATAGCAGCCTTGATAAGTAAAATTACGGATGCAAACCTTGCCAAACTCTACGGGAAAGGCAAAAATGCAATCCAGTTTAAAGATACAATAGCAGAAGAAACACTAAAAACATTTGTGCGCCCAGCAATAGAAAGTTGCAATGCCGAAATTGTTGAATTGCTGAAAAATAGTGCTTTGCCAATATTTCTTAGAGACAATGTGAAATCTAAGGTAATGTATGAAAGAGACAGAATAAACCTCCTGCAAAGTCCTAGCAAGTGCCTATTCAGCTTCATCAAAGACGAAGACGGACTGCGTTACCATATCTCTCTTACAAACGGGCAAGAAAATATATCCCTGCTAAAAAAACACGCTATATTTATGTCTAGCAAGCCTAGTATAGTCATTATGAACAATCAATTGCACTGCATAGAAAATATTGATTCTAAGGTGATAAAGCCCTTTTTGGAAAAAGAGTTTATCGCCGTTCCTGCAAGTGCCGAACAGGTATATATCAAAACATTTATCCTAAAAACCATTCAGCAATACGAGGTCACAATAGAGGGATTGGGATATCAGATTCAAGATATACACAAGCAAGCAATACTCACTTTAGAAGAGGATTTTTTTGGTCGACTGGTTTTAAGCCTGTACTTTGAATACAACAACAAGCGCATTAATCCCAATTTAAGGAAGCACAAAATAGTTGGCATGGATGAGTCCAATGAACTTGCCCCTATTTTCTGGCTCGAAAGAGACAGCGCTTGGGAAAAAGAGGTCGTAGAAAGCCTACTAAATCAAGGCTTTAGCTCTAAAGAGAATAATCAATTTTATTTACTACCGCAGGATAAGAACTCACAAAACCGATTTTCTATCGTCGAATGGATAAACAGACACAGCGATTTTTTGAGCAATTTTGTTGTCGAACAAAACCTATATACAAATATTTATGCTGGAGACATTGAAATAACATCCTCGGTGAATCGCAAAATTGATTGGTTTGAAATGAACCAAGAGGTCTCGATAGGGGAGTATAAAATAGCCTTTCCAAAATTCAGAAAACACATACTCGAAGGCTCTTGCGAATATGTCTTACCCAACAAATCCATTTTTATACTACCCCAAGAATGGTTTGAAAAATATTATGAATTGTTCTTACATAGCGAGGACATAGGAAATAAACTTCGACTCCGTAAAATGCACCAAGGCATTGTCGATAATTTATTTGGAGAAAAAACAGACTTCAATAAGGAGATTGTTTTTGAATATACCAACAAGTCTGATAATGCCAAACCCCTGCCCTCTGCCCTACTCAATTCACTACTCAGACCTTATCAAAAAGAAGGATTCTATTGGCTGGAAAATCTAAATACAGAAGGACTCGGAGGATGCCTAGCCGACGATATGGGGCTGGGAAAGACCCTGCAAACCATCACTCTATTGCAATATATATACAGCAAATCTACAAACACACTACCTCCTTCATTGATAGTGGTGCCCACATCCCTTATTCACAACTGGAAAAATGAAATACTGCGCTTTGCACCAGAGCTAAAAATTATTATTTACTCAGGCAGCAAGCGCAAAAGTTTGAATGATATACCTAGCATATTTGATGCCTATCAAATAATTATTAGCTCCTATGGCATTGTACGAACAGATGTTGAACTACTAAAAAAATATCCCTTTAATTATCTCATACTCGACGAAAGTCAGAATATTAAAAACTCGGAATCATTGGCATACAAAGCCATTAAAAAATTGAATTGCTCCTATAGACTTGCCCTTACAGGCACGCCTATAGAAAACTCTCTCGACGATCTATGGGCCCAATTCAACTTTATCAACGAAGGATTATTGGGTACTTATTCGTTTTTCAAAAGAAACTACATACAAAAAATTATCAAAGAACAAGATAAAAAAAAGGAAGAAGCTCTTCTGAAACTCATATCTCCCTTCATGCTCCGAAGAACAAAAGAGGCTGTGATGCCTGAGCTCCCTCCTCTTTCTGAAGAACTCATCCTCTGCGATATGAGTCCAGCTCAACAAAAATGCTATGATGTAGAAAAAAATAAAATTCGCAATACCCTCCTGCTCTTGAAAGAAAATGGAGAAACCAATAAAAATTTCATTGCCCTACAAGGGCTTACCCGACTCCGACAATTGGCAAATCACCCGGCACTCATAGAAGCCGATTACACGGAAAACTCTGGCAAGTTTGATCAAATAATTCTTAGCTTCGAATCCCTAAAAGCAGCAGGACACAAGGTGCTGATTTTTTCATCCTTTGTAAGGCATCTCAAATTATTGGCAAATAGATTTGATCAAGAAGGCTGGAAATATGCAATGCTCTCTGGGGGAACCCCCGATAGGGAAGCCGAAATTGAAAAATTTGCCTCGCATGATGATGTACAATGCTTCTTTATATCATTAAAAGCCGGAGGGCTCGGTCTAAACCTCACTATGGCAGACTATGTTTTCTTAATTGATCCCTGGTGGAATCCTGCGGCTGAACAACAAGCCCTCAGTAGGTCGCACAGAATGGGACAAAAAAATAATGTCATGGCTTATAGGTTTATATCTAGCGAAACCATAGAAGAGAAAATATTGAAATTGCAAGAGGCAAAGAAGAAAATATCGGATGCTTTTGTAATTTCTAATATCCCTACCAATGATCTAAAAATGGAGGAAATAGAAGCACTATTTGAGTAGGGGGCTATGAAATCGGAGTTGACTTATTAAAAATATTCTTTTTTTAGGATTAATGTTCAAAACTGAGGATATTTTTAGTGTCATTTGTTCAAGTGATAAAAAGTTGCATTATAAGACTCCTAAAGAAGATTACAACAGGATTGCATAAATCGAGAATAAATTTTTAGAGCTCGAAGGGTCGGCGCCAAAAGTTTATTCTCGATTTATTCCTAGACAAATGAGGAAATAAAAACTATCTTAAGTCGAGCATATTTACGTCTTGACAATGAGATAGTATCATATATCATACTATCTCATTCTACAATATATACGTTTGGTTTGTTACCCATTGACAGGTTCAAAGTTCCACCGTTTACAATGTCAAGGAATGGGAGGAAAATAGATTTTTTCTTTTTACCATTCATTGATATTGTTTGTAAATAAATATTTTCTTCAGAATTATTTTTAATATTGATTACAAATTTATCTCCTTTATAATACTTTTTATTCAATTGGATTTCAACCTTGTCGAACAAGGGACTACCTATTTGAAACTTTGGATTTATTTCGGTAAGTGCTTTCACATCAAACAATCCAATAGCAGACATTACATACCACGCTCCTAGTTGTCCTTGATCTTCGTCTTGTCCATAGCCATAGCCATGAATGCCATCTACGCCATAAAATTCGTTACATATTGTACGCACCCATTTTTGAGACAGATAGGGTTTGCCCGAAAAATTAAACATCCATGAAATATGCAAGTTTGGTTGATTCCCATGATTATACACTGCTTGCAATCCCGAAAAGGCGTTTAGTGTTTTGCCGCCTCCAAAGATGTCTTTTTGAGAGGTAATAAAAATGCTATCGAGACGATTATTGAAGTTCTCTTGTCCACAAAAGCTTATCAGTTTTTTAGCATCGTGAGGCACATAAAATGTATATTGTACAGCATTCCCTTCTTGGAAACCCACCCAAGGAGCTAAAGGATCAAAATTTTCTATAAAATTTCCATCTTTTGTTTTAGGTCTTATGAGTTTAGTTTCTGTATCGAAAAGTGTTTCCCAACCTTTCGACAATTTTTCTAATTGCTCACAATCATCTACCTTGCCCAATTGTTTTGCAAATTGTCCCACAGCAAAGCTACTGAATGAATATTCCATAGTATGCGAGCTTCCAAAACCAGAACCTTCGGGTGTGGTATCAAATCCTAATTCAGGGGTATAAGGGGAATAACCTCTTTGTACAAATTGTTCTACATCAAGTTTTCCTGCACCAACCAGTCTGTTTTTTCCATCTATTTCGTTTTTCAAAGCAGCTTCATAGCCTATATTGACATCAAAATCGCGGATGCCACAATTGTATGCCGCAGCAATAGCTAGTCCTGTAAAGTTTGTGCCTACCCCCGACACATATTTACTGTTGGCAATACCATCGCCCAGCCATCCCGTTTCTTTATACAGTAATAGTTGGCTTTGCACAAAGTCAGAATAATACTCAGGATAAGCCAAAGCCCAAAGTTGAGTTAGATTCCAAAATGCACCCCAGATAGCATCTGTATTGTAATGATGGTGGATAGGTGTACCCTCTTTTGTTAGAGCAATATGACCAACTTCTCCATTATTCATTGGATATGCTCCATTGACATCACTTGCCAACCCTCTTCCTAACAGTGAATGAAACAGACCTGTATAGAATTTGGTTTTAGAATCTTCAGTTCCTCCTTCAACATTAATCCTGCCGAGATATTTATCCCATTCCTTAAATGCATTTGCCTTAGCTGCATCGAAGTCTAGTTCTGAAGCTTCTGCTCGCATATTGTTCTTAGCATTCTCAATAGAGGTATAAGACACTCCTATTTTAGCAGTAATCTGCTCATCCTTGCTTGTATTATATTTCAAAGCCATAGAAGCTCCAAGTCCTCGTATTTCATCTTTAGGCGATAGCTGCCCACCTCTGTAAAACACAAGACTACTTGTCACAGGCTTGCTCAACTCTATATGAAAGTACATGCGCACATCGGCTCCCGGTTGATATTTTTTTACGTATTCGGGTGTCGTTACCACATATCCTTCAAGGGTTTTGTTATCAATCAATTTGATATAGGCATCGCGCACATTCCCACTTTCTCCCAATTTATTTCCTACGTCAAATATAATCCCAGACTCCTTTGATTCTGGAAATGTATATCGCTGGAAGCCTACACGCTTGGTAGCAGTCAATTCAACTTTTATATTGTATTTATCTAACAACACAGAATAGTAACCTGCTGTAGCTAACTCATTCTTTTTGTCAAACGTAGAGCGATAGCCTGCCTCCACATTATCCAACAAGCCTGGCACGGTTTTTACCTCACCTACGGTAGGCATAAGCATAAGCCCACCTACTTGAAATTCGTGTAGACAAGCGAATCCCTCTATCGAAGTATGTATGTCTTCGTAACCCACAGCTTCCCATCCTTGCTCATTTGCATAGCTACCATTAGTAGAGGGACTTAGTTTTGCCATACCAAAAGGCAATGCTGCTGGTGTGTAAAAGAACCAACGGCTATGCGTAGTTCCTATATTGGGATTTACATAATCTCTTAGTGTTTTTCGTTCTTGTGCATATACTGTTGTAGAACATATAAATATGCCGCATAAAGTCCATTTTAAAATAGTTGGTATCATGTTCATTTTTTTATCGTTTTTCATTTTTTACTTGCGCAATTCTAGCATATAACTCTGACATACACGACTCATCCAATAGCCATTTTGGCTGTTTAGATTGGTCTTCTCTGGCTGTCCAATCGCTAAATATAAACCCTTCTGGATCTCTTGCTTTTTCCCAGGCTCTATCTGCCAATTCTATTACTAGATTTACATATTCCTGATTGTTGTCAATTGCATAAAGTTCTTGGTAAGCTCTGAAGAGAACAACTACAAACCATGGCATATCTTTTACATAAGGTATGCCCATGTCTGTATTGTCAAAATAATACTTGGCACTGCCAGCGGCTAATGTTTTTGCATCAACCAAATATTTTTGCTCGTTCGTTATCTTGTATAAACGTACTGCGGACTGAATCATGGTTCCTGTGTTGTAGGTATATGCATGTTTTTCTACTTCTCCTTGAGGCATATTCTTAGTTGTGATAAGCGAGTTCCATACTATATTTAACGAGTCGTCTCTCAATACATCCATCATCCAATTATACGATTTGATACCATAATCTAGATAGTGAGTATCGCTACACGCCTGATACAATTTGATAGCAAGCACCGTAGCTTTGCCATTGGAGCAAGCAGGCTTTTGATCTCTTACACCTTCTAGCCACGGCACTCCACCGCCAAAATCTTCGCTCCATCCACTTTCAATGAAAGTCATCACTTCTTTGGCTTTGTCCAGATAGTGGGGTTTCTTTGTCAGCATGTAGGAATCAATATAATCTATGCCCACCAAAGCATTGTCATCGTAGTATCTGTCTACTTTTTCGAATTTAGATGGATAAGCCTGATAACCAGCAGGCGAACGCAGAGTGTCATAATATTGCTCTACTGCTACAATAATAGAATCCAAATACGGATTGTATTTTTCATCATCAAACTCCATCAAGATGGTGGTAGACGAAAACACACCACTCATGGGCCAAAGATAGGATACTTCTTTGGCTTGTTTCACATCTTCGCCTTGCATATATGTCAAGTTTGGTTTGTAGCTGTTAGGATAATATTCCGAAAACAATCCATACTCTTTTACACGATACTTCTCCCACACTAGTTTATACATTTCCTCAGCTTTGTCAAGATAAGGGCTTGCCGACCTGTCACTTTTATTGTTGCAAGCGATAAAGAAGATTGAGGTAAATAATATAAGTGCTATATTTTTCATAGTTCTATTCTTTATTTGAATAATATAGTGCCAGCAAACCGTATGTTTCTACTACGCATGATTGCATCAACAGCGAATAATATCTTCCTTCATTGATTCCTGTCCAGTCTTCATAAAATAAATTAGTACTGGTGCGTGCATTGCCGTATCCGTAGTTTGCAAAATCGTTGAAGGTATTGATGTATTTGTCGGTAGATTCATGATATGGATTTAAATCTATATAAGCACCTAATAGCTTGGTACTAAACCACGGGTCATGCTCAGGATAAGAAAGAACTCCATTCCTTACTTTTACAAAATAATCGTACGATCCATCTGCCGATATTTTGGCCTCTTCTAGATATTTACTTTCTCCAGTTATTCTATACAGAACCACCCCGTTTTGAATCATTACTCCAGTGTTGTACGTCCAAGTTGTTTTATTAATTTCTCCCAGTATATTCTTATCGTTCCAGTAGCACTTAGTATAGGAGTCGTATAAATTTTCGCGTAGCCATGTATATACATCTTTAGCCATATCTAAGACTTCTTTTTTCTCTGCTGGGTCTTTTGCTATTTCATAGTATCTAAGCAAAAACTGCGTTGCGTATCCATTCGAACAAGTAGGTTTGTTTGAATTTGGATTTCCAGCTATGTTTTTCTCACTCTCATTCCACCACAAAGCACCACCAAGCACATTATCCATCCCACTTTTGAGAAATCCAACAATGCGTTGAGCTCTTTCTAAATATACCTCATCGCCTGTTATACGATAAGCATCTATCAGGTTGATTCCCACAATAGAGTTGTCATCATAGAACCTAGTGCCGCCACCTATTGTGCCATTGGTTGATGAACCATAGCCTCCAATAGAATTGCCTTCGGCTCCTAGTCTAAAATATTTTTCGAAGTTGTTTACCATTGCTTTATAGTCTACATCACAACCCAATTCTGTGAGTACAGCGGCTCCACTTACCGCGGCATCATATGGCCAAAGGTAAGAGTAGGGTTGATCTCCAGCTTGTGCTGGAGAGTTTTCTTTAAATAGATTAGAACCATCTTTGGTCTGAAAGTTGGTCTTGACCAAGTCATACATTTCGTAGCCTCTTTCTTTGTGATCTACTACTTCTGGTTCTTCTTCGTCGTCAGTTATAGGAACACGTATAAATGACTCGGAGCCATCATCGCAAGACACAAATAGGAATAAGAATGGTATGATTGAATAAATTATTTTCTTCATAATATTTGTTTTTACATTGGTACTACATTCGTAAACTCATGCACTTTAAGATTGTTTTTGTTTGTGTTGATGATAATGGTTGCTCTTGTTTCGTCTAATGATCCTGACATTTTCCACAAATGTTCCCATTGATCCCATACAAATTCACCTAATTGATAGAATGAAAGCGATTCATTTCCAATAGGACTCTCAGAACTTATACCGTTAATTCTACCCCAGCAGATATCTGTTCCATCAACATTGGCAATAAAGTAGTAACGATTTTCGACCCATCCGAGCCACGATGGTGGATTGGTATGTAGTCTATCAGGGCTTATAAATTCTATGAGACAATTGTCAGCTTTGAATATTCCATTTTCAGTATATTCTAAAATGCCTATTGCGCCAAATGTAGCACCCCAAATAGCTCTAACTTCTCCGATTTTCTCTGCAGTCATACTCAATGTATTGAAGTCTACAGTTATTCTGTATATCTTATCATCACTAGGCTCTATTGCAAAATCACCATTCCCTTCTTTCAGTAGGTCTCCTGATACATAATAGTTTATGCCATCTTCATTGTTACCATCCTTTTCGCTTTTTAACCTTAGGTTGCCAGCATTATTTATTTTTGTGTAGATAATAAATAGTCCTTCTTCTGCTAGTCTGAATTGCAAGCCTTCGCTACCTCCATTTTCTGTGGCATTTCCCAATAAATAGAGATTCTCAGGAGGATCTATTCCTGTAGGTCTCTCTATTTCTATCGTTTTGGTAATATCAGAAGGGCTTATGATTCCTCCTTTTGAAGCTGTTACCGTCCAGACTATTTCGCCTGCCTCCTCTGCCAATATTCCTGCTTTGCCTGCAATACGGTTCAATATCTTATGTTCTATTTTAATATTCTCATCTGTCCCATAAGTACTTTGCAATTTGGCCAAAGGAGAGGAAAAGTCTCCTCCTTTTTTGTCAAATAACACTTCGTAGCTTACATAAGATCCATCGCTAGCTCCTCCACCACTCCACGAAAACACTATTAACTCTTGAGACTTTACATCTAGTTTTATAAATTCTGGCGAAACCAATTTAGTCGGAGTTCTAAACTCGGTAGATAGCTTATAATCGACATTGCAACTGAAAAAGAATATCAGTGATGTTATTATTATACATACATTCTTCATAATAAATTTATTTATTTTTGTTTCGAACATTACCAATTAGGATTTTGACTCAAATTAGAGTTCAAATCTCTTTCTGATTGAGGTATAGGCCATAGGTAGTTTTTGTTTTTATCAAACTTGCGTTTTTCAACTTCCACAAATCCATTTTGAGTGCCAATAATATCTCCAGTATAAAAACCAAGAGCCCATCCATTGAGTACATTTTCGGCTATTCTCCAGCGGATAATATCTTTTGTTCTCAATCCTTCCATCGCTAATTCCGATCGTCTTTCTTTGCGTACAATCTCTTTGATATTTGTATTGCCTGGATATTCGATTGCTGAGGATTCAGTAAAACCAGCACGCTGGCGAATCGGTTTGATTGTTGTGTTCCATCCTTCATCATTCATTTCATTGAGTTCTACAAGTGCCTCAGCATGCATCAACAATACATCTGCATATCTGATAATAATATAGTTCAAGCCAGATCTTAAATTTGTACTATATGTATTGTCCCAATATTTTTTGATATAATATCCTGATGGAGAACAAGATGATGCAAAGCCAAAGCCATCTGGATTGGCTCCTTTATCTATGTTGATTACATGGTCTGTTCCATCTTTCAATTTATATGAATTTCCTGTATATGCTATTGTTGCCGCTAAACGTGGGTCACGATTGTCAAACATATTGTTGGGATCATAGCTTCCTGCAGGTGCATCTTCTATGGCATAGCCATCAAGTGTAATATAATTTGAGACTAGTGATTGTAATGGCACAAGTTGAGCATAACCAAGTCGTGAAGGTGGCAAAAATTGAGATTGAATACTATGTTCGCGACTGTTTGGCTTGTATTGAATATCCCACAAAACTTCTTCATTATTCTCATTTGCTATCGTAAACAGACCACTATAGCTAGGGAACAAACGATGTTTGCTTTTGCTCATAATAGATGATGTTAGGTCTTTAACTTCTCTGTAGTGTCCTTCAAATAAATCAATTCGAGCTTTTAGAGCCATTGCTGTCCAATGTGTAATACGCCCTATGTCATTTGCACTATATGATTCTGGCAAGCTTTTGTTGTCAATAATATCTTGTAAGTCTTGCAGAATTTCACTGATAATTGTATTCCTATTTGTTCGCTTTACCTTTTGTGACTCTTCTATTGAAACCGCATGTTTGAAAAATGGAACATCGCCAAATTTACTAACTAGTTCAAAATATTGATAAGCTCTCATTGTTTTAGCTTCGGCAGTGTATCTCCTCGCCATTTCTTCATTTAGGTATGTTGCCAAATGGATGTTATCTAACACTAGATTGGAATACCTGATACCAGTATATCTACTATTCCATATCTTATGGGCATACTTATCTGCGGTAGATGCAGTGCCATTTGCTAGGG
Organism: Bacteroidales bacterium; assembly: GCA_003851245.1. Taxonomy (GTDB): domain Bacteria; phylum Bacteroidota; class Bacteroidia; order Bacteroidales; family Azobacteroidaceae; genus BHEP01. The sequence continues at coordinate 4,214 of BHEP01000003.1, read as the reverse complement.
CTTGGTTAAAATCATTGCTTACTTTTACATAAGCATTGTCCGACATGGCGTCAGCATATTCTATCTCACTGGCACTAGAAATTAAGCTATAACATGAGTTTATCATATTGAACACAGCATTTTTATTTTTCCAAAATTCTATATCCGTCACTTTATCTTTGGGCGTTGTATCTAAATTCACACACGATGTAGCACTATAGAGGACTATTACCACTGTAAATAGTATTATTTTTATAATTGTTTTCATAATCATATTTTTTTAGAATCTTAAGTTTAAACCCACTGAATATACTCTTGCAACTGGATATGTTCTGCCTCCTGCAGTTTCGGGATCATAGCCGCCTTTCATGTTGTCGATCGTGAGTGCATTTTGTATACTGGTGTATACTCTAAGTTTTTGTATTGACAATCTTTTGCTTAATGTTATTGGCAATGTGTATCCAATCTGTACATTTTTAAGACGTAGATAAGATGCATCTTGGATCCAAAAGTCTGAATTAACAGCATTGTTTTGCGACTCTGTACCAACAGTCAGCCGAGGGTATTTTGCATCTGCATTCTCGGATGTCCATCTGTCCATATGAAAATCAAACACAGGTCCTTCATTGTTGTTGTGAAATGCTTCTACAGCTTCACCACGAATCCAAACTGACCTTTGACCAACACCTTGCCAAAACATACCAAAATCAAAATCGCTCCATTGCAAGTTATAATTCATTCCGTATAGCAATCTCGGATTTGGATTTGTTAATATAAAACGGTCATCCTCATCATTTACAATTGGGTCGCCATTCTTGCTTATATATCTTATATCTCCAGGTTTGGGTGTTATACCAGCAAGCTGTGGCCCATATTTAACTTCTTGCTCATTCTGAAAAAAACCATCCGAACGATAAGCATAATATGAATTCATAGGGTATCCTTCTCTTACAATTGTAACTATGTCGGTACCATTGACCCACTCTGTCCCCTTTGTATCTATTACTTTATTTTGGCTGTCTGACAAATTACCTGATAATGTATGCTTGAAACCGCCTGTTTTTAGAGTATACGAAGCCGATATTTCCCAACCTCTGTTGCGCACTTTGCCTGCATTTTGTGTGGGAGAACCTCCTCCATATGTGCCTGGTACAGGAATTGCAACAAGAATGTCTCTGGTAGTATTATTATATAATTCACCTGTAAATGTAAGAGCGTTATTAAGAAATGTAAGATCTACTCCAATATTGAGCATCTCTGTTTTTTCCCATGTAAGATTACTATTGGCACTACCATAATTTGCCGAGCTTACAACTTTGTCGCCAAAATTATAGCCATCAGCTATTGATACTGTTGCCTGATACAAGTAATCGGCTACTCTGTTGTTTCCTACTATTCCCCATGAGCCTCTTAATTTTACCGATGTCATGATATTTTTAAAAGTTTCAGAATAAAAACTTTCTTCCGAAATTCTCCAACCAGCAGATAGTGATGGAAACCATCCCGAGCGTTTCCCCTTTCTGAATTTAGAAGAAATGTCATCCCTAATATTAAATTCAAAGAGATACCTTTCATCATAATTATAGTTGAGTCTCATGAATCCAGAATAGATGGACCAATCATTTGTAGAGGAACTATTCCCTGCTTTTTCATCTTGAGATCCAGCCATAGCGTCAAAATCAGAACTATCTGTGAGTCTATATGTTGAGAAAGAGTTGGTCCATCCACCTTCATACGAATATCCTAATAGTCCACCAATGCTATGCTTTTCTTTCAATGTCTTATTATAAGCGAGTATGAAGTTTGTAGACAAATTTTGGCTGCGCCCTGCTTCTTCAGTCATTCTATTTTCTTGATCACCTGTTCCTGCTATTGCCTTTCTATTTTCGTGTAGTCTATTGTTCACAAGTTGCCCTGCAATCATACCCTTTAGGCTCAGCCCCTCTATAATTTTATATTCAGCATTCAATACTCCATTCAAATCATCATTTTGGCTTGCACGATAGCCGCCTTGTTCCAATCGGGCTAGTGCATTCGTATTGCTACCTCCTGGATAGTTATATTCACCATCGTTATTTTTTATAGCATAGATAGGAGGCATACGTGACGATTGCTCTATTAGCCATTCTGTCCAATAAGCATGATCTTTTATTTCGTTGCGTGCATAAGAAACAGTAGCACCAAGCCTAAATCTCTCACTTACTTTAGTATTGATAGCCAAACGAGCATTGTATCGTTGAAGTCCATAATCAGGGCCTTCAAGCATACTTGTTTGATCTAAATAACCTAAGGATGCTAGATAGGTAGTGTTTTCACTTCCTCCGCTCACCGATAGATTATGGCTTTGCATAGGAGTAGTTGTTTTAAAAATATCTCTCATCCAATTTGAGTTAGGACCATTTTCTCTATAATCGCTGATTTGTGAAGGTGTAAATTGTATTGACTTTCCTGAGTTTCTCAGTGCTTCATTTCTTAATTCAGCAAATTCCCAACTTTTCACGACCTTAGGGAAAGCAGTGGATTCCTGTATACCATAGTTGAAATCATATGTAACTTCTGTTTTTCCAATTCGCCCTCTTTTTGTGGTAATTAAAATAACCCCATTAGAAGCACGTGATCCATAGATTGCTGTAGATGATGCATCTTTTAGAACAGATATACTTTCTATGTCGGAAGGATTCACATTTTGGATTTCACCCAAGATACCATCAATGAGTACCATTGGGTCATTGTTGTTTAGGGTATTTGTTCCGCGGATTTGGATTGCTAGTTTGCTTCCTGGTTGTGAGTTGAATTGCTGAATAGTCAAGCCAGCAGTTGTACCTTGCAAGGCTTCTACAACACTAGCAACTGGCTTGTCTTCCAAGTCTTTCATAGATATAGAAGATACGGCTCCAATAAGATTTACTTTCTTCTGAACGCCATACCCAACTACAACGACATCTGTTAATTCATAATCTGAATTTTGCAACTCGATACGAATATTTGTCTTTCCTTTTATCGCTATTGTTTGTTTAGTATAACCTACCGAAGTAACTTCGATAGATGAGCTAGCATCAATCATTAGTGAAAACCTACCGTCTATATCACTAATGACTCCGTTCAATTTAGATCCAGATTCAATAATAGTTGCACCTATAATTGGCTCTTTGTCATTGTAATCTATTATTACTCCTCTGATCTCAATATTGTTTGTTTGCGCTACTGCAAAATGCGTACTCCCTAAGAATATGCACAGTAATAACATAGTTTTCCATGCTCTATTTTTCATATTCATTATGAGCGAAGGATAACTCTTTTTTGCTGTTGGTTTAATTGTTTTTTTCATATTTAGTTTAATTTGTGTTTTTATTAGTCAAACTTATCCAATTACGATAGAGCATAAGCATAATTTGCTTATCAATATAATTGTTCAAGTCATATATCTTCATTTGCAGCCTATCAAATGATAGTCCCGAATAAGTACTTAGCCTTGTTTGCATTTTGCTCATGGTGTATTTTGTACCTCTTTCCCATTCTATAACTTTCAATCCTCCTTCCACATTTATTGGGCGAGGTTTGCCGTCAAGTCCTAGTCTGCCCCAATCCCATATTTTGAATGTAAAATTATTAGGAGTCGAACTTATTTCTAATACCAATCCTTATGGGCCCGAGCAATGAACGGTTCCACCTGGTATTAAAAAGTGGTCATGCTTCTTTGCTTTCAGTTTATTTGAATATTTTTCAACATTAAATTGTATTTCCCATCTAGCCATATCAGCAAAAACAAGGTAGGTGTTTTGGGGAGCGACAATTGATGCTCCGCTACCCATAATGATTACTTTACCTTTTGTATTCTCAATCTCTTTTTTAGCTATGGCTAGTCTTTCATCATCAAAGTAATCAGCCATAGTCAGGTGAGTTATGTATACAAACAGCGAATAGTCAGTGACGAATCTGTTAGTCATATTCACTATTTCTGATTCTGATTTAAATAAATCTCTTGTTTTAATAAATACGTCTTCATTCAACCCATTTAGTGCCGATAAGACCTCCACTTCATGAACGCCAACATACATATCCACTGCTAGGATAGATGTGCTTTTTAGTATTGTACTAAATTTACTTACAATTTCAGCCCATCCTTTTAGGATATTTCCTTCTACCTTCGTCGCATGAAATTTGTCATAATTAGACTTTTTCATATTCGTTTTTCATTTAATGTATGAACATATGATAATTGTGCAAATATATGT
>BHEP01000002.1 GCA_003851245.1 Bacteroidales bacterium | reverse complement strand
TATAAAACGATTTTATTGCTGCCATAAACTCTTCCTTTACTAGCCCTTGCTCTGCTATTATCTTGTCGAGATAGGGCATAAAGTTGTCTTCCAATTCTTCCTGAGTATAGCCCAGCATGCAGGCATACTGCGAGTCCATGGTGATGTCGTAGAGGTTGTTGAGCTTAGAAAATATGCTCACCTTGGCGAATTTGGCAACGCCCGTCATCAGCACAAATCGCAGATATGGGTCGGACGCTTTAACCACGGCATAGAAGTTTTCCATCAATATGCGCACCTCCTCTAAGTGAGGCATGCCAAAATTGTCGGTCAGTGGCTTGTCGTATTCGTCGATAAGCAGCACTACCTTGCCTAGTTTGGATGCTTTAAATACCAGCTCTCTAAACAAAATCGGAGCGTAAACTTCATCCAAAAGAGAAATACCAAGTTCTTCGGCATTCTTTTTTACTAAATTGCCAAGTGAGCGATTTAAAATCTCAAAATTGGCAGTATCAACTTGTCCCATGTCCAAGTGAATGACTGGATATTCTTTCCAATCGTAATCTAAGTGCTCTATTTTGAGTCCCTTGAAAAGCTCTCTTTTGCCCTGAAAAACGGCCTTGAGTGTGGAGATGGTAAGGGATTTGCCAAAGCGGCGGGGGCGAGAGAGGAAGAAATATTTGTCGGGATTCCGAATCATTTCATACAGATAGCCTGTCTTGTCAACATACAATAGATTGTCGTTGATCAAATCCTCAAAAGTATAAATGCTTGTTGCAATATATTTAAGCGTGCTGTCCATCGCCTCCCTTAGATTATTTATCTGAATCTGTATAAACAATAGGCATCCTGAGCAATTCGGCAGACTTTTTAAAAGCTACAGCCGAGGGATATAGAAAATTTTGTGTGCTATAATAATAAGAGCCCCCATTACTGGTTTGTTGCGACTGAAAAGATACGGGAATCATCAAGAGCTCCAAATCTTTCTCTGGCGCTACTTCTATAGCTTTTTTGATTAAGCTACTGATATTACCAAAATTATAAGTGTTGCCCAAATTTAATGCTGGATATGAGGTGACATAATTTGGTGGCAATTTCTTTTCAAAGAAATCTACAATTGAGTCAGGACTCACCAGCAACATCTGTGAACTTGTAGGCATAGCATAATCCCATATTTCTTTCTCGAAGGCAGAGAATGATAGCTTTGCATTGCTAAGCTTCTTCTTGCCTATCTTTGCAATGATTTCGGGAATTGGAATGGTAATCTTAGAAACGATGCCAGCAGGAGATTTAGCAAAAAATCTATCTGGGTTTTTTACTGAATCTAGCAGATCCTTGTCATCGGCATTGGTATACATATTGAGCTGGATAACTTCAGGAGTCACCTTAAATCGCTGGTTTGTAGGTGCAACGTATATGCTATCGTTTTTGTCGACATCTATTCCAACTACCGTTCTTTGGTAATGAAGCAATATATGCGACTCATAGACATTGATTAAGTTGCCTGAGCCAAAGGAACTTTTGAGATAAAATCCTTTAAGAAAATCGTTGAAATCTTCTAAATTACTAAAAGCATTGGGCCTTGGCTTTCTATATTCGTCATACAAATCCTGCCCTATTTTTGCTGGCAGTTTTATCCTTATTTCTTTTAAATTATCTGGACTATAATTTTCATCAGGAATATTTAAGTTTCTTGCTGTATATACTTTTTTTCCCAAAATGGTTTGTAGATCACAGTATTTTGTAGGATCGAGATTGGTATAAAAGTTCTTCTCTAGTTTTTTGACTATAGGATGCACAGTAACTTCCATTGGAGCTAGGGAGTCGCCAATCCAAGAGCTAAAATAAATAGAAAGGGATACAGAGTCGATTTTATGTCCAATGACAGTATCCACAAAGAGATCGCCGTCTTCGGGGGCATAAAACTGACACATATAGCCAGCTTTCAAGCTCCCAAACGAGGGGTCTTGAATATTCCCCAAAAGCCCATAAATTGTTTTGGAGTACATAGAATCCAGCTTTACCGTGCTGGCTTGAAAGGAAATAGTGTCGGCAAACACATTTATTTTATCTTTGTCGGGTTGCATGCTTACACCTACAGAATCTAGGTCTTCTTCACAAGAAAACAAGGCAATTGCAGCAAGGCAAATAAAAAGGACTTTTAACTTCATTGAGGAAGATTTTTGGGGCCTAAAATTTGATCGTAAAAAGCGTTAAATTCATTGATGAAAGTTTCCTTTCCTTGGAAGGGAAGAAAGGCTGCATCACTATGTTTTTGGGCATATTCCAAGACTTTTGAATTAATGGTTTCGCTGCCTTGAATAATTCCATCAGAATAATCTATTGCCAAGGCACTAAGCGCGGCAAAGTCGGCACTCCCCTCAAGCCCTTTTATATGCTCATCAAGGATTCCGTCTATTTTAAGTTTTTCGAGGAAGCTAGGTCTTAGCGGACTTTTAAATTCGTCGTTATAAATAGAATACACCACCTTGGAGTTTTTAAAACATGGATCGTCCTTGTAGTGCTGTTTTATGTACAGTGGGGCAAGAGCCGTCATCCATCCATGACAGTGAATTAAGTCGGGCACCCATCTTAGCTTTTTTACTGTTTCCATTACTCCTCGGGCATAGAAAATACAACGCTCATCATTGTCTTCAAATTCATTTCCCTCAGCATCTGCTACAGTATACTTACGTTGAAAAAAATCTTCGTTGTCTATGAAATAAATTTGCATCCTGGCAGATTGTATAGATGCCACCTTGATAATTAGGGGGTGATCTGTGTCATTAATAATCAAATTCATTCCAGACAAACGAATTACTTCATGCAATTGATTGCGCCTTTCATTCACATTACCAAAACGAGGCATAAATGTCCTTATTTCTTTTCCTTTATCTTGTATTCCTTGAGGTAGATTTCTTCCAATTTCCGACATTTCAGACTCTGGCAGGTAGGGGCTAATCTCAGAAGTAATGAATAATATTCTTTTGGCTTCCATTCTTTTTTATTTCCGTTCTTTATGTTTATGCGTGCAAAGATACTAAAAAAAAGTACATAAAAATCAAAATGATTTGCCAATAAAGTTTAAATCCCCTTTCCTTTTTCCAAATAGGGGCTCAAAAATTAGATTTTTCGTTTTTTATACCCACCTTTGTACTGAAAAATATTTTTATTAGCCGCTGCTAGCGAAGCCCTACTGTGAGTATATTTTTTAGATCAAGAGATAAGATTTTTTTGATTTTTTATGCAGGAATATAAAATGATGATTACAATACAACAACTTTACGAAATCTTCCTTGAGCAGTCTAGCGTTTCTATAGATTCAAGAAATTGCCCTGTAGGCTCAATATTTTTTGCAATAAGGGGCGATAATTTTGACGGCAATAAATATATTTTGCAGGCCTTGGATAATGGCTGTGCATATGCCGTGGGAGATTCTTCAAGCGTCCCAAAATTGCACAATGTGTTTAAAGTAGATGATTCTTTGAAAACCCTACAAGCCTTGGCCTCTCATCACAGGAAGCAGCTAAACACCCCTATACTTGCAATTACTGGCACCAATGGCAAAACAACTACCAAGGAGCTTATTGCCGCGGTTTTGGCTACTCAGTACCAGGTGCTTTTTACCGAAGGGAATCTCAACAACCATATTGGAATGCCTTTGACTCTCTTGAAATTAAAACAAGAACATCAAATTGCTGTTGTAGAAATGGGAGCAAGCCATAGAGGCGAAATCAAGGAATTGGCAGAAATTGCATTGCCCAATATGGCGCTTATTACCAATGTTGGGAAAGCCCATTTGGAGGGCTTTGGATCTTTTGAAAATATTATTGTAACAAAAAAAGAGCTTTACGATTATATACATGCCCATGGAGGACAGTTCTTTATGAATGTAGATAATGAAATATTAGAAGTAATGATCAATGCTAATAGGCTTGATATTATTGAGCCTATTACCTATGGCACAAGGGGGCATTCCTCTGTAAGAGGGAAAGTTATGGAAATAAATCCTTTCTTGCAATTTGAATGGTCTTTTCAAGAGCAAACTCATAGAGTAAACTCTCAACTAGTTGGAGCTTACAATTTAGAAAATTTTTTGGCAGCCATTGCCGTAGGCCTTTATATGAATGTTTGCCCAAGGAATATTAACTTGGCATTAAGCTCCTACAAGCCTACCAACAAGCGATCAGAAATGTTTGTTTCAAAACAAAACAACGCCTTGATTATTGATACCTACAATGCTAATCCTACAAGCATGTGGGCGGCGATCTCCAATTTTAAGCAAATTCCACATAAGTCCAAAATCCTAATTCTTGGAGATATGTTGGAATTGGGCCCATATAGCTTGCAAGAGCACGAAAAAATTGTCAGTTCTATAAAAGGCAGTGATTTTGAAAAAGTCTATCTCTGTGGGAAGATATTTTGCGAGGTGCTTACACCCTCCCTTACACCCTCTCATTTTATTGTTGTTGGCGATGTAGACAGACTGGTAAAAATCTTGGAAAAAGCGGAGCTAAGAGACTGCCAAATATTGCTAAAAGGCTCTAGGGGAATACACTTAGAAAGATGTATAGAATTTCTTTAGGAAGATAGGAATGCCTCTCAGACGCATATTTTTTGGCTCACTGCTTCGGGAATATGCCCTGTGTTCATTATTTGATTTGCCTGAAATATAGTGCTTTCCAAAAATTCAAATTCTTTTTCTAGTAACTCCGAGAAAACTCCTTTACCAATATTCTCTTTGATTTGTTTTTCCGTCCACAATTTACCGTCTTCGGAGTTTAGCGCCTGCATTTGCCTTGCATCATCAATTGTCATTGCGTGCAGGTATACCAAACGCTTGCAGCAGGGGGTTTGGTATAGATATTTAAAAAGAAATCGCACAGGATGCTTGCTCAAGCTATTTTCTTTGCCGATCAAGCTATTTACTGTCTCGCCTATCCCCTGTTCAAAACTCACTAATTGCTCAAAAGGATAGTCAACACAATCTTCTTTCAATTGATTGATGCCCTTTTTTTTGACTAGGTATAGCATGTTTTTGTGTAGCACAACAATCCTTACAACTGGATGCAGAAAGGTGCTAGAGCTAATACTGCTGGCCTCAATGGTTACCTTCCCTATCACTCCCCCCACCTCATTGACTACTGGCAGCCAATGTTCTTTTCTGATTTTTGTCTTTATCATATAAACCCGTATAAATTCAAAGACAATGATAGCACATACGCAAATAGCACTGAAACCATAATATACAAGAATATCTATATTTGGAGATTGGTATTTTTGCAGAAGCAGGGAGTATATTGCAACAAAGTATAGATGTAGCAAGATGCTCCTTCTAAATATGTTGATAACAAAAAAGGATTCGTTTAGCTTGGCCCTCCAAATAATATTTTTTTTATCTCTTCTCATTAGAAAAGATCGTATTTCTAACCTAAAGTTATTGAAAACATAAAAGGCGGTAAGCAATAGTATCTCAAAAAAAAAGGGTTTGTATATGTTTTCAATATATTTGAATGGGGGCAGAATAGATAGAGCCAAATAAAGGGTGGAGATAAAAATTATTATGAAACTCAATACGGGGGGGTTGAAGCGAAAAAAAAGCTGCCTGATTACCAAGAAAGATAAAATTATAAATAGCCCTAGCAAGAAACTATCTATCTCCGGCATCAGTATTGATATAAAAAAATAGACCACCACTGGCAGAATTGCTATGGCCGGATTGTAGAACTGGTGAGCTGTTTTTTTTATTTCCATTATAATCGTTTATCAGGAGGATAAAAATTTTATAGAATTGTAGGACGATCGTACCAAGGGACCACTTTCTACATGCCTGAACCCCATTGCTAGCGCCTCTTTTTTGTAATATGCAAAGGTATCGGGATGCACGTATTCTTCTACCTTAATATTGGCTTTTGAGGGTTGTAGATACTGACCTATAGACAGCAATGAGCACCCTGTAGCTATTATGTCGTGCATTGTAGCTACGACCTCTTCTTTTGATTCTCCTAAGCCCACCATCAATCCGGTTTTAGCAGCAATTCCTTGCTCGTAAATGTATTTGAGAACAGCTAGGCTTACATCGTATTTGGCTACACTGCGCACCTTGGGCGTAAGTCGCCTCACAGTCTCCATATTGTGGGATATAATATCGGGGTGGGCAGCAATAATAATATCCAGCAGGTGGGTTTGCCCATTAAAATCGGGTATCAATGCTTCCATTGTTACATGGGGGTTTATTTCCTTTATCGCAAGTATGCTTGCCGCCCAATGTGCTGCTCCATAGTCAGGAAGATCATCCCTGTCTACAGAAGTAATAACTGCATGCACAAGCTTCATTTCTTTTACTGTATTGGCTATTTTTAAGGGCTCTCCAACATCCAAGGGCCCAGGCCTACCTGTCTTCACATTACAAAACTTGCAAGAGCGAGTGCATACGTCTCCTGCAATCATAAAGGTGGCGGTGCCAGCATTCCAGCATTCGCCCATATTGGGACATTTGCCACTCTGACAAATAGTATGTAGGTTGTTTTTTCTGACAATTTTTTCTGTGTGAGTAAAATTACCATTGTTTCCTAATTGTACCTTGAGCCAGGCTGGCTTTCGTATTCTTTTTTCTAGCATTTTGCAAAATTATTTTTCGACCTTAAAATTATTTTGGAAATTATTTTGGAAAGACTTTTGGAAAGACTTTTGGAAAGACCATACAAAAACAAGCCGTAAGTATCATTTCAAGAAACCCTCCAGTCTATTAAACAAATGAAAACGTGTTTTTGTTCCCAACAAACTGTGATTTTTATCAGAATAAATTTGCATGTCAAATTGTTTGCCTGCATCTACCAGTGCATCAGCATAATACATGCTATTTTGAAAATGTACATTATCGTCGGCCGTGCCATGAACCAGCAAGAGCCTTCCTTGAAGATTGTCCACATGGTTTATTGGAGAGGCTTGCTTGTAGCCCGCAAAATTTTCCTTGGGACTGCGCATAAATCGCTCGGTGTAGACAGAGTCATAGAGCTTCCAATCGGTTACGGGAGCCACGGCAATGCCTGCGCTAAAGACTCCATTTCCCCGACTTAAGGACATCAATGTGATAGTTCCTCCATAGCTCCAGCCCCAAATAGATATGCGTTCCTTGTCTACAAAAGGCAGGCTCCCCAAGTGCTTGGCAGCAGCAATTTGGTCATCCGATTCTTGTATGCCTAGTTGCTGATAGGTGCTTTTTCTGAAAGATTCTCCACGGGCTCCAGTACCTCTGCCATCCACACAGACCACTATATATCCCTTATCCGACATATATTCGTTAAAACCTAGGCTAAAGCGGTCTAATACTTGTTGCGAATTGGGGCCGCTGTATTGGGTCATCAAAACGGGATATTTCTTTGATATCGAAAAATCATTGGGCTTTAGCATCCACGCGTTGAGCTCTTGTCCCTCTTGGTTGGTGATAGTAAAAAATTCTTTTTTGCAGAATGCTGCGTCCTTTATTTTTTTATTCAATTCGAGGTTCTCTTCTAAGCTATGTATTTCTTTTCCCCTAGAATCATTGATTGTAATTTGTTGGGGGGTGTTTGCATTAGAATAAGCATTTATAAAATAACTTAAATTGCTGCTAAAGGAGGCTGTATTGGTACCTGTTTTTTCTGAAATCCTTGTTTTTATCCCCTTGGCATCAATTCTATAAACAGAGCGTCGCAGAGGGCTTTCTTCTGCCGACTGAAAATAGAAGTTTTCGGTGGCAGGATTATAGCCATAGAAATCGGTAACATCCCAAGTTCCTTTGCTTACCTGTCGCTGCAAAACACCAGCTGCCGAATAGAGGTATATATGTGTAAACCCATCTTTTTCGCTCAGATATACAAAGCTGTTATCGGTAAAGGTAATATGCTTCAATAATTCTGAGTCTATGTATGATTTGTTTTCCTCCCTCAATACTAGCCGTGCGAGCCCCGACTGTGGATTTACATAGTAGAGGCTAAAAATATTTTGCTGCCTATTGAGACTCATTACCGCTAATTGATCGTTTTTGGCAGTATACTTAATCAATGGAATGTATCCATCAGTGTCGATAGGGATTTTCATTGTCTTTATGTCCTTTGTTTCAACGCTATATGAGAGGCAGGAAACGAGGGCGTTGTCCTCTCCCGCCTTGGGATACTTGAAGACAAGGGAGGAGGGATATAGAGATCCGTCAAACTTCTGAAAGCTAAATTGCTTGACCGACGACTCGTCAAATTTTACAAAAGAAAGAAATTTGCTGTCTGGCGACCATGCCATTAGATTTGTTATCGAAAACTCCTCTTCGTAGACCCAATCGCTCAAACCGTTTATTATCTTGCCAAAAGCACCATCTTTGGTGACTATAGATTCGGTGTCGAAATCAAATTTTTTGAGCCATATATTATTGTCTTTTATGTATGAACACATCCTTCCATCGGGCGAGAAAGTGGGATTAATAATCTTATCACCATCCTCATTGAAGGGCTTTAGGAAGTTTCTACGCACATCATAGTCGTAGCACAGGGCCTTCCATGAGCGTCGGTATATATGCTCCTTCTCGTTCCAAACAATTATTCTAAATGTGTTTGGACTTATCAGGTATCCTTCAATTTTTTCAATACTTGTTTCCCTTGTGTTTGCAGCATCAAAAAGGGTTTCTACAATCTGGCCTGTCTTATAGGAATATTTCAAAATCTTCGTTCCCTCTTTATTGAGCATAGTATAGTGCTCTCCATCGGGCAAACTTCTTATTTCGCCAATATTTTTAACAAAATAGACTCCATCCACAACATCTTGGAGACTTAATTGTTTATATACTGACTGGGCTTGTGTCGTCAAAAAATTAAAAAGAAGGGCGAACAGAAAAAAATTGATTTTCATATGGGCGTTTATTTGAATTGTATTCAGATGCAAATATACCGTATTTAAGATTTACAAACAAGTCTAAGAAGCTAAAATTGACAATACGAAGTTTTTTAAAAATGCAATTATGGAAGCTTTATTACATTATGTGTGGAAGCATAAGCTGTATGCCAATGTCTCTCTTATCAGCTCCGATGGCAGTCCTATCACAGTTATTGACCCCGGAATGCACAATACGGATGCTGGTCCAGATTTTTTTAATGCCAAAATAAAGATAGGCTCGCAAATGTGGGTAGGAAATATCGAAATGCACACATACGCGTCGCAGTGGAATAAGCACCAGCATCAGAAGGACAAGGCATACAATTCGGTCATCCTGCATGTGGTGGAATATGTAGATGTAGACGTAGTGAAGACCCAAAGCGGGCAGGTGCTGGTTCAGCTGGCTCTTGAAATACCTCCTGCAATTAAAGAAAACTATGCAAATCTGATTCAAAAAGATAGCCCCTTGCCCTGTGCCCAAAAAATAAGAGATATTCCCGAGATCTTTATTACTGATTGGAAAAACGCCCTCCTTACAGAACGATTGGAGAAAAAGACGGAGCAGATATTTGCAATCTTGGAAGAATACAAACAAGACTGGGGGCAGGCATTTTACATTACCCTGGCGCGCAATTTTGGCTTTGGCATCAACAACGATGCCTTTGAACGATTGGCAAGAAGCCTCCCTCTAAAGATAATACTCAAGCATAGCGATTCTGTTTTGCAGGTTGAGGCGCTGTTTTTCGGACAAGCAGGCTTACTCGCAGATAATAATGAGGACAATAATGATGATAATGAGGACAACAATAATAAGGAGGAAGATCAATATGCCATTGCTCTGAGTAAGGAATATGCTTTTTTGAAAAACAAATACTCCCTGCAGCCCCTCGAAGGATATTTATTTAAAAACCTTAGAATTAGACCCAATAATTTCCCTCATATAAAAATAGCACAACTTGCGGCACTGATCAAATCGCAGCCTTTTTTGTTTTCTAAAATCATGGAAACTACCGAAATAGCAGATTTAAAGAAATTGTTTCTTTCGCAATTGCATCCTTACTGGCTGACCCACTATAATTTTTCCAAGTCGGGCAGGGCAAGAGAAAAAAACATAGGCCTTAGTGGGCTGAACATAATTTTAATCAACACCCTTGTACCCATGCTTTTTGCATTTGGCAAGAAGAGGGCTGATCAGGTTTTTATGCAAAGAGCCCTCACAATAATAGAGTCGCTCAAAGAAGAGCAAAACTCTGTCACCCAACTATTTGCCAATGCAGGAGTTAAGATACATAATGCTGGCGACTCTCAAGCCCTAATTCAGCTGAAAAGAGAATATTGCGAAAAGAAAAAATGCTTGTATTGCAGAATTGGACATAAAGTTTTATTAAAGTCGTTAAATAACGCGTAAATGTTGTATTTTTGTCCAAGAAAATATAATGGACTCTATCGCTACAGAGTAAAAAAATATTTCCTAAATTAGTAGAAATTATATTGGAGAGATTAAAAATTGATGAATCGTAAATTTTATTTTAATATAGTCAAAAATATAGTTCTTAGCATTTCGGCTGCTGCTTATATTCACTGCTACCTGTGCGGATGTGCCTCTCCAGGAGTGCCCTCGGGTGGAGCATATGATGTAGAACCCCCAGTATATTTAAGGAGCATTCCTGATCAAGAGGGATTAAATTTTCAGGGCAATAAGGTAGAAATATTTTTTGACGAACTTATTAAATTAGAAAAACCAGGAGAGAAAATAATTATTACGCCTCCACAAAAAATGATGCCCGTAATTAAGGGGCAGGGAAGGAAGGTAAGTGTGGCCTTTCAAGATTCTATGATTCCGAATACCACCTACACCCTAGATTTCACAAATTCTATAGTCGACAACAATGAGAAAAACCCCTTAGAAAACTTTTCTTTTGCCTTCTCCACAGGAGAGAGTTTAGATTCTCTTGTAATTGCTGGAAAGCTGCTTAATGCCGAAAATCTTGAGCCAATGCCCAATATATTGATTGGCCTGCATTCAGATCTCTCGGACACAGCATTTGTAAAAAATCCCTTTTTACGAACAACACAGACCAACGACAAGGGGGAATTTTGGGTGCGAAATGTGGCGCATGGCTCATACCATATCTTTGCCCTTAAGGATGCCAACCGCAACTATATCTTCGATCAGCCCGCCGAAGATATTGCCTTTTTAGATAGCCTGATAGTGCCCTCTTTTGACTTGCGTACTCGCCAAGATACTACATTTACAGACAGCTTGAGCGTAGATACTATTATTAATGTAGCCTACAATCACTTTAGCCCCGATCATCTTAGGCTATTCCTTTTTAAGGAAAGCTTTGGACGGCATTATCTAGTAAAATCTGAGCGTCAAAAAAAACAGCTGATTACCCTGTCTTTCAGCCTACCTCCACAGGCAAGTCCACAACTACATCTTCTTGGACAAGACAAATTGCAAGACTGGCTTATTTCTGATAATACTGAGGGAGGAACAATTTTTAATTATTGGATAAAAGACAGCACTATTTTCAACAAGGACAGCTTGAAAGTAGAGGTGATATATCTGAAAAGCGATTCGCTCAATCAGCTATTAGAGCAAGTAGACACAATAAATTTATCGGTAAGGAGAGCTAATATCCCAAAAAAAACCAAGAATAAGGGTGAAGAGGAAATAGAATTTTTAGGCTTGCAGGTTTCAGCGCAATCGACCATAGAAGTGTTTGACACCATAAAAATTAAGTTTGCTGAGCCCTTGCTAAATTTTTATTCTGATAGTATTCGCATAGAGCAAAAGGTGGATACGCTTTGGGAAGCTCGCAACTTTCAGTTTCGGCAAGATAGCCTCGATGCTACTAGCTATTTCTTGACACAGCCGTGGGCATATGGCAGCGAATTTAGAATTAGAATTGATTCTGCCAGTTTTAAAAGCATCTACGGGCCGTGGAACAATAAGTACGAGGGGATGTTTAAGATTAGAGAAGAGGAAGAATATTCGCACTTAGACATAGACATCGAAGGGGCATCCTCTGATTATGGTTTTGGCGAATTGTTGGATGCCTCAGATAGAGTGGTACGAAAGGCTGTGATGCAAAACAAGGAACTTGTCTTCTCCAACCTCAAGCCTGGCAAATATTACCTGCGCTTTGTTGAAGACCTCAACAATAATCATAAATGGGATGCTGGCAAATATTCCGAAAAAAGGCAGTCCGAGAAGGTTTTCTACTATCATGAAGCTATAGAAATGCGGCAGAACTGGGAACTTAGGCAAACTTGGAATATCTTGGAGATAGATGCCGACAAGCAAAAACCCTTGGAGATAACAAAAAATAAACCCGAAGCAAAGAAAACAAATAGGAATGAAACACAAAAATAAATCAATTCTTCGAGTAATAAGCCTGCTTTTAGTGGTCTTGGCACTACTTCTTTTTCCTAATTTGATGGCTAAAAAAAATGCTCCCTTCAAAGCTGGAGAGGAACTTAAATATGATATTTCTCTAAAATATGGGATCCTTATGGCAAAGGCAGGTTCAGCTAAATTTACTGTGGAAAAAGCAGAACTGGATAGTAAGGAAGTCACAAAAACAGAGCTGTCTTTTAGAACCTCCTCCATGTTTGACCGAATATTTAAAATCAGAGATACTCTACAATCTTTTGCAGATACAAATTATAGTCCGCTCTTACATAAAAAGCATCTTCATGAGGGAAAGACTGAGTATATAGAAGAAATACAATATCTCAAACATAGCAATACAGAATCGCAGGTAAGATCAAGAAGAACGAAAAACGGGGAACTAAAGTTCGACACCCTACTTACTGCAAACCAATTGGGCTTTGACATTCTCGGCGTTTTCACATTTGCCAGAACCTTGGATTATGAAAATTTGAATGTTGGTCAGGCTTTTAGCATTACCAATTTTATTGGAAAGGATGCTGTGAAAATGACGATTCGCTTTCTTGGTCAAAATGTTTTGGAAAAGGGTGACGATAAAAAATTTAAGAGCCTAAAATTTGAGGTTGATATTGTAGATAAGGCCTTTGAAAATCATAAAAATGCCATGGAAATGTGGATCAGTGACGACGATAATAGAGTGCCTCTAAAACTTAAAGCAAGGCTTAAAATTGGAGCTGCAGAGGCAGAACTTTCGTCATACAAGAATCTCAAACATCCCTTTAGTTCGATGATTATCATAAATAAAAAATGAGTCGCCCCTACGACATAGAATGACACAAATTATTAAATTACGCATAAATTACGCATAAATAATAATAAACTCATCAGAAACTCATCATAAACTCATCAGAGACTCATACGATTACTCTGACTTAATTTATTTCACTTCCCAAATATCGCCACTCATCAAAAAGTCTTGGAGACGACGTGTTGGATTTTTTTTCTGCTCTTCTGCAATTGTTTTTTGCATCTCTTGGTCGTAGGTGAGTTCCTCTACTTGGCGGATTATTCCCAGAGCCATTGGCAGCTCCTCTCCATCCATTTTAGCAAGCATTGTTTGTAGTGTAGAGTCTTTACAAGTAGCGTCGTGCACCAAAACCCTACTTATGGCCATCTCGTCTTGATCTAGCTCAGCTACTTTGAGACTTAATCCATCGAGTACAATTCCCTTGTTTTGTTCTTTTCCAAAGAGCATTTTTTCGCCATGACGAAGGAATATAGTTTTTTCTGCCTTCCACTCTTTGCCAATCACCTTGTTGTATATGCCATCATTGAAAATCACACAATTGAGAAGGATCTCTACCACCGATGTTCCCTTGTGCTTGTCGGCTGCAACAAAAACATCAACAGTGTTTTTTATATCTACATCTATTGTTCTTGCAAAAAAACTTCCTCGTGCTCCAAGTGTCAGCTCTGCAGTAGAAAAAGGGCCTTCCACGGTGCCAAAAGGAGAAGACTTAGAAACAAAGCCTCTGTCGGAAGTTGGGGAGTATTGTCCCTTGGTGAGCCCATAAATCTTATTGTTCATCAAAATGATGTTGATATCTATATTGCGGCGCACAGCGTGTATGAAGTGGTTTCCCCCAATTGCCAGGCAGTCCCCATCACCTGTAGAAAGCCATACTGAGAGTTCAGGATTTGCCAATTTTACTCCCGTTGCAATGGCAGCGCCTCGCCCATGTATGGTATGAAAACCATAGGTGTTCATATAATATGGCAAACGAGAAGAGCATCCAATACCAGAAATAACTGCTGTTTGGTGGGGAGGAGTGCCTAGCTCAGCCATTGCCTTATACAGGCTGCTCAAGACGGCGAAATCTCCACATCCAGGACACCAACGCACTACTTGTGCGCTTTTGAAATCTTTTGCCTCGTATTTTTTTTCTCTTGTTAACATCATCTTATCTTTAGTGTCTCAGTTTATTTTTTATCGTCTAATATTTTTATAATCTCTTCCATCAATCTGGCTACTACAAAGGGCTGTCCCTTTATCCTGTTGAATTGTAGTGGATTGAGGCCTGGGATTTTTCCTCGCAGGTAATTTGCAAATTGCCCGCTGTTTTGTTCTGCTACCAACACATGTTTGTGTTTTGCAATCAATTCTATGGAATTTGAGGGGAGGGGGCAGATAAATTTAAAATGTGAGAATGCCAGTTTATATCCCAGAGCTCGTATTTTTTCGGCAGCCTCAAAAAGATGACCGAAAGTGCCTCCCCAGCCAATGAGTAGTAAGTCGGCATCGGCATCGCCAAAAATTTCTTGAGGGGGAATAAATTCTGCTATATTGTCTATCTTGTCTTGGCGAGTCTTTACCATCAACTGATGATTTTCAGAATCGCTTGATATTACCCCTGTCTTGTAGTCCTTTTCTAAGCCCCCAATTCTGTGTGTAAAATTCTCCATCCCTGGCACTGCCCACGATCTGACCAGTGTCTCAGCATTGCGCTGATAAGGCGTCCAGTCTTCTGCCTGAGGGTCTACATATTGGGGGTTTATGCTGGGGTAGGTTTCTAAATCCGGAATTTTCCATGCCGACGATCCGTTGGCTATATATCCGTCGGTGAGCAAGATTACGGGAGTCATATGCTCCAGAGCCAATTTACATGCCCAATAAGCGGCATCAAAACAGTCGGTAGGAGATACCGCCGCAATCACTACAAGAGGGCTTTCGCCGTTTCTGCCATACAGGGCTTGCATCAAATCGGTTTGCTCGCTTTTGGTGGGCATTCCTGTGGAGGGACCTCCTCTTTGTACGTTTACTATCACCAAGGGAAGTTCTGCCATCACGGCCAGTCCTATGGCTTCGCCCTTGAGAGCCAAGCCAGGGCCAGAGGTTGTGGTTACTGCTAGGTCGCCAGCAAATGAAGCTCCAATAGCAGCGCATATACCCGCTATCTCGTCTTCTGCCTGCATTACCTTTACTCCCAACTCTTTGCGAGCAGCCAATTCATGCATTATATCTGTGGCTGGAGTGATGGGATACGATCCTAAAAACAATTCTAATCCTGTTTTCTCGGCGGCAGCAATTAGGCCATAAGCCGTTGCGGTGTTGCCATTAATATCTCTGTAAAATCCTTTTTCAATATCTATAGTTTCTACCCTGTAGGTAGATACGGAGGCATGGGTATTGCTCCCATAATTGAGGCCTGCCTCTAGTATTTGTAGGTTGGCCTCCAATATTTTGGGCTTTGTAGCGAATTTGGCCTCCAGCATTTGCTGAGCAATTTTTAGGGGCCTATTAAAAAGCCAGCATATCAAACCCAAGGCAAAAATATTGCGGCTGCGTAGGGCTTGCTTGTTTTCGGAGCTGTCGAGTGTTGCCTTGCAAATACTGGAAATGGGGGTCGATATTACCTGTATTGATCTAAGGCCAAGCTCTTTGAAAGGATCGTCGGTGGTGAATTGTGCCTTCTCAAGGTCTTTCTTTTCAAAAGAATCGCTGTCTATAATAACAATGGCATGGGGGTTGAGGAAGGCAGCATTTACTTTTAGCGCTGCAGGATTCATAGCTACCAGCACGTCGGCCTTGTCGCCAGGAGTATGTATTTTTTTTGAACCTAGGTGCACCTGAAATCCAGATACGCCGCTAAGGGTGCCATGGGGTGCTCGTATCTCTGCAGGATAGTCCGGAAAAGTCAATATCTCATTGCCAAAAACGGCCGAAAGGTTTGAAAATATATTCCCTGCCAATTGCATTCCGTCTCCCGAATCTCCCGAGAAGCGTATTACTACCTCCTCTAATTCTTTTATTCTGGTTTCTTTTAACATCCTATTTTAATATTTTTTTGTTCCTTAAGCTTCATGAAAAGCTCACATAAGATACAAAGATACATCATTTTTTTAACAAACAGACAAGAATAAGCCTATATCGTTGGACGGCATATTGAAATGACTTGCCACATACGAACTAACAAATTTTCCTCCATACAGATAAAGACCAGAGCGAAATCCTGGGTCTATTTGCGCAATGCCCCTGGCGATTCCCTGATCTACCATCTGCGTAATCATAGGTATCAGTATATTGCTCAAAGACATTGTTGTTGTCCGCGCTACCCTAGAACTAAGATTAGGAACACAGTAGTGCATAATGCCGTGTTCTTCAAATATCTGCGGGTGGTCTTCGGGCAAAAAACACGAGGTCTCAAAACATCCTCCCTGATTAACTCGCAGGTCTATGATAAGAGCCCCTTTTTTCATCTGTTTGATTACATCCTCAGAAATAACATAACGCTCATTAGTGTTTATATAAAGCATGGCTCCAATAACTACGTCTGCCGATTTGAAGGCTCTTGTAAGCACCCTTGGATGAAATACGGAGGTAAATAATGAGGAGCCCAAGTTTTGCTGAATTTTTCGGAGTTTATCTATATTATTGTCAAAAACTTTTACGCTTGCGCCTAAACTCAGAGCAGTGTGTGCTGCCACAGTGCCGGCAACTCCCGCTCCTATAATTACAAGCTCTGTGGGAGATAGTCCTGGCACTCCTCCCAACAATAGGCCTTTGCCTCCATGATCATTGCTTAAAAACTCTGAGGCTATAGAAATGGATGCTGCTCCTTCTATCTCTGAAATCGAATCGCGTACGGGAAAAGAAAGCCCATCAATAGACAATAATTCATATCCTACAGCATTGATTTGCTTAGACATCATTGCCTTGATCGCCGACAAGGAAAAGTTTGGAAGCTCCAACATGCTGCATACTATGGCCTTATTGTTCATCATATTTATTTCGGCATGTGTTGGGGGAGAAATCTTAAAGATGAGATCGCTCTTAAAAACCACTTCGACTTCAGAAATAATCTCAGCTCCTGCCTCAGAATAATCATTGTCAGAATAGTTGGCTTTATTGCCGGCTCCCCGCTCAAGGAGCACCCTATATCCAGCTTCTACAAGCATTTCTACGGCTTCGGGACTCAGCGCCAATCGTTTTTCACATTTTTCCCTTTCCTTAGGAATGCCTAAAATCATTTTTTGTTTTGATTTATGCACCTCTTTCATCAATTCTTGACTCTGAAGAAATGTTTCACCAATGCAAGCACTTGAACTTTTCATGTACGCATATATTATTAATTTTCTTTATTATAATTGCCCTCCCTTTTCTTGTAATGACTGCGTCAAACCTGACACTATAGTACTTACTTTTGAGTCTGCCAACATCTCTTCGGCATCTAATATCTCTTGAGCTCCTTCGTAGAAAGAAGTTCTTTGCTGTATATTTTGTGCAATAAATATTTTTAATTCTGCCAAGGATTTGTTCTGTATCAAGGGTCTGTGGGTGCATCTAAAGAGCCTATTGCTTAGCTCTTCGGTCGAAAATTTTAGATAAATGGTGAGCCCCGACTTATTCATTATCTCCAAATTGTTGTAGAAACAGGGGGTGCCACCACCCGTGGCAAGTATAATATTTTCGAGGCTTGAAACTTCTTTCAAGGCATTGTGTTCAATCAAACGAAAACCAGACTCTCCTTTTTCTTCAAAAATTTGAGCTATTTTCTTCCTGTATCTTCCTTCAATAAAGCCATCCAGATCGATAAATTCAAGATTAAGATTTGACGCAAGAAGTTTCCCTACAGTAGTTTTGCCTGAGCCCATGTATCCTATCAAAAAAATTCTTTTATTTGCCATAACTCACAATAAAATCAATTCATTTTGCAAAATTACATCTTTTTGTTTTAATATCTTTTTGATTTGACTTATATTTGTCTAAAAATAATTTCTAACACAATTTATAAAACAATTTCATGGCAAAAAGCAAGTCCTATGTAGTTTGGAAAGGAGTGATGACGGGAGTTTTTGATTCTTGGGAAAAATGCAAGTTTCAAGTAGACAATTTTGAGGGAGCCTTGTACAAATCTTTTGCTAGCAGAGAAATTGCCGAAAAAGCTTTCGCCGACGGCCCTGGGGGATATCTGAAGAAAAAAACGCCAGAGCAAACGATACCTAAGTCAGCAAGTTCTAGCAGCACCTTTATAAGAGATAGTCTCGCTGTGGATGCTGCCTGCTCAGGAAATCCTGGACCCATGGAGTATAGAGGGGTTTATATCTCCAACGGGCAAGAAGTCTTCAGAATAGGCCCACTGGCATATGGAACAAATAATGTGGGCGAATTTCTTGCCATCGTGCACGGACTTGCTCTTCTCAAGCAAAAGGCTATAGATATTCCTATATATACCGACAGCGTAAATGCCATGCTGTGGGTTAAAAACAAGAAATGCAAGACCAAACTGGCTGTTTGTGATAAGAACAAAGAAATATTTGACCTCATACAACGTGCCGAAAAATGGCTAAGGGAAAACACCTACGACACAAAAATAATTAAGTGGGAAACCGATAAATTGGGGGAGATCCCTGCCGATTTTGGTAGGAAGTAGAGGGCGCAAGCAAGGGAGATAAACTACTCCAGATCCTCATAGTTTTGAAATAAAAAGTCGCTATGAGGAAATCGTGCTATATGAATCTCTTTGACCCTTGCGTATAAAACTTCTTTCAACTCTTCTATGTTCTCCTTGTTTTTGGCTGAAATAAAAACGCACTTACCATCCAGTTTCTCCATCCATGTTTGCTTTAGCTCGTCTAAAGAAATATTTTCTCTAGTCGGCGGCATTAGGTCGTCGGCTTCTTTTTCTACATACGAAAAAGCATCTATCTTGTTGAAAACAACTATGCTAGGTTTCTCTTCCTTGTTTATATCGCTAAGGGTCTTGTTCACCACCTCAAATTGCTCCTCAAAACTAGGGTGCGACACATCCACTACATGCACCAGCAAATCGGCTTCGCGCACCTCATCGAGGGTAGATTTGAACGACTCTATGAGTTCGGTGGGGAGCTTGCGAATAAATCCAACGGTATCGGAGAGCAGAAATGCAAGGTTTTCTATCGTTGCCTTTCGCACGGTGGTATCAAGGGTTGCAAAGAGCTTGTTTTCGGCAAAGACCTCCGACTTGCTAAGCACATTCATCAGTGTAGATTTCCCTACATTGGTATATCCTACAAATGCCACTCTCACCATTTTTCCGCGGTTCTTCCTTTGGGTAGATTTCTGCTTGTCTATGAGTTTGAGGTCTTCCTTGAGCTTCGATATCTTATCCAAAATAATTCGCTTGTCGGTTTCTAGCTGTGTCTCTCCGGGTCCACGCATTCTCAATCCGCCACTGCCCCCACTACTCTGCCTTTCGAGATGCGACCACAAACGGGTAAGGCGGGGAAGCATATATTTATATTGTGCCAATTCTACCTGCGTCTTAGCACTGGCAGACTGCGCTCTAACGGCAAAAATATCCAGAATCAAACTCGTTCTATCCATTATCTTTACCTTCAAGACAGCCTCCAAGTTGCGCAGCTGCTTGGGCGAAAGCTCATCATCAAAGATAACCATTCCTACCTCATTGTCTTCGTCTTCGGTATATTCTGCAATCTCTTTGAGCTTGCCCGAGCCCACAAAAGTAATGGGATTGGAGTGCTCTAAGCGCTGTACAAAATTTTTTATAGGCTCTATACCTGCCGTTTGGGCAAGAAATGCCAATTCTGCCAAATACTCTTTGGATTGCGCATCACTTTGATGAGGAGTAATAAGACCAATCAAAACAGCTCTCTCGGTCGGTGTATCTGTCAATATAAATTCTTTCATTAACGAATGTTTTGAATGTTTAATTAAGGCAAAGATACGATTTTTTATTCTTAACTTTGTGTCCATTATTTAAATATATTAGACGATGAAGACTTTTTTTACTCTTTCAATCATATTGATATTGTTTCCACTGGCAATGGTGGACGCACAAATAAGCCATGGGGGGAATCCCCTTTTCCCTAAACCTAGCCTCTTAAGAGCCAATGCTAGCGACTTATTCATAGAAATGCCAGACTTTAACCTAGACTCCCTACTCCAAGACGACCTCTTGAATGAGGGCAATATGAGGGGCGCCTTTCGTTTTGCCAACAAGTTTCATACAGAAATAAGGAAGGGCGAGGCAGGTCAGAATTTTACCCTCAATGACGGCACTAAAATATGGCAGGTAGGCATAAGATCCAAGGGAGCTTTTTCTATCAATGTCTTATTTTCTGAATATCATATCCCCCAAGGAGCAAAGCTCTTTGTTTACAGCCTTAGCACAGCACACATACTTGGGGCTTTTACTCACGAAAATAATTCTGACGACCAAATACTTCCGCTAAGCCCCGTCATGGGCGAGGAAATAATTATAGAGTATAGCGAGCCTGCCGATGCCGATTTTGAAGGTCGCCTCAGTATTACTGAGGTAAACCACGATTATAAGGATATATTTAAATACGAACCCCAATTTGATTCCCCCAAGGGAGAGTGTATTCCCGATATTGCCTGCCTTAAGGAGGCTAGAGATATATCGAGAAGCGCAGTGCTGCTAATTATCAATGGCAATTCGGGATGTTCGGGCACCCTACTCAATAATACCAGTGGAGATGGAACGCCATATTTGCTAACGGCAGCCCACTGCCTCAACGGTTCTTTTTCAGTAAAAAACCCCGACTACAATAAGGTAGCTGGAAGCATCATTGCTTTTTTTAATTATGAAAAGAGCATCTGCAATACCAAATATCAGTTCAAGGGATCGCAGGAGATGTCGCTGGCAGGAACAAGTGTGGCCTCTATAATTGAGCCCATTGATATTGCCCTATTAAAATTTAAAGAAACACCCCCCGATTATTTCCGACCATATTATGCAGGATGGACTATAGACTACGACAAAGCGAGCCAAACGGGCAACACTTTACGCAATTATCCATATACCAACATTCACCACCCTGCCTTCGGCATGAAAAAATTTGCATACTCCAACGACTATCTTGGGCTGATAAGCCTCTCTTTGGATGTGTATACATTTATGCCCAACAGCCATTGGCATATTAATAGGGAATGGACTCAGGGGGCTACCTTAGGAGGCTCCTCGGGCTCAGGCTTGTTCGACAATAACAATTTATTGGTTGGAGGTCTCACTGGAGGAAATTCAGAATGTAATGGTACAGAGGAGGCTGGCGGTGCCGATTTTTTCTTTGCCTTATTCCGAGGATGGGACTATGGCGATGACCCAAAAAACAAACTCAAAACATACCTAGACCCCCTAAATACAAGGGCAATTAGCTGTAAGGGCATGGATCCATACGCCGCAGAGCCCTTTGGCAAACTATCGAATGCAGATTATAACAATACCGAAACCCTAGAAAATACGAGCTTTGGAAATGATGCCAACAAGAACTATCTCTTTGGTCACAACAGCCTCGAAACAGAAGAGTTTGCAGAAGAATTTTATACCGACAAGCCACTCATACTTTCTGGTGCTTATTTCTTTTGCCCCAAAGTAGTGTATGCCAATTTGAGCGAGGTCACAATAAAAGTATACAAGGGAGACAATGGACCAGGCGAACAAATAGGCAATAGCCAGCAATTCAAGCCTGTCTATAAAGAATACTATAGGGACTCAGGGACTTTCTACGAAAAAATAAAAAGAATGAGTGGCTACGCTACCGAATCTTTCGTCAAACTTGACGAAGATATAGTGGTGGAGGGCAAATTTTACATAGCCTACCAAATAACATACCCCTCCGACAATTCTTTCTCGGTGTTTAATGCAAAATTAGACCCCAGAAAAAAAAATACCGCTTGGCTAAGAGACAAAAAAAGAGGCTGGTTCGAGGCCAGCAATCATCCCATAAAGCCAATCAAGACATCGCTTGCCATACAGCCATTGCTGCAATATAGCCCTAAGCTGCGAATAGAGAAAAATACTTCTGAGGACATTGCCCTTATAAGCTATGATAGGAAAAATAAAGTCTTAAAAATTGCGTCGGGCGAAGAGCTATCGGGCAAAATTCAAATATTTTCTACCACCGGAGTCCTAATCTTTGAGTCGGCAGTAGACAGGCAGAATGATTTTAATATCAATTCGCCAAAGATGGGTAGCATAGGTATCGTGAGGCTGCAAACAGGAAAAGGTAGCCAAACATCAAAGATTCTATTCTAAGCCAAAGCCCATTCTTCCCAAAAATCATAATAAGTATTAAAATTGTTAATATTTTTTTGATTTATTTTCCAAAAATCATTTATAAAATGTAAATTTGTAGCTTAATTCAAAAAAAATTAAATTATTAATTAATATTAACCTTGTTTTATTTCAACATCAGCATTATGAACAAAAAAATTTATTTGTCTCTACTTGTTATGGCAACGGTATTTGGCTTGGCTTCATGCTCCTCAAAGCTTAAACCTTTGGCATCAAATTACATCAAAGCAGAGCCTCAGCCTCTGGAGGTCGTTGGAGGAAAAGTACCTGTAACTATTAACGCTACCTTTCCTGAGAAGTGGTTTAATAAAAATGCTACGGTAATTGTAAAGCCCGTTTTAAGGTATGAAGGAGGAGAAGCTTGGGGTACGTCCTATACTTTTCAGGGAGAAAAAGTTGCAGGAAATGGACAAACCATACCTCAAAAAGCAGGTGCCAATGTTACTATGACATCTTCTTTTGATTATGTGCCCGACATGATCAAGTCTGAACTATTCCTTACTTTCGATGCAAAAATAGGAAATAAAACAATACAACTTCCAGAGATAAAAATCGCTGATGGAGTGTTGGCAACGGCAGCTTTTGCAAACGCCTTGAATGAAGCGGCAGCAATAGCTCCCGACAAATTTCAACGCATTATCAAAGAAGCCTACGATGCAAATATCATGTTCCTTATTCAACAAGCCGAATTGCGCTCTGGCGAATTAAGGAAAACAGAACTAGGCGATTGGAAAAATACTGTTAAAAATGCAAACGAAGCTCCCAACCAAAAGGTTGATATAGAAATATCTGCCTACGCATCTCCTGATGGAGGACTTGAGCTCAACGAAAAATTGGCGGTACAAAGAGAAAAAAATACTAGCAAATACCTGACAGCAGAAATGAAAAAGGCAAAGGTAGATGCTCCTATAAATGCTAAATATACAGCCCAAGACTGGGAAGGATTTAAAGAACTGGTTGAAAAATCAAAAATCCAAGACAAAGACCTTGTTCTTCGCACCCTATCTATGTATACCGACCCTGAACAAAGAGAGCAAGAAATAAAAAATATTTCTTCTGTTTTCTCTGCATTGGCCGACGAGATTTTGCCACAATTGAGACGCTCTCGATTGACTGCTAACGTAGAAATAATAGGAAAAAGCGACGAGGAAATCTCTTCTTTGGCGGTTTCTAATCCTAAGGGACTAAATATTGAAGAAATTCTTTATGCTGCCACATTGGTGAAAACAAATGCCGAGAAAGAAAAAATTTATACGAAAACAACAGAACTATATTCCAAAGATGCTCGCGCATTCAACAACCTGGGTGTTATTGAGTTTGCCAAAGGAAATGTGGCTGCAGCAGATAAATTCTTTAGCCAAGCATCGCAAGTGAGTGGTGGAAAATCTGCCGAAGCAAATTGCAACCTTGCATTCATTGCATTGGCAAATAACGATAAGGCAAAGGCTTCTCAGCTTCTTGGAAATGCTTCGGGAGTAGCTGAACTCAACAATGCCCTAGGCTTAATTGCTCTTATGAATGGAGAATACTCCAAGGCAGCAAGCTCATTTGGTAGCACCAAAAGTAATAATGCAGCACTGGCTCAAATACTTTCTAAGGACTACAACAAAGCTTCTACTACTCTAAATGCAGTAGGTGCTCCTAACGCAACAACGGCATATCTTAAGGCTGTAGTAGCTGCAAGAACCAACAACTTGAAAGACGTAGTTTCCAACCTCAAAGAAGTAGGAAGCAAGGACAAAAAAATGCTTGCCAAGGCAGCGTCTGATGTTGAGTTTGCAAAATTTGCTAGCAATGCTGAGTTTATTAATGCAATAAAATAACACAATTAAATAATCACTTAGTAATTACTAAGTAAGTACTAAGTGATTACTAAGTAATTACTTAACAATTACTTAAAGCATAAATCACTCCTTTTAAAGGCAATAGATTATAAAATGCTGCAAAATATTATATTTTGCAGCATTTTATTTTTGATATAGTTGTTTTTTATGTAAATAAAATTTTTTATGTAAATAAAATCTCGTAACTTGCGCAGATTAATACGCTAAAAATTATAATTATAAACTTTTAATGAAGCGAAAGAAGTCTAAACCCCTATTATTAATTTTCTTTGCAGCCTGTTTTGTTGGCGTAGGGCTAAGTGTATGCTCCTATAAGGTGATTCAACACACATCTACCGACGAGTACTGTATGTCGTGCCACATTCACCCTATGGCTGATGCCTCCTGGCAAAAATCTGTGCATGTCAATACCAAGAGTGGTGTTGTCGTACATTGCGTAGACTGCCATCTTCCACCCCACGAAAATAATGAGGTGGAATATCTTTGGGAGAAATCAAAGGCCGGCATTAAGGATTTATGGGGGTTTTATACCAAAGACAGTGCTAGCTTCGACTGGGAAAAACGCAAACAACTCGCCTATGCAGAAAAAATGGTGTTCAATGAGTCTTGCGTAGCCTGCCATAAAAATCTATACCCCCGCGGATTAAGTTCCGAAGGAGCTTTGGCGCACTTGTATTATGAAGAAAACGCAGAAAAACTCAATTTGCAGTGCATAGGCTGCCACCTCAATGTTGGGCACTTTGACCCCAACTACAAACACGAAAGCAATATGCAACTTGGTGCTATAGAGGACACAAGTTCGCAAATAATTCATACCGAAGCGACTATCATTAGCAGTTTTGCCAATTTTACAGAAAAAATACCCTCTACACCCGTATCCTTCAATATGATTGCTATACCCGGCGGATCTTTCATGATGGGAAGTGCCGACAATGAAGCTTATAGAAACATAGACGAGAGCCCTTTAAGAGAGGTGGATCTGAATCCATACTATATTGGAGAAGCAGAGGTCTCTTGGGACGAATTTTTGGCTTTTTTTAACAAAACAAGATCCGAAGGACGTATAGACCCCGCAGTTATCATGGCGAGAAATGCAGGAGATGATATAGATGCCGTAAGTGGCCCTACGCCCCCCTACGGCAATCCCGACCAAGGATGGGGCTATGGCAAGCAGCCTGCCATCACCATGACGCATTATGCAGCACAGATGTATTGCAAATGGCTGTCTATAACGACAGGAAAGAAATATAGACTCCCTACCGAAGCTGAGTGGGAATATGCCAGCCGCGGGGGAAAAGAAGGCCCATATTTCTTTGAGGGAGAGACAAAGAAATTTACTTCCGACAGGTTTTTTAATAAAATTTTTGGTGTAGACACCACAACAATAAATTCGTATGTGGTATATGCCCTAAATTCTAAGGATAGGACCCAAACGGCAAGCGCCAGCCAAGCCAACCCATTTGGACTAATAAATAGCCTAGGCAACGTAATGGAATATTGTGCCGACTGGTATGCTGAGGATGCGTATACACAAACTCCCAGCAAGGTGAGCAACCCCAAAGGGCCTAGCGAAGGAAGTGAATATGTGGTAAGAGGAGGTTCGTTTGCAAGTGATGCCAAAGAGCTACGTTGCGCTTCACGAGATTATACACGTAGCACAGAATGGCTAAAAACAGACCCGCAATCTCCAAAAAGCATTTGGTGGCTTTCCGACTGCAATAGGATAGGATTCCGCGTCGTTTGTGAAATGCCAGACGCACAAAAGTGATTTTTTTAAAAAATATTCAAATTTATAAATCATTAATAAATATTAGTCATGAGCAAAAAAAACACTCTAAGCAGGAGACAATTTCTCTCCAGTGCAGCCTTAGCGGGAGCTGCAACAACCATTGGCGCAACAAGCCCAATTCTCTCTTCCTGTGCTGGCGGAGATAGTAGCACCAAAGCGGGTGCAAAACAGCCCATAGAAAGACTCAAAGGATGGCGCATACCTGTTCTAACAGATATGGCTATCGACGGAGCCACCGTAAGAGTGGGCCTTGTAGGCTGTGGCGGACAAGGAACGGGCGACATAATAAGCTTGTACAGTGCTGCTTCAAACATTGAAATTGTAGCCCTCGGCGATGTCGTAAAAGACAGACTCGAAGGATCCAGAGACCGTATCGAAAAAGAAACTGGTCAGCGTGTGGCTGATGACAAATGTTTTGTTGGATTCGATTCCTACCAAAAAGTTATCGACTCTGGTATAGATTTGGTATTGCTGGTAACTCCTCCCGTATTTCGTTCCCTACATTTTGAAGCTGCTGTAAAAGCTGGCAAACATGCGTTTATGGAGAAACCTATTGCCGTAGATGCCATAGGAGCCAACAGAATACTTGCGGCCTCAAAAATGGCAGACTCGCAAAAGCTGTGCGTAGCAACAGGAACCCAACGCAGACATCAAAGAAGCTATGTAGAGGCTTTTAAGCAAATAGCCGATGGAGCTATTGGAGAAATCACTGGCGGCACCGTATACTGGAACCAAAATATGCTCTGGTACAGGAGCCGTGAAAAAGGATGGAGCGATATGGAATGGATGATAAGAGACTGGGTAAACTGGTCATGGCTTTCGGGCGACCATATTGTAGAACAGCATATGCACAATATCGACGTGTTCAACTGGTTTTCTGGACTAAAACCTGCAAGCTGTGTGGGATTTGGTGCTAGGCAAAGACGAGTTACAGGCGACCAATACGATATGTTTGGCGTAGATTACGTGTTCGACAATGGCGTACACATGCACAGTATGTGCCGACAAATTGATGGCTGCACATCCAATGTATCAGAATTTATTCAGGGCACACATGGCTCTTGGAACAGTGCTAACCACGAGATAAAAGACCTTGCAGGAAATGTAGTATGGAAATGGGATTCTGAAAAAGAAAAAGAAGATTTCAAACAAACCAACCCCTATGTATTGCAGTTCGTAGATCTTATCACCGCCATAAGAAATAAGACTCATCTCAATGAGGCCGTAGATTCTGCCAATTCTTCCTTACTAGCCGTTATGGGACGTGAGTCTGCATACAGTGGCAAGCAGATTACTTGGGACGAGATAAAGGCTTCTAGCCAGAACCTATTGCCCGAAAATCCTGAAATGGGAAATATGAATATGGCTCAATACAAGGTGCCTGTACCTGGTGAAGGAAAAAAATAAAAACAATTAACCCCTATTGAGAATTGCGAATCATCATCATCGACGATTCGCAATTCTCAACATACACAATAACAATAAATTGAAGCATGGAAACAAACCGCCGCAATTTTTTGAGAAAAATAGCACTAGGAGGAGCTATTGCCTCCGTAGGGAGCCTCGATACATTCGCCAGCCCATTGTATGCTAAAGAAACACAAGAAGGAAACCAGAAGGGCAAAGGCAATGCCAAATCTTTGGCACAGCTAAAGATCTCCTTTCAAGAGGGAACGCCTCCGGGCAATAGCTTAAACGAGAAGTTTGACTATATGGAGAAGCTCGGCATTGTAGGTTTTGAACCCGGAGGAAGAGGCCTTGCAGGACGTATAAAGGAAATTCAAGATGCACTAAAGGGGCGCCCCATAAAGGTTAGCGCCATTTGTGCTGGATTTGAAGGATGGATATTGGCCGACGACAAAAAAATAAAAGAGCAGTGTATGAGTACCTCTAAAGAGATACTTGCTGCTGCTGGCGAACTGGGTTCTACAGGAATGATTATTGTGCCCGCTTTCAATGGACAACAATCTTTCCCTCACACCTGGGACACCCGCCTACAACTCATAGAAGACCTTCGCGAGCTCTCCGAATTTGCTCTGCGACACAATACCAAACTTATTCTTGAGCCCCTCAATAGGCAGGAAACATTCTATCTGCGAACCGTAGCCGACGCTGCCGCCCTTTGTAGGGATGTCGATAGTGATGGCATTCGCTGCCTGGGCGACTTCTGGCACATGACCTTTGAGGAAACAAGCGATCAGGGAGCATTTTTATCTGGAGGAAAATACCTCAACCATGTACATATTGCCAGTCGCAAGCGACGCAGCATGCCTGGTGAAGATGGTGCTGCCGACAATTATGTCGATGGATTCAAAGGACTTAAAGCCATAGGCTACCAAGAGTATGTAAGTTTTGAATGTGGCTGCAATGGCGACAGGGAAATACTTGTGCCTGCTGCCGTCAAGCTCATTCGTGAGCAGTGGGCAAAGGCATAGATCTAGGTCTAGGTCTAGGATTAAACATATACAAGGAATAAAATAGGGATGCAAAATTTTGCATCCCTATTTTATTACTAAAAATAAATTTTCAGACAACTTTTGTCCTATAATTATCTCTTATATTACATATAGCGAACTAATAGATTCGTTGTTGCAAACGCGCTCTATAGAATCGGCAAACATATCTGCTACAGAAAGAACCTTTATCTTCTCACTTTTCTTGGAATAGGGTATGCTGTCGGTAAAAATTAGTTCCGCCAAGCCCGACTGATCAACACGCATAGATGCAGGATCCGACATCACAGCATGGGAGGCTATGGCCCTTACCGAATTGGCTCCCTCAGCAAGCATAAGGTCGGCCGCCTTGGTCATGGTGCCTGCAGTATCTACAATATCGTCGATGATCAATACATCCATGCCTTTTACCTCTCCAATGATTCGCATCTCTGAAATCTCATTGGCTTTTTTGCGAAGCTTGAAGCAAATTACCATAGGCACATCCAAATACTTGGCATAGGCACTAGCCCTCTTGGTGCCTCCTACATCGGGAGTAGCAATAATGAGGTTGGGCAAATTAAGACTCTTGATATATTCGGCAAAAACGGCCGAAGCATAAAGATGATCTACCGGAACATCAAAGAAGCCCTGTATCTGATCGGCATGCAAATCCATGGTTATCAACCGACTTATGCCTGCTGTACTTAGCAGGTTGGCAATCAATTTGGCCCCTATAGAAACTCGCGGCTTATCTTTCCTATCCTGACGTGCCCATCCAAAATAAGGAACCACAGCTACAATAGATTTTGCACTAGCTCGCTTGGCAGCATCAATCATGAGGAGGAGTTCCATCAAATTGTCGGAACTAGGGAATGTCGATTGCACCAAAAAAACATGACAACCCCGAATGGATTCTTCGTAAGACGCCGAAAATTCGCCATCGGCAAAATACTCAATGTTCATATGCCCTAATTTACAGCCTAGGCTGTTGCATATTTTTTCGGCCAAATAACGAGATTTAGTTCCCGAAAAAACTTTGAAAGGAATGTTTGTTTGCATGGAGATAATGCTCAATAATATAAATAATGATTAATGTAGAACTCAAAATATGATGCAAATGTACGATTTTTTTGCGTCTTACGACCGCTTATTCCACAAGAAAACCCAAATTTATTAAAATTATTCGCTCTTCGGCACTTGCATTTTTAATAGTGTAGGCGTGAAACTCCCTAGGATTGTCGTAATGCGTGCGCTGATATTCAAAGCCTTCGGGCTTGGCTCGCAGGTTCTTGTCGGCAACTAGGGGAGAAAAAGTACTTAAAATAGCTTCCTGAATCCTATCGCCGCAAAAATTATTGAGATCTATTTCTGCAATATTGGGACATGGCAGTTCAATCTGTATAAGTAAATCTTTAAATATCAATGGATAAGCTCCGGCAATGGCCTCCAAACACATGCGCGTGCCATTGCCCTTGCCATCGGCAGAGAAACCTGCCACATGCGGACTGCCAATAAGTACTTCTTGTAATAATGGAAGAGAAATATTAGGCTCGTTTTCCCAACAGTCGATTATCATTCCTCTTATTAATCCTGCTTTCTTAGCGTTTAGCAGGGCTTTAGTATCATGCACTCCTCCCCTAGCGGCATTGATAATATAGGGCCTTCGTTTCAAAGAATCAAAAAAAGCAGCATCTGCCAAATGATAAGTTGGAAAGCTACCTGCCTTATTCAATGGCACATGAAAGGTAATAATATCGCATTCACTGCAAATGGTCTGTAGATCTACAAAACCCTTTTGGCCCTCTGCCAAAGCTCGAGGAGGATCGCAAAGCAAATATCTCATCCCCATGGCTGTGAAAACCCTCTCCACTTCTTTGCCTACATTTCCTACTCCCACAATACCATAGGTCTTGTCATAAATCGAAAAACCTTCTTTCTTAGACATTTCTATCACCGACGCTATAATATATTGACTCACAGATACTGCATTGCAGCCTGGGCAATTGGTCCAGCCAATACCTGCCTGCACACAGTAATCAATATCAATATGATCAAAGCCAATAGTGGAAGTAGCAATAAACTTCACCTTAGTGCCCTCCAGCAAGCTTCGCGTGCATTTATTGGGTGTTCTAACAATAAGGACCTCCGCATCTTTGATGTTTTCATGTGTAAAATCTTTTGCCAACAAGTAGCTCATCTCAGCAAAAGGCTCTAAAACACCTTTCAAGAAGGGAATTTTGTTATCTGCAAGAATTTTCATGTTTTTACGATATTTATTTTTAATTATTCAATTTATTCGCAACATTATGCGCAAGACTTGTGTCGGACACTCCCTGATTCAGACAAATGCCAAGACAAGGAGCCAGATCAATTTTACAAAGTTATAAAAAAAACAGCCCTGCTTTGGATATATCACTGAAAGATGTAACTTTGTAAACATAAATTATACAAAAACAAACAATAAAACGCATAGTATGAATTTTACTGCTTTAGCATTGCCTATCTTTGAGCTATCCACAGCCAATTATCATCTCTTGGATGATGTAGATGCCACTATTCAAAATCCGCATCCGCAAAAGTCTATTGAATACTATCTGTATCTAAAAAATTGGATTGATGCTGTACAATGGCATCTGGAAGACATCATTAGGGATCCGCAAATTGATCCCATCAAAGCATTGGAAATAAAACGCAGAATTGATAAATCCAACCAAGACCGCACAGATTTGGTAGAACTTATAGATAGCTATTTTTTAGATCAATTCAAGGATATTAAGCCAGCAAAAAGTCCCAAACTCAATACTGAAAGCCCCTCATGGGCGATGGATAGACTATCTATTTTGGTTCTTAAGATCTATCACATGCAGCAAGAAGTAGACAGAGAAGAAGCCAGCGAAAGCCACAAAAAAGCATGTAAGGAAAAACTCAGTGTCTTGCTGGAGCAAAGGAAAGACCTTACAACAGCCATTGATCAAGTCTTGGAAGATTTCAAAACAGGCAGCAAATGTATGAAGGTCTACAAACAAATGAAGATGTATAACGACCCCTCATTAAACCCTGTTTTATACTCAAAAAAATAAGTCGTGGCAGTGGTTCTGGTGCTAAGACTCTCTGCCTTGGGCGATGTAGCAATGCTTATACCCGTTTTGTACTCCATAGCAAACAGAAATAAGGCTGATAGCTTCGTTTTGCTCACAAAAAGCTCCCTGGTGTCTATTTTCGACTCTAAGCCCAAGAATGTTGATGTGATTGCAGTATATGAGAAAACCAAGCACAAGGGGCTTATTGGCTTGGCAAGATTGATTCACTCTTTGTCGAAACAAAAAATTGATAAGGTGGCCGATCTACACGATGTGCTACGATCGCAAGCAATTAGCAATTTTTTTCGATTAAAAGGCAAAAAAATTGCAAGTATAAACAAAGGAAGAAGAGAAAAAAAAGCCCTAAGCGCTAAAAAAAACAAAATCTTTGCCCCCTTAAAATCATCTATCGAGCGCTATCAAGAGGTTTTTGAAAGCCTGGGGTATGATGCTAGAATAGAATTTAAATCTATTTTTGACAATAGAGAAAGAAAATTTGAAGAAATAGAAATCTTGACAGGCAAAAAAAATGGGAGGTGGATAGGAATTGCCCCTTTTGCCAAACACAAGGGGAAAACCTACCCTATTGAAAAAATGGAGGCTCTTCTTAAACTACTAAGTAAAAAGGAGGACATAAAAATATTCCTTTTTGGCGGCGGACATGAAATTGAGATATTAGATGCTTGGGCATCTAAACACGAAAATATTCGATCAATGGCTGGCAAAACATCTTTTCCCACAGAGCTATTAATCATGAGCTACCTCGACTTGATGGTAAGCATGGATTCTGGCAACATGCACTTGGCATCACTCGTGGCAACTCCAGTATTGTCCATTTGGGGTGCTACCCATCCCTTTGCTGGTTTTTATGGATTTGGACAAGATCCTAAAAATGCCATTCAAATAGAAGGGCTCTCTTGCAGACCCTGTTCCATATTCGGCAATAAAGCCTGCCTTAGAAATGATTATGCTTGCTTAGAAATAAGTCCTGAATTGATTGTAGAAAAAATTATGTGCTACGAGCCTGGAAATAAGAATTAAGAAAAAATAATAAATGAGAATAAGCATCAACCCCAAGTACAAGCATTTGTCGGAATTTCTTCGACAAATACCTAATAATTTCGATCAATTGGGAGAAATTGTCTATGATGAACGCAACACTATACGAAAAATAGAGGTAGAAGGAATATGCCTAAGTATAAAATCGTTTTGTCCACCAATGATCATCAATAAATTTGCATACACATTCATCCGACCCTCCAAGGCAAAACGCTCTTATGAATATGCAATAAAATTGCTACAAAAAGGCATAGGCACACCCATTCCTATCGCCTATATCGAACAAAGGCAAGGTGGTCTGTTGCACAATTCGTATTTTGTATGCCTACACCTCGATTTCACGGGAATGATGCGCGAATTTCGCTGGGGAGAAATTGAAGGGAGGGAAGACCTCCTAGGCTCTTTCGCACATTTTAGTGCCTACACCCACGAAAAAGGAGTACGGCATATGGACTATTCTCCAGGGAATATATTGTATAAAAAAGTCGATGAAAACTATCGTTTTTGCTTGGTAGACATCAATAGAATGGCATTTGGAAAGGTCGGAATAGATAAGGGATGTGCCAACTTTTCCCGCCTTTGGGGCAGTGATGAAATGCTGGCCTACATAGCCAAAGAATATGCCCTGGCAAGAGACTACAATGTGGAAAAATGTGTGCGACTGACATTAAAATACCACAAAGCATTTTGGGAGGGATATTCTGCCAGACATAATGGATTCAAACCCTATTTGGGACCGACTACAATTTCCACCAAGTAATAGAAGTGCGATTTGCTTTTGATCCATAGGCTCTACAGTAGGGAGTAGCCCCCAAGTTCAATGCCTTTACTATTGGCATATTGGCACAATTGTCGAAACTTTGCAATATTTTCCATACTCTCATTTTCCATACTAAGGCCTGAACCAAGGCTCAAAACAATAATCTCGCAACCTATTGCCGCACATCGACCCACGGCCTCCCTTGCCACCGTGGGGTCGGAGGATGTGCAGTGCACAAACAAGCCCTATTTACTTGTTAGTACCCTTGCTTCTCCTATAGTTTTAATTTCGGCATTGACCATTTTGTCAAGTTCTGAAGAGGCAAAGGAGCAGGCAAAATTGAGGATTATTTTTCCCTTATTGGCATACAGCAATGATTCGTCTACAGGCACTGCTTTTATAAGGTTCCAATTTTTATCTAAATGCAGTATTTCATTTCCCCCTTCATACCTTATACTTTCTCCTTTTTGAAGTTTTATGGGTATCTCTACCGAGGAATATCCACCAATATTTAGTGCCATATTTGAAATATCGTCATTTGCATTTATTATAAAGCCAATTGCTTGTCGCTGATAAGGATTATCAAATTCCCACTTAGATTCTACAGGCTCTCCTGGCTGGCGCACTACATTAGCATGCCTGAAGCGAGTGATGGCAAAGGGCGATAGGCTCCAGCTGTTTTCTGACAATTCCTCAAGGCTATATTCATTTTTGGTATGCTCCATTTCTTTTTTTAGTTCTGCAGGAAATGCCCCACTTAGCCTAGCCTTTTCCCACTCTCTGATGGCTTTTATTATCTTGTCGGACGAGCCATTGCTTGCTACCGCCTCGCTGTTGGTTACCAGTGTGTAGCCAGCATCAAAAGCAGCAGTTCGAGCAAGCAGCCATTCCACATCTTCTATGCTGGTGCTGGCATCATATTTGAACCATCCTAACATACAAGGCATTAGGTTGCGTCGATAAAAATCTTGATTCATCAGCCGGTAGTTCATTTGGCTTTCGCGAAAACCTGCGTACCATGGTTCTCCCCAGTTCATGCGTGTAAAGATAGTCCAGTTGTAGTGGGTGGTCATGCTTGCATCATTGATGCAGTTGCGGTATTGCGGCTCCAGATTATCATACCATTCTTGGGTCATCAGCGATAGTCCATATTGCCCCAAACCTGTAGACCAAGCCCCTTCGAGTCCGTCAAAAGATATTTGCATGATGCCTGTTTGATTGAATATATTGGCAATATTGCGCGATTCTTCGAGAGTCAAGCTAATATCGGTAAGAAAAACATTATAGCCATGATCTAGGAGTTTAGATATCTCTTGCCCCTTGGCATGAGCTTTGGCTATGGTATTCCAAGCTCCACGCTGACAGTTTATCAACATCCAGGGGGCAGACTCGCTTACGCTTTCATACCTTACAAGCTCTTCGCCAATCATTAGCCCATGTAGATTATTGTTTTCCATTTGATTAAAAAATGTAGGGTCTTCTATTTCTATATCTGTTTGCCAGCTGTCAATATCCTTGACGATGAGCGAACTTCCAACTTTTGCTAGCCTCTTGTCGGGAATAGGACTTACATAAGCATCATTGGTAGTAGTAAAATTGGAGAGCGTATGGATTCCCAACTTTATGCCTTGTAGTGCAGCCTTATCCACGCATTTTTTTAGTCCCTCTATGCCCGAAGGAAATTCTTTGGGAAGGAGTTTGAAATGCCCCCATGTTTCAAAAGGATGCCCGTGATATAGATATTCCAAGCCTGTTTTTTTTGTGAATGCAATGGCCTCATCAATATTTTCTTCGTTGAAAGGATAGATAATATAGGCGGCAGCGGCATGAGGAGTGCGTTTTCCCCACTGATCTTTTATTTGTGGGTATGGCAGGTTTTCCCCCAGCACTATTTTTTCGAGATAGTCTAGCGATTGTTCTACAGGACATCCAAAGATGGCTATCTTGCTGCCCACACACCCTCCATCGTCATAGGCGGGGGCTGTGAAATGCGAATGTCCCCACATAGGTATTATTCTATCCTTGCTTCGGTCGCGGCAATAGGCTTGCAGCAGACTTCCGAACTCAGTATGCCGCGCTGCCTGTCCTCGATATAAGACTTTCAAAGAGTCGTCAATATCGACAAGGGAGGTTGAAGCAAAAATATCGAAAGATGGGTCTACATCATCTTCTGTCGATGGGTAGCCTCCCATAGTTTTAGGGTTTAGTGCCCGTATACCAATTGCAAAATCGTCGTTGCGTACGACTCCTACACATTCGCCAACAATTTTATTTATAGCATTGGCATAAGGGCCCCATACTACAAGCTCAATGTATTGGGGCGATTGAATCTCTTTGATTTCAAAACTTAGATAATGGACATTTTGGCTTGCCGCAATTATTATTTCCGACCCACTTTGGTCGAAACTCAGGCTAAGCTCTTGGCGCGATTCATCCCATTGGGCCTGCGAGGGATTTTCGTAATTCCCATCTATGCGAATAGCAATCAAAGGAGAAGCCTGCTCTTTGGCGAGATAATTTTTATCGTTTTTAAGATCATTCATCGCCACTACCATTCCTTTGCTATCTAGCGACAATTCAAAGACCTCTGTTTGAAAGCTGATATTATTCTTGCTGCATGAGGCTAAAGTTATTGCAAGCAAGACCAAGCTAATTATTTTTTTTAACATGATATATTTTTTTAATATTATTGGATAGGGCCTCCCTCATATAAAAAAGGAGGCCCTGTATCTATTGTTTATTTATAAAGTAGGAATAAAATCGCCACCCCAATCTTTGTTTTGTTTCAAATTGGTATTTGCATTGATGTGAGATTGCTTGATAGGAAAGAAATAATATTTTTCGGGCATCACCATTTCTTTGGGACCGTTGCTTATCATTTCTACTTTTTGATATTCAAAATCTTCTGGTTTCAATGCAAATTCATGAGCCATAGATACATCGTCTGATGTTATTTGATCCACTGTGCGACCATTTACCTTAACAGCCATTATGCCATATTTACGCATTCCATCCAATTGACCAAGCATTCTATGCCTACGTAAATCCCAGAATCTATGCCCTTCAAATGCCATTTCAATATATTTCTCGTCTATGATGGCTTGTCGCATTTCGCCCCTATTCATCGCATATTTCAGTCCATACAATCCATCACTTCCAGCTTCTATGCCCGCTCGCTTTCTTATTGACTTGAGCACATCGAGTGCCATTTCGGCATTGCCAGCTTCGTTGGCAGCTTCGGCATAATTAAACAAGACCTCGGCATACCTTATTTCTGGCCAATCTACATCATTTAATTCTACCTGTGTAGACGACAATTCTTCCATAATTCCCTTTCTACAATACAGACCCGACCTACTAAAATGCTCGCCTTGAATAAAGAATCCAAAGGCATCGAGCGAGCGAGCAATTCCTGCCATTGTATACTGACGTCGATTTTGAAGTCCTCCAAGTTCGTATATTGCCCCGTTCCACACGAGAGTAGCATCAAAGCGAGGGTCTCTATTTTTCCAAAAAGACTCTAATTTGTATTCGTATTTTGAATCGCTGTCGCCTATTTTTCGTCCATCCATCATTGTATAAGCTTCGGCCAATGCCCAAATAGGTTGATCTCCTCCAGTATAATTTTTGGATTCCGAGAGCGGACGCACGGCATCTTCTTTTCGACCATTCATTTTTATTGGATTTTTATAAATCACCGACAAGATATTTTCTTTATGGTCTTTGGTTTCAAACACATCGGTATATTTGTCGAGCAATCCGTAGCCATGGAGATCCAAAAAGTCTTTGGCCTCTTTATTTGCATTAAAAGCATCTGTCCAATACGCATTGTCATAATAATTTGATGGGTTGAACTGAGGAGATGCCTTGTAGAGCAGCACCCGTCCTTTAAATGCTTTCACAGAAGCTTGATCTACTCTACCTCGATTTGTTCCCTGGTATTTCGCTGGCAACAATGCGAAAGCCTCGTCCAAATCGTCTATGATAAAGTCGAAACACTCCTTGGTAGAATTTCTTATTACCTTCAAGTCGTCGGTCAGCAATTGAGGAGTTTTTATGATAGGCACTCCCCCATGATGATATATCATCTTAAAATACAAGAAAGCCCGCAGAAATTTTGCCTGACCTACAAGGGCTCGTTGTTTCTCCGACGGTATTTTTCCTTGTGGAACTTCTTTCAGTAAGATGTTTGTTTTTCGGATCGACTCATACGACCAATTTTTCATGTTGTCGTTATCTAAAGTTATCCATCCATCTATTTGTATGCCCACACTTTCATCGGCATTATTACCACTATTAACAGGCCATCCTCCCAATGTATTGTAGTATATATTGCTCAAAAAGGCATTGGCTGATGTTTCGTCATCAAAGGTCCCCTTCTCGGGATACGAACTTAAGTTTTTTACATCATTCAGCACATCGCTACATCCCGTTGGAATGAAAAGGAATAAGAGTGGCAGCATGATTAATCTACACCATTGTTTGATGCATTGTTTGATGTATTGTTTATTGTTGGGAATTGAAATATATTGATTAGTTTTCATAAATGTTTGTTTTAGAAGTTAATGGAGATACCAGCTGTAAAGGTCTTCATAATGGGGTAGGAGTCTAATGTATTTTGCTCAGGGTCGTGCTCGCCAATTCCTGAGATACAGAATAAATTCGTTGCATTACCAAATATTTGAACATTTTGCACTCCAAGTTTACGGTACCATTTGGAAGGCAGCACATAGGCAATGTCCAAATTTTTCAATCGCAGGTAGGCTCCATTTCTCATCCAAAAAGTTGAGGGACCACCACCTACATCTGGCTCCATCCACTCGCCAGTGGCTCTAGGATATTTGGCATCTATGTTGTCGGGAGTCCAGTAGTCGCTTGCCCAAAGTTCAAAATAGGGCCTATCCGATTGAAATACACCTTCGCCATTGCGGGTACTCACCATTCTATCATAAGCCCCCACTCCTTGAAAATGAGCATTCATAGATATTCCTCTCCATTCTGCTCTAAAGCCAAGGCCATAATTGATTCGAGGATTTGCATTGTTGGATAAATAGGTTTTGTCGTTGTCATCAATTTTTCCGTCAGCACCTTCAGAGAAGTTATCTCCCCTGATGTCTTCAAAAAGAAGGTATCCCAATTTAGGAGCTCGTCCAAATTGAGTAAACCCCGCAGGCAGCTTGTCTAGCTCAGCCTGAGTTCTAATAATTCCTTTTGATCGCAAGCCATATATTCGGTTGTCGGGCTGCCCTATTTTGCTTCTCCAATTGTTGAGATACGAATCATCTGTAAATGCGGCAGCCTCATCAAAAACATCCCATTTGTCTACAGCATAGCCCATATTTCCATACACCGAATATTTGACTTCGCCAACATTATTATTCCAATTTAGGGATAGTTCAAATCCTTTCCACGATCTTTCGG
Organism: Bacteroidales bacterium; assembly: GCA_003851245.1. GTDB lineage: Bacteria > Bacteroidota > Bacteroidia > Bacteroidales > Azobacteroidaceae > BHEP01. The sequence continues at coordinate 61,528 of BHEP01000002.1, read as the reverse complement.
CATAATTTACTGAGGGCAGTGTGGCTCCTAATGTTGTGGGTGTTGAGCCTAATCTATTGCCAAGAATATTTGTTTGTTTCTTGGTAAAGAAATCCATTTCTCCACTTAGCTTGTTATCCAAAAATCCATAATCTAATCCTATATTATACATTTTTGTTGTTGACCATGTTACCATTGGATTGGGCATTGCGCTAGGAGCTAATCCATCGTAAAAGGAGTCGCCAAAGACAAAACCATTTTGCTTTACATAGGTTTGACTCCAAAGAAATGGATCTAAATTATTGTTGCTAGTGTTGACGTCACTCCCTGTTGTTCCATACGACATGCGAAGTTTAAGGTTGCTTAGCAGTTCAACTTCTTTCAGAAAGTTTTCTTCCGATATGCGCCAAGCAGAAGATGCTGAGGGAAAAAAGCCCCATTGCTTTCCTTTTGCAAACAAATAGTTGCCATCGTAGCGAAACGAAAACTCGGCAATATATTTGTTGTCAAAGCCATAATTGACCCTGCCTATCCATGAGGTTCTAGCGCTTTCACTTTCACTTCCATCAAACCATCTCCTAGAAATATCGGAGGAGGTGTTATATATTTGGTCGATATTTGTGGTAAGCAAATCGTCGGCTCTCCCATCAAGGGTTTTCACATCACTGTGAGCCTGCTCATAAACTGCCAATGCCGAAATGGCATGTTTGGCAAAAGTTTGCTCGTAGAGCAGGCGCCAATTGATCTGATAAGCCCCATTAAAATTGACATTTTCTGCTATATTGGGATAATTGGCACTTAGATTATGAATTTGAAGTTTGTCGGGATCAATAGGGCCAGGCACAAATTTGTTTTGTGCGTCGCCCGACTGAAATAAATATGCCTTGTTGTGTAGCACAAAAGATTTCATATTTTTGTCGGATGCCGTGTAGTGGGCTTGAAAATTTGTACTTAAGCCATCTACAAAAGCCCCTAAATCCAGATCAAATCGAGCAATACCATCCAATGTACGGTATTTTATATCGCGATATCCACCATTGGTCATCAGTTCTACGGGGTGCCAGCCGCCGGTAGATACAGGATATTGGGTGACCTCATTTGCTGGTCTTCCTTGTTGATCTACATAAAAGGGGTACAATCTCGACCAATTGAAGGTTGCCCTATAAAAATCGCCTACATTAAAATCTTCAGCATCGTCATAAGGCCAATACCATCGCTTATAATTGCGCTGATTGCCGCTAAGGTTAACATTTATCTTGAATCGCTCGGTAATTTTTGCCGACACATCGGAGCGAAAATTAAATTTGTCGTAATTCAAATTTTTATACGAACCCTCCTCCGAATGGTATCCTGCCGACATATAATAATTTATAGCTTCTGTGCCCCCTCTCAAGCCTATATTGTGTTGTTTTACGGAAGGATTTTGCCATATATAGTCGTTTATATTATAGCTTTTATCATTAAAGTAACTGATAATATCAGAGCCATAAGGCATTGGCTGGCCGCTAGATTGGGCCATTCTATTGACAAATTCAATTTCTTGTGTTGCTGTATAATTTTGTATTTCTCGTGTGGTGCGAGCCGTAGAGAAAGACCCTTTGTAATCAAAAGTAGGCTTTTGTACTATCCCTGTTTTTGTGCTCACCAGCACCACTCCATTTCCTGCTTTTGATCCATATATTGATGCACTAGCGGCATCTTTCAAAAAGTTGATAGATTCTACCTCATTGGCATCTAAGGCATCAAAATCTGTTTTTTCTTTTATTATGCCGTTTATTACATACAATGGTTCAGAGAAACTTCCCCTGATTCTAATATTGGCTGAAGCTCCTGCCAATCCTGAAGTGCTTACTGCTGTAACCCCAGGAGCACGACCAGCGATTGTATTTGATAGGTTGGCAGCAGGAATATTGCCCAAATGCTCTGTTTTGACAGAAGTAATGGAGCCTGTTAGATTTACTTTTTTCTGTACTCCATAGCCCACCACTACCACCTCATCCAAGAATTTTGCATCTTCAATTAACACAATATTTAGTGTGTTTTTTCCTGCCACACCAACTTCCTGCCTGTTGTAAGCAATATAGGAAACTTGAAGTATGGCATTGCGAGGAACTTCTAGCGAAAAATTGCCGTCCAAATCGCTTATTGTACCTATGTTTGTATCTTTTATGATAATAGAGGCTCCTATTATAGGCCCTCCTTTTTGGTCTCTTATAGTACCTCTCACTCTTTGCACATCTTGCTGCGATTCGTTTTCAGATTTGCTCTGCGATTCGCTTTTATTGCTCACTAGCATGATATTTTTACCTACCATGGTATATCTAACACTGGTGTTTTTGAATATAGCATCTAGCACATTGGCTACAGTTTCATTGTCTACTTCAAGCGACACCTCGCGGGATACATTTACCTCGTTTTTGTCGTAAACAAAGAGATATTCTGTTTGTTTCTCTATTTGTTTTATCACTTTCTCTGTAGCAATTTTGTTGGCATGTATAGACACTTTTGCGTTTTGCGAATTGGCTTCGCCAGCAAAAATACTTATTGTAGATACAAATAGGGCAAGAACAATGAGTCTCACAATACGGAATAAATGTTTATTCTGAAAAAAAGTGTGATTATACAAAATATAATTCATATCTTTATTAATTAGGTTTATTAGTACTTAGATAATTTGGCGGAGCTCTTTAAGAATATATAGCTTCTAAGCCCTCCTCTAAAAGTTTATTTGGGTTTTTTAAGAATGTCTCAATTTTCACTTCATAGGCATACTGCTTTAATAGATTTCTACTGTATTTTTTTCCTCATCTTTTTTGTAGGAAAAACGTTTGTCAACTTGCAAAACATTGAGTATGTGGTCTAAGCCATCTCTACTCCTAAACTTTCCTGTATACAAATATTTGCCCTGCTCTATTTGCTTGTTATTGACAAATATTTTAACGTCAAAATAAAGTTCTAATTTGTTCATAATACCACTAATAGACTCGTCTTCAAAGCATATAATGCCATCGCGCCACATAAAATAATCGGGATTGTTGATAGCAGCTGCCAACAAGGATTCGTCACTAACAATTGCCCTCTCGTTGGGTCTTAATCTGATAATTTGACTATTATTTACATTCTTATGATTATGATAGCTATTTGTAATCTCTACTTCTCCAGAGAGCAAAGAGGTTTCAAAGCTAGAAGGATTTTTTTCATAAGCCACCACATTAAAAGAAGTTCCCAATGCCTTAATTGTGTATGCGTAGGTAGATACAATAAATGGGGTTTGTGAATTTGCCTGCACCTCAAAAAAGCCCTCTCCTTCTAGCCTCACCTCCCTTTGGGTATTTGCAAATTTACTTGGGAAGTGCAGGGTACTATTGGCGTTGAGCCAAACTTTTGATCCATCAGAAAGCCTTAGCTGGGCATGCTGTCCTGGCGGCACATAAACGCTTTGCATGCTTTCTATTTCTACTGAGGGAGCTAAGAAATAATGCGCAATGCCAAAGGCTACAATAAAAACCGCTACCACTTTGAGGGTCTCGTATATCCATTTTGGGAGCCTGATAGAGGTAGAGAGGGATAGGACTCTTGCAGTAGATTCGTTCCAAATACTTAGGTCATAAAGCTTTCGCAAAGTCATGTAATGGCGCATATTTGCCTCCTCAGCCTCCAGCCACTCTATGACCACGGCCAATTCTTCTTCTGTGGTTTCGCCAGAAATGTAGGCTTGTAGCAATTTGTTGTCCATTAATTTTGTCTGCATATTAGTAAGACGACAAAACAAGGGACTTCACTAGTAAGAAATGCGTATTTATGCAAATAAAAATAAAACCTGTGACAAATAATCTTTCAATGATAAGCGAAGGAGTTGCAGAGATTTTGCAATATGATAATCGACACCTTTTACTGTAATTCCCAAGTCGTGAGCTATCTCCTTGCCTGTTTTTTGTTCAAAACGACTCATCTCAAAAACCTTTCTTGTCTGTGCTGGCAATTTATTGAGCATTTGTTCGAGGATTTGGCTTATTTCGTCCGAAAAAATAAATTCGGGATCACAAACTTTAAGAGTAGAAATGCGAATAGAAAGCTCACGCAAATGATAATCGCCAATAATATGTATTGCTTCTTGTCTGACAAGAGTATGTTTGAGATAATCTAAGGATTTATTTTTCAATACAGCAAACAAAAACGGCAGTGGCTTTAGCACCTCTTCGTGCTTCATCGTTTCCCATAGCTTTATTAAGGCCTCAGTAGCAATATCCTCCGCCACCAAATCATCATGAACATATGACTTGGCAAAAATAAACGATTTTTTGTAATATCGAGTATAAATTGTATTGAAACGCTCTTCTGAGTAAATAAACATTCTATATTAGCCATTGTAAAACGATTTTATTGATGCCAGAAACTCTTTATTGAGCTTTGAGAATATGCTCACCTTAGTGAATTTGGCTACTCCCGTCATCAGCACAAAGCACAGGTAGTGGTCGGATGCTTTAGATGAGGGCATAAAAGCTTTCCATCAGTGTGCCATTGATCACTTTTTATTACAAAGATATGAAAAAAAAAATGAGTCCCTTGGTTTTCGTGTCTAAGAAAATTTACTATTCATTATTATTGTTGTACTTTTGTAGTCTGAAACAGCAAAAAAAAATATGCAACTACTTACTCCTCAACATTGGACTGATTACGAACTTATTGATTCTGGTAATTATGAGAAACTAGAGCGCTTTGGCAAATACACCCTTCGTCGCCCTGAGCCTCAGGCCGTATGGAGAAAGGCTTTGCACGAGACAGAATGGCACAAACTCGCAGATGCTTATTTTAAAAAGGGAAAAAATAATACTAGCGCAACTGAATCTGGAGAAAAAGGCGAGTGGATACTTAAAGACTCAATGCCTCAGCAATGGTTTGTAGATTATCAATACAAGGGAATGAAACTCACTTTCCGACTAGGGCTCACCTCCTTCAAACACATAGGGATATTTCCTGAGCAGGCAGAAAATTGGAATTTTATTTATGATAGCCTACTTAAGTTGAAGGCAACTGAAGCCAGGGTACTCAATCTTTTTGCCTATACTGGGGGAGCATCTTTGGCGGCAAAAGCTGCGGGAGCCGATGTGAGCCATGTAGATTCAGTAAAACAGGTTCTCAACTGGTCGCGCGAAAATATGGAGGCCTCCAACTTGAAGGATATTCGCTGGGTGCTAGAGGATGCCCTTAAGTTTGTGAGCCGCGAATGTAAGCGAGGAAAGGTATACCAAGGAATAATACTCGACCCTCCTGCCTATGGTAGAGGGCCTGATGGAGAACGATGGATACTCGAAGAAAATATAGCCGAACTGATGTCAAGTTGCAGCAAGATTCTTGACCCCAAAATGGGATTTATGGTGCTCAATTTATATTCCATGGGGTTCTCTTCGCTAATTGCCAACAATTTGGCAAAAGATTATTTTCCTAACATAAGCCAATCTCAGTACGGAGAGCTTTTTGTGCCCGACCGAGCTGGGCGCAAGCTGCCTTTGGGTATTTTCTGCAGAGGAACATCAGCTTAAATAAAAAAATAAGAGGTATGATACAATATAAAGAACTCTTAGAAAGAGTATTGCAAGAAGGAACTGCCAAAGAAGACCGCACAGGCACAGGCACCATCAGTGTTTTTGGTCACCAAATGCGTTTCAATATGGCAGAGGGCTTCCCACTACTGACCACCAAGAAACTGCATTTAAAATCTATCGTCTATGAGCTACTGTGGTTCTTGAAAGGAGATACAAACATTCAATATCTCAAGGATAATGGGGTAAAAATATGGAACGAATGGGCCGATGAGAAGGGCGATTTAGGGCACATTTATGGCTATCAATGGCGCTCTTGGCCAGACTATAAGGGAGGCAGTATAGATCAAATTACGGAGGCTGTGGAAGCCATTAAAAACAATCCCGACTCACGACGAATCATTGTAAATGCGTGGAACGTGGGCGATTTAGAAAACATGAAATTGCCCCCCTGCCATGCTTTCTTTCAATTTTATGTGGCGCAGGGCAAATTGAGCTTGCAACTATACCAACGCAGCGCAGATATTTTTCTTGGAGTGCCTTTCAATATTGCCTCCTACGCATTGTTGTTGGAAATGATGGCACAGGCAACGGGCCTGCAGGCTGGCGAATTTATTCATACCCTTGGCGACGCACACATTTATACCAACCATTTGGAGCAGGTAGAACTGCAACTCTCTCGTGAGCTCCGCCCCCTACCGACATTGCACATAAACCCTTTGGTGAAAGATATTTTCTCTTTCGACTTCAAGGATTTTGAGTGGACTTCCTACAATCCTCATCCACATATTAAGGGAGAAGTTGCCATATGAAAACACTGTCTACAATAGTAGCCATTGGCAAAAATAATGAGATAGGCTACAAAAATGATCTCCTTTGGAGATTGCCCAAAGATCTCAAGCGATTCAAAGAAATAACAACAGGACACAGCATACTGATGGGGAGAAAAACTTATGAGTCCCTGCCAAAGGGAGCACTTCCCAACAGGAAGAATATCATCCTTACAAGAGATGCCAGATATATAGCCGAAAATTGCACCGTCTATACATCCCTACATGATATGATAAAAGAAGAAAATGAGGACGAAATATTCATCATCGGTGGAGGCGAAATTTATAAGCTAACACTTCCCTTGTCAAACAAATTATACCTCACCACGGTAGAAGCCTCTTTTGAAAATGCGGATACGTTTTTTCCTGCAATAGACTTTTCTCAATGGTCTCTCATCAGCGAAGAGCATATTGCTGCCAATGAATTAAACAAATATGCTCATACTTTCTGTGTGTATATCAGGATAAAATAGCTTATTTCTCCGGATCCTCCTGAGAATATCCAAAAAAATATTTCAAAAACTGTACCCTCTCATACAAGCTAGGATCTGCAGTGTTGTGATAATTAAGCTTGCCCCTGAAATCATCAATTGAGGCATAATTCATTTTCTCCATCCATACCTGTATGTTTTTCTTTATTTCGATGATTATGCTAGGCTCATTTTGATACAATACACTACATAACTGAACTGCTGAGGCACCCGCCAAAATACATTTTACAACATCCTCCCAAGAGAAAATGCCGGTAGAAGAGGCCAAGGATATTTCTGGCACACGCCCCGACACAATGCCAGTCCATCGTAGGGTATCCGACAAATCGGAGGGGGAGCTAAAAAGCCTCCCTGCGCATACTTCCAAATTATAGATGTCAATATCGGCCTGATAAAACTTGTTGAAAAGAACCACTCCAGCAGCTCCTCCTGCATGTAGCTTGCTTACATGGTCGGTAATGTTGTCGAAAAACTTACTCATCTTTATTACTACAGGAATACTTACGGCCTCCTTTATATTTTTAAGAATAGACAAGTGAGAATTTCCCAAACTAATGGCCGACTCCCCAATTTCGGTGTAAAGTCTAAATACATTTAGCTCAATGGCATCGGCCCCTGCTAGCTCTATCTGGCGAGCAAAATCGGCCCACATCTCCGACTTATAGCAGTGAATACTTGCTATGATAGGTATGTGGCAAGCCTGCTTGCTCTCTCTAATCAATCTTAGATAGTCTTCAACAGCATTATTTTTTACATAGCTCTGAATATAATCCGTAGCCTCGGGATAGTCTGAATCTTGCATCATCCAATCCGATTGTAGACTTATCTGCTCCTCAAATAGCGATTTTAAGACAATAGCCCCTGCCCCCGCTTTTTCTAGTGCAATGTTTTTATGAACCGAGTCGGTCAATCCCGAACTCCCAATGATAAGCGGATTTTTTAAATTCAATCCTGCGTACCTCGTTTCCAATCCTCTTTCCATAAACTATCCATTAATTTCTTTGTCCAAAAATCTTGCTTCCTATACGCACCATGGTGCTGCCTTGTGCTATTGCCAAGAGATAATCTTCGCTCATGCCAATGGAAAGCTCCTTAAAGCTCTCTTGTTGGCTAAAATGACTGGCTTGCAAGTCATTAAAAAAAGCTGCTAAGCCCTTAAACTCTTCAATTGCTAGCAACTCGTCGTCGGTATTACTTGCCATACCCATCAATCCACAAATCTCAATATTGCGACATGCCAAAAACTCATCCGAAGCTACAAGATCCAAGCATTCGCCAAAGGAAAAACCAAATTTTGTTTCTTCCTGAGCAATATGAAGCTGCAATAAAACAGCAATCTTCCTATCGCATTTCTTTGCCTGCCTGTCTATTTCCAACAATAGCTTGAGGCTATCAACGCCATGAATTAGGCTGACAAAAGGCACTATGTATTTCACCTTGTTGCTTTGCAGATGCCCTATAAAATGCCAGGCAATATCCTTGGGTAAGACCTCGTATTTGGCGCACAACTCTTGAACCTTGCTTTCTCCAAAAATCCTTTGCCCTACATCATAGGCCTCCAATATATCCTCTGCTGGATGAAACTTGGAAACTGCCACCAAACGCACATTGTGGGGAAGTTCGGCTAGGATGCCCTGCAATTGCAAGCTTATGCTCATTGGTCTACAAGGACTTGCTCTAAACTTGTTTTCTTTTCGTCCGTAGAAAAAGGAAATACATCCATCAGCATCGTTTCTGTTACCGAGGCTATCACATAATCCGACATAGTACCCTTCATGCCTGCTTCAAGCACTTCGATGGCTTCTTTGAGATCGCAGGCCTGAGCCAGCATTTGAACAGCAGTTTTTTTCTCTGCCCCACTTTTCTCGTCAAGAGTGATGAAATAAACCTTTATACGGTAGTATCTATCGCCATTCTCATTGAAAAAAAGCTCCGCTAGACGGGCTCTCTTAATATCTGTTACCGTAAACTCTCCTGAGATATACGGCTTTATTTCCTCTATAATCCTAGCTTCTGCCTCTGTAAATGATAGTGCATCGACCAAATATGGCTCTGTAACCTTTTTAGGAAAGCCATTTTCCATCATCTTTTCGTAAGAAATCTTACATTCAAACCAATTGTTCATCTATATAATTCTTTAATTTGTAGTCTCACTTTTACTCGTCAATTTTTACTTGCTAATTTTTATCTCCTTATTGATTTCCTCAATATAATTTAACAAATCGTCCTTCCCCTTTTTTGTCTCCGAAGAGGTGAAAAACAAGGGAGGCAACTCCTCCCAGCTTTCCAGCAATTTGTTTTTATAAACCAGCATATTCTCATGTAGCTTGGAGCTAGATATTTTATCCAATTTGGTAAATACAATGGCAAAGGGAACTTCGTTGAAACCCAGGAGCTCTATAAACTCAATATCAATCTCTTGCGGCTCTAAGCGGCAATCTATCAACACAAAAAGCATTGTAAGCTGATCCCTTCCATCCAAATAGTGATTGATTATTTCTTGTATCTTATTTCTCCCCTTCTTACCGCGCTGGGCATAGCCATAGCCAGGCAAATCGACCAAATACCATTCTTTATTGATGATAAAATGATTGATCAATTGTGTCTTCCCTGGAGTAGAGGAAGTCATTGCTAAGCCTTTTTTTGAACACAGCATATTTATCAATGACGACTTCCCAACATTGGAGCGCCCTATAAAGGCATATTCCAAAAGAGTGTCTTGCGGACACTTGCTGAGGTCGGTATTACTTATCAAAAACTCGGCTGATTTAATTTCCATTATATTTGTTTAAAAAAATCATTGCCCTTATCATCCACCAAAATAAAAGCTGGAAAATCCTGTACCTCTATTTTCCAAATGGCTTCCATGCCTAGCTCGGGATATTCCAAACATTCTATGCTCTTGATGTTGTTTTGTGCCAAAATAGCCGCTGGACCGCCAATAGAGCCTAAATAAAAACCTCCATATTTATGACAAGCATCGGTAACTGCCTGATTTCTATTGCCCTTTGCCAGCATTATCATGCTGCCTCCCTGACTTTGAAAAAGATCGACATACGAATCCATTCTTCCTGCCGTAGTGGGCCCCATAGAACCGCAAGCCATTCCTTCTGGTGTTTTTGCTGGCCCTGCATAGTATATAGGATGGTCTTTGATGTATTGAGGTAGTCCCTCGCCACTGTCTATTTTTTCTTTTAGTTTGGCATGCGCAATATCTCTTCCTACAACGATAGTACCGTTTAGAGAAAGACGAGTCGATACGGGATATTTGCTCAGTTCTGCCAATATCTCCTTCATGGGCTTATTTAAATCAATTTTTATGGCATTGCCCTCGCCTTCGTTGCGCATTGCCTCGGGTATATATTTCCCAGGATTGTCTTCCATTTTTTCTATCCACACCCCATCTTTATTTATCTTGGCCTTGATATTTCTATCGGCCGAACAAGAAACAGCCATTCCCACGGGGCAAGAAGCTCCATGGCGTGGCAGGCGAACTATACGAATGTCGTGTGCCAAATATTTGCCGCCAAACTGTGCGCCCAAACCTATGGCATGTGCTGCCTTAAGCATTTTTTCTTCTAAGGCAATATCTCTAAATGCCTGTCCCCCATCATTTCCTTGAGTGGGAAGGGCATCATAATATTTTGTGGAAGCCAGCTTTACGGTCTTAAGGCAGGCATCGGCCGAAGTGCCTCCAATAGCAAAAGCTATGTGATAAGGGGGGCAAGCTGCTGTGCCCAAAGACTTAATCTTTTCAATGATAAATTTTTCTAAGGTCTCTGGATTCAACAAGGCCTTGGTTTCCTGATAAAGGTAGGTCTTGTTGGCCGAGCCTCCTCCTTTTGCCACACAGAGGAACTTGTATTCCATGCCATCTACGGCCTGAATGTCTATCTGTGCAGGCAGGTTGCAGGCGGTATTTTTTTCGGTATACATATCCAAGGCCACCGTTTGAGAGTAGCGCAAATTTTCTTCGGTATAGGTCTTGTAAACACCCAGCGAGAGTGCTTCTTCGTCGCCCCCACCAGTCCATACTTGCTGCCCTTTTTTAGCTACCACCGTTGCCGTTCCAGTGTCTTGGCAGAATGGCAGAATACCCTTGGCGGCAATTTCGGCATTGCGCAACAAGGTGAGGGCAACAAATTTGTCGTTCTCACTAGCCTCGGGGTCGGCAAGAATTTTGGCTACCTGCTGCTGGTGTGCAGTACGTAAGAAGAAAGAGCAATCATGAAAACAAGCATTTGCCAAGCGGGTCAATGCCTCTGGGCTAACTTTAAGAATTTCCTTATCTTCAAATTTAGAAACACTTACGCCCTCATTTGTGAGGAGGTAATATTCTGTTTCGTCCTTGCCCAAAGGAAAGGGCTCTTGGTACTTAAATGGAGGTGTTGCCATAATTTTATTTTGTATCTTTATATTTATAGTAAATTTAAAAAACCGATGCTTATCAAACTAAACTGCGATTTTAATCTGCACAAAGATAACATATTTTGGTCTAAATCACCCCGATTTTCTTTAACTAATGCCCATTAGGCATGATTCTTTGTCATCAAGACATTGGGATCGTACTGTCTGGTATTCATTTCCATTATTATCGTTTTAAGTGATCAAGCATTGTTTTATTATTTAATTGGTGAATCCTAATTAATTCTCTCAAATACAATACAATGTCATCTTTTGTATAGTATTTATGCTGTTCAAAGAAATCTATAACTTTTTTCAAACTATCATCTAAAGGTTGTTCCATATCAATTATCTGAAAACTATTTTTGTCAATAAGAACAAGATGTACAAAAATTATCCACACTTAAAGTCTCTGATACAAATTCTGATTTCTTCAAGAACTCAACTATGGTTCTTTTTATACTATCCAAGGGTATATCTGTTGCGCTTATTTGGACCAATGGAGCTATAATTATCAAAAATATATTCAGGTTCCTTTCCTACAACTGAAGAACTCATAGATATAGAAATTTTTTCATTGTATTCTATCATATACTTGAGTCGACTCTTTCCCGTTTCGGTCTTCATCATAGCATTTCCAAGCCTTTGAACATCTCTAGGTGCATTTTCAGACCATCCATTCTTTCTTGAATAAGCTACTGCTCTTCCATCTGTTCCAACTATCCACATACCCGTAGGGTCAATATACCTCAGCGGATTATTCGCCACATAGGCATATGGACTGATATTATAATACTTCTCTGCCAGAGGATCCATGGTAAAGAATCTTCCAATGGCTGGATCATAAGTATATTTGACGGTATGTCCATACGAATGCTGCACTTGAGAGGGTAAATGTAAGAAATTATATTCAATTTTGTTCAATTCTCTATTATTATATACAGATTCAGTTAATGATTGACTACCTGCATGTATAATTAGTATTGTATTATGTGGATCTGTCTTATTAACATACAACTCATACATTTATTTATCAGGATAATCTGATGTGAATGAATCAATAATATCCGATAATGGATCCTTAAAAAACACTAAATCTTGACATTCATTATGATGCCTACAACAAATGAAAAGAGGTACAAAAGAAAGTAAAATAATAGAATAAATTTTCACAAGATAAATTATTTAGAAAGTAATTTTCGAAAATTATTGCCTTTATTAGAAAGTATTGTAAAATCACGCAGGCTAAATTTTCCATTATTAGCACTATACCCATAATCTGCAAGATTCGCACTACTTGCATCATTTTTATAACTAGGCAACACCAATACTCCCTTTTCTGTAATTACTCCCATTTCTTCATGCCGGTTCTTTGTTTGTTATTCCAAATTTGCTTCTCCTAGACTTGTACTTTGTTGAAGATCCTGGATCAATGTAAGCAACGCGTTGTTTTATAATAGCATCTCCAGAACGCAAGGGGTTTTAACTCTTTCTCTATACTGTGTTGTGCTAAAAGAAAATTACTACAACACAGAAATAACAATAGCTTGATTTTTTTTATCTTAACTTGGTATTATATGAATCCCCAAATGTACACATTAATGGTTATAAAAAAATGAAATTTGAAAATATATTATGTTAAAAAAATACAAATAAGACTACTAAGTCTTTGAAAAAGGAGATTAGAGTCGATAGAAGTTTGGTTTGATAAAAAAAGGCTACTTGTATTGCAGGCTCGGCTCAATCTGAGACTATAAACCAAAGACCAATAAGAATGAGGCAAAGATATTTAGGAGCATTAATAATTTTATCAACATGATATACTTCATTTCGGGCAAACTCAAATTTGATTACCCACCACAAAACATTATAGAGCACATCAAAAAAGCCAAGTCAATAGATATGACTTGGCTTTTTTATCAATAGCATAGCTTATAAAAGCTACCTTTTATTTATATTCTTGCCAGCTTTTAATGCGAATATCTTTCTCGTCCATGGTGCAGAAAGACTCTATAAATGCGCTTGCCAAACGTGCATTTGTGAGCAAGGGTATGTTGTGATCTATAGCTGCACGACGTATTTTATAGCCATTGGTCAGCTCCCTACGAGAATGATTTTTAGGAATATTTATTACCAGATCAATTGTATGGCTAGACATTATATCAATGATATTGTTTGCTCCATCCTCGTCTGGCCAATCTACTGTGGTTGCTTCAACACCATTGTCGCCCAAGAATTTTTGAGTCCCGGCCGTTGCGAAGATAGCAAAGTTTTTTTCTTTAAGTAATAGGCAGGCATCCAAAAGATCAACTTTTGATTTTGCTGCTCCCGACGAAATGAGAATACCTTTTTTTGGTGTTTGGTAGCCTACTGCCAGCATTGCCGAAAGCAGGGCTTCGTGGTAGTCGTCGCCCAAGCAACCAACTTCTCCTGTTGAGGACATATCAACGCCCAGTACTGGGTCTGCCTTGTGCAAGCGGGTAAAAGAAAACTGTGATGCCTTTACTCCAATATGATCGATATCGAATGCCGAGCTATCGGGCTTACTGTGTGGGGCATCAAGCATTATTTTGGTGGCTGCTTCAATAAAATTGCGGCGCAAGACCTTTGATACAAAGGGAAAAGAACGAGATGCCCTGAGGTTGCATTCTATGACTTTCACATCATTGTTTTTTGCCAAAAATTGAATGTTAAAAGGCCCTGAGATATTTAGCTCCTCGGCAATTTTTTTGCTTACACGCTTTATTCTACGAGCGGTTTCAAAATATATTTTTTGTGCGGGAAAAACCAGGGTGGCATCTCCTGAGTGCACTCCAGCAAATTCTACATGCTCCGAGATGGCATATTCTATTATTTCTCCGTTCTTGGCTACGGCATCAAACTCAATCTCTTTGGCATTTTGCAAAAATTCCGAAACTACCACAGGGTATTCTTTAGATACCTTGGCGGCGGCTTTAAGAAATTCTTCCATCTCTTCTTTGGTGTAGCATACGTTCATGGCGGCTCCAGACAAGACATACGAAGGGCGTATCAAAACGGGGAATCCTACCTTGTCGGCAAACAAATTAATCTCTTCCATGCTGGTAAGCTCTTGCCATTGTGGCTGATCTATACCCAACTGATCGAGCATGCTAGAGAATTTATGCCTATTTTCTGCCCTGTCAATACTTACGGGCGAGGTGCCCAAGATGGGTACTTGCTGCCTATGGAGCTTCATTGCCAGATTGTTGGGGATTTGACCGCCTACAGATACCATTACTCCCTTTGGTATTTCTAGGTCGATAATATCCAAGACGCGCTCTAGGCTCAGCTCATCAAAATAAAGCCTATCGCACATATCGTAGTCGGTAGATACTGTTTCGGGATTGTAATTGATCATTATTGCCTTGTAACCCAGCTTGCGGGCAGTTTGTGCGGCATTGACAGAGCACCAGTCAAATTCTACTGAAGAACCTATGCGGTAGGCTCCAGAGCCTAATACGACTATATTTTTATCGTTTTTGTAGTACGTTATGTCATTTTGCTCACTACCATAAGTCATATACAAATAATTCGTCAATTCGGGATCCTCCGAGGCAATGGTATTGATGCGTTTCACTGCAGGAAACACCTTCAATTTTTTGCGGTGGTTTCTTACCTTTAGATTGGCTTTCTCCATATTGTCTTTTGGGTCTTCTACAAAACGAGCAATTTGGAAATCTGAAAATCCAAGCCTCTTTGCTTCCTTGAGCACATCTAGCGGTAGATCTTCTATCTGCGTATATTTTTTTATAACCTCAGCATAGTCTACAATGTTTTTGAGACCTTTCAAAAACCAATGGTCAATCTTTGTCAGATCATGAATGCGATCTATGCTGTAGCCATCTTCTAAGGCCTTGGCTATGGCGAATATCCTTAGATCAGTAGGATTCTGCAGCTCTTCGTCGAGGTTTTCAAATTCGAGATCTTTATTTCCAACAAAACCGTGCATGCCCTGGCCAATCATACGAAGACCCTTTTGTATAATCTCTTCAAAAGACTTGCCTATAGACATTATCTCTCCTACCGACTTCATACTGGAACCTATCTGGCGCGATACGCCTACAAATTTTGTAAGATCCCAGCGGGGTATTTTTACAATAATATAATCTACCTTAGGAGCTGTATAGGCAGAATTGGGAGTTCCCATTTCTCCTATTTGATCCAAAGAATAGCCCAAGGCAAGTTTGGCAGCTACAAATGCTA
Organism: Bacteroidales bacterium; assembly: GCA_003851245.1. Lineage (GTDB taxonomy): Bacteria > Bacteroidota > Bacteroidia > Bacteroidales > Azobacteroidaceae > BHEP01. The sequence continues at coordinate 46,057 of BHEP01000002.1, read as the reverse complement.
GAGGATAGCCACTTGCCTTAGAAGCCAAGGCCGACGAGCGGCTCAAGCGGGCATTGATTTCAATCACTCTATAGTCGTTGGTGTGCGCATTGAAAGCATACTGAATATTACATTCTCCAACGATGCCGATATGGCGAATTATTTTTCTTGTAATGTCTTCCAAAATATCTATCTGATCTTTTGAAAGAGATACTATGGGAGCTACCACAATGCTTTCGCCGGTATGTATGCCCAGGGGATCAAAGTTTTCCATTGGCACTACGGTGAAGCAATGGTCATTTTTGTCGCGTATCACCTCAAACTCTATTTCTTTCCATCCCTTGAGCGATTCTTCTACCAATATTTGCCTAGAATATGCAAAAGAGCTTTCGCAGAGGGTGGTAAACTCTTCTAAGTTGTCACAGATACCACTTCCCAAGCCGCCTAGGGCATAGGCCGATCTTACCATGACGGGAAATCCTATCTTGTGGGCCGCTTTAATAGCATCTGCCATGTTTTCTACAGCCTGACTTACAGGGGTTTTGGCATCTATCTCATCAAGTTTTTTGGTAAATAGGTCGCGGTCTTCGGTGCACATAATGGCTTCTACAGAAGTGCCAAGCACTTCTACTCCATATTTTTTTAGAGTTCCATCGAGATACATCTCTGTACCGCAATTGAGAGCCGTTTGTCCACCAAAAGCAAGAAAGATGCCATCGGGAGCTTCTTTCTTAAGAATTTCTTCCACAAAATATGGAGTAATAGGAAGAAAATAAACCTTATCTGCCACTCCTTCCGAAGTCTGTATGGTAGCAATATTGGGATTGATCAATACTGTTGAGATCCCTTCTTCCTTCAAGGCTTTTAGTGCCTGCGAACCGGAGTAGTCAAATTCTCCTGCCTGGCCTATCTTGAGGGCTCCTGAGCCAAGCACCAAGACTTTTCTGATTTTGTTTTCTTTTGTGTTCATTCTTTAATTTACTTTTGTTGTTGTTGTCATCGAATACTCTCATTTGTGCGTTTTATAAAAAAAACAAAAAAAATGCGTTGGCAAAAACCAACGCATTATATGAATAAAAAAGAAACAATATCCTCATCAAATTTGAATAGGATTATGCCTATGGACAAACAGTGATACAAATGCTTCATTTCTCTTTTTATATTTTTATATTATTACGCTACAAAGGTAAAACTTTATGTTTGTAAATAAAACTTTTTGCTCCCAAAAAAACAAAAAAGTAGAAACAAAAATAAAAAATGGGCTTAAGATGCTATAATTATCAATTATATTTAATTGATAATTAATTGTTATTTAATAAAGCGTACTTTTGTGGTTCTTAGATTTAAGAGAGCTTGCACAAGAGGGTCTCTTTAGGAAGAAATATGGGAAACTCAATAAATTTTGATAATAATGATAAAAAAAACAGTTCTTAGCGGCATTCGCTCAACAGGAAACCTACATTTGGGTAATTATTATGGTGCCTTACGCAATTTTGTCAAGATGCAAACAGAGTATAATTGCTATTTTTTTGTTGCAGACTATCACTCACTAACTACTCACCCCGATCCAGCGCATATTCACGAAAATGCGAAAAATGTAGTCATTGAGTACCTTGCCGCCGGACTAGACCCTGAGCAATGCACGCTATATGTGCAGAGTGAAGTGCCACAAGTGACTGAGCTTTATTTGCTGCTCAACATGCACGCCTATATGGGAGAATTGGCAAAAACGCCAGCCTTCAAAGAAAAAGCCCGCAAGCAACCAGAAAACGTAAATGCTGGACTCCTCACCTATCCTGTGCTACAAGCTGCCGACATACTGATACACAATGCAGATTTTGTGCCCGTAGGGAAGGATCAGGAGCAGCACATAGAGCTTACCCGCAAGTTTGGACGACGCTTCAACAATTTCTATGGCGTAGAATATTTTTCCGAACCCCAGGCTTTTAATTTTGGAACTGAACTTATCAAAATTCCTGGACTCGACGGCACGGGTAAGATGGGCAAGTCGGAAGGGAATTGCATTTATCTTTATGAGGATGCCAAGTCTATTGAAAAGAAAGTGAAACGCGCACTCACCGATGCTGGTCCCACAGAGGCAAACCAAGCAAAACCCGAATGTATAGAAAATTTATTCACCATCCTCAGGATAGTCTCTTCGGCAGAGGTCGTAAAGCACTTTGAAGACAAATGGAATGCCTGCGAAATACGCTATGGCGATCTTAAAAAACAATTGGCTGAAGATATTATTGCGGCGGTAGATCCCATTCAAAAAAGAATTGTTGAAATAAAGAACGATCCTCAATATATACGAAAAGTAATCAAACAGGGCACAGAAAAAGCCCAAGAAAATGCTTGCAAAACGCTTCGCGAGGTAAGGGAAATCATGGGCTTTAAAGCGTTTTGAAGACTCTTTAATCACCTTTTTAATAATCAAACCCAGGCAGCCTTTTATTCGCAAGGATGCCTGGGTTTGTATTGTTAGCTGAGCTATTAGCCTATTTTATTTCTATTTCTATTTCACCGTCTTTTAGCCAAGGAGCTACAAATGAAATCTTTACCTTCCCCACTTCTCCTATTGACTGCACATACGCCAGCATACGTCCGTGAAACACGCGGTGTACATTGTCTGTGTAGTCCGACATATCGGAATTGTTGCTAGCTTCAAGCCCCAAGAGTTTTGCAGGACCTTGAATATGACAGGTCAATTCTTCATCAGAAAGCATGACTGGTATGCCTTTTTCATCAACTATCTGAACAACAATTTGTGCCAGGGCAAAATCCTTATTCAAAGAAGTGCTATCAACTTCAAGAACGATGCTGTGTGCTCTTCCTGAAGTTTGTATGGCATATTGTGCCTGCTTTACATTCTCCTTGTCGAAGGCCTGCACTTCCAATTTTCCTGGAGCAAAAGGGATGTCCCAAGCAATGATACCCGTTTTGTCGTCGTGGCTCTTGGTTTCACCGACCTGCTTACCATTAAGAAACAAGCCAGCTTTGGCAGTATTTACATACGCTACCACTCTGATGTTTTCGCCTATTTTGTAGTTCCATATAGGCCAGGCATCCATAGAAAGGTAGTCGCTATTGTTGGGATTGCTATAAGAGCCAATGTAGGCCGTAGGTTTGGTATCCCAAAGAGCTTGTCGGAAATAGCCACGGGGTTTTTGGAAGCCTCCAAAATCGAGGAGTCCTGAGTAGAAACCTCGAGAAGGCCAGGCACCAGATTCTCCCAAATAATCGATGCCTGTCCAAATGAACTGTCCAAAAACAAACTCTTTGTCACGCACTTGCTTCCAGGCATCCATGCTATGCACATTTTCGCTACCATAAATTATTCTATTTGGATATTTTGCATGATCCTGATCGTAGCGATCTTCGGTATAATTGTATCCTGCTACATCTAGGGCTCCGGGGTATTGCGTTTCGTTCGACATAACGACTCCTGCCAATGCTGCTGTTATTGGTCGAGAGGTATCGTGTTTTTTGGCAACAGCGACTAATCGTTTGGCAATATTCCCCAAACGTTCGGCCGATGGGCTCTCTGGCTTATAGCCTCCTTGCACTGGCTGATTGATGCCTGCGTGATCCAATATTGGATGAGAATAGGGGTCGTTGGGATAATCTACCTCATTGCCTATGCTCCACATGATGATGGAAGGGTGGCGACGGTCTCTTCTGATCATATCGGCAAGGTCGGTATCACTCCATTCTTCAAAGAAGTCGAAGTCACCTTCAAAACCAGGAGTTCCTACATTCCACCCTTGCAGCCATTTGCGTTTTGGAAATTCCCACTCGTCAAAAGCCTCATCTATCACCAACATTCCAAGCTCATCACAGAGCTCATACACATCGGGTGCTTGTGGATTGTGACTCATGCGAATGGCATTACAGCCCAATTTTTTTAGATTTATCAGTCGTCTTTTCCATACCTCTCGAGGAACTGCTGAGCCCAATACCCCTCCATCGTGGTGAATACAAACGCCTTTCACCTTCATCCATTCCTCGTTTAAAGCAAAGCCCTTGTTGGCATCGAAAGTGGTGGTGCGAACACCTACGGCTTGGGTGGTGACATCTATTGCATTGCCATCTTTGAGTAAGCTGGTCTTGAGTTGGTAAAGATAAGGGCTATCAAGCCCCCAAAGCTTGGGGTTTTTAATCTTTATCTTTTGACTATTTTTTCCAAAAGATTGCGCCTCAAGCGTAATTTTTTGTGTAGACTGATTAATCAGAGTTGCTCCGTCGGCCGCATACAATTGCGTAAGGATAGAAAAAACGCCCCTTTCTGAACTGGTGTTTTGAACCTCTACGTCCAAACTCAATAATGCTTCGTTTTTATTCGCCTTGTCGGTATAACAAAAAACTCCCCATTGGGCAAAATGCACAGGATTGGCATATATCAAATAAGCATCACGATAGATGCCCGAACCCGTATACCAGCGAGAATCGGCAGACCGACTGTGGTCGACACGAACGGCCAAAACATTTTTTCCTCCATACTTGACATATGGGCTCAGATCATACATGAATGAGAGGTAGCCATTGGGTCGTTTGCCCAGCAGTTGCCCATTGATATACACCTCACTTCTATTGTATATGCCTTCAAAATAAACATATACCTTCTCTCCTTTTTTTGCCGCAGAAATATCCAAGTCTTTGCGATACCAAGCAATGCCAGCTGGCAAATAGCCTGTGGCACTCGCCAAAGAGGGACTCAGAGGGTGCGATACACTCCAGTCGTGGGGAAGATTTACTGCTGCCCATCGACTGTCGTCGCATTGCAAGTGGCTACCCTCCGAAAGATCTTCAAGAATAAAACGCCAGTTTTGATTGATTTTTTCTGGCTTACCAAAAGAAACCTGCCCCTGTGTTTGCAAGGAAGCACAAATTCCGATGATGAATAAAATAAATACTTTTCTCATATTACATACTTTTGAATAAAATTTAATTTAAGTTCAATATTTAGCGACCAAAGTTATGATAGATTTGGGAGGAACTTGAATTTTCGTTCTCGAATCTATTTTTTGTGGCATCAAGTTCTGTCCTTCTACATCCGAAGTAATGTAGGCTTGCATTTCTTTGACTTTTATACCCTTAACTTCAAGATGCATATCCTTAGCATCTTGGGCATAATTGACCACTACGCTTATTAGTTCCCTATCTGCTTCATTGATGTAGGAAGAGACCATCAAGCCTTGCGAGTCATTGACATTGACCGATGAGGCTACGTCTACCCTAAATGAGCCAGGCCTGATGAAGCGGCTGTAGTTGCCCAATGCCCAAAGAAGTTTGGAGTCGGTAAAAGTTCCATCAGTAAGATCGGCATTTGGCGAAGCATATATCAGCCCATCCTTGTAGTCACTATTGCTCATCGCCAACCACCATTGCCAAGCACTGGCATTGGCAATACAAAGATCGTGGTGAATGACTCGCGCTACATAAAGAGCGGTCTTCATTGAAAGGTCTTTTTTTTCTCCGCCACCTACTTCTTTGTCATTTCCCATAATACAAAGCTCCGTTTGCCAGAAATTTAGTTTGTACTTATCAAGTTCTTTGCGCAATTCGTTTCTTTTTTCGAAAAGGACATCATTTTGGGTAGTCCAATAGCTATGTCCTACCACCAAGTGCGGTACATGTTTCAAATCTCCAATAAAGTCTTTTGAATTAGCATCAAAATAGGATGCAATCTGATTGTCCCTTCCTGGCAGGTTGGTATTTTTTTTGTAAAGATAGTCATATTGTCCAGATTCGGACACAAGAATCTGTGTCTGAAGATTTTTCTCACTAAATTTCTTATCCAATAAGCGCACTGTTTTGGCTATTTCAGAATTAAGAGCAGGCGTTCCCTCTTGCGAAATGGCATCCCAATTCCATTCGGGTTCATTGAAAGGCGATAGGTATTGAAAATTGATGCCTTCTCGTTTGCCAAGCTCGTCGACCACAGTCGCCAAAAAATCAGCAAAATGATTGTATTTATCGGTTTTTATATTGAGTGTTCCGTCATTTGTTCCGAATTTATTGCCTGCCAATCCGTTTCGTGTCATATGTATGGGAGGGCTAATATTGAATGCTAGAAACTGCTTTACTCCCCGCTCTTTGGCGGCTTTTAAAAACCAGCGTTGTCCTGCTTGTTTGCTCCAATCATAGCTGCCATTGGGCAACTGAAAGCATTCAGCCCTTCGAGTAATATCGGGAATGTAAGAGCTATCGCCTTGCTCAGCACTTCCTGCTCCGATATTGAACCGCCAAATAGAGAGTCCTATGCCCTTAGGCTTGCCTTGAGCGTCTTTTTCGAGGCTAAACAAAAGGTCTGCCATATCGTTGCGCTTGGAGTCTGGCCATTGTCCAAAAAATTGAGCTGTCCAAGCATCTGAAGCCCCAAAGTTATCAATTACTTGGTGGCGGTGCTGGGTATCAACAGTATAATTTTGGGCAAACATTAAGTTTGCAGAGAAAAAAAAGAGAACTAAAACTCGAGTAAAATTAATTGTACGCATATTCTTTAGGATTAATTGATAAGTAAATTTAGTGCACAAGAAGTTTGTGGATATAAATTTTGTTTTCGTTTTTGATTTGTAAAACATAGCTTCCTTTGTCAAAATCTGCTGGCAAGGAAATGGACAAAGTATTGTTGGCGGAACTAAAATCGGCTTTGTAAATAAGCTTGCCTGTAAGGTCAGAAATCAGAAGATGGACTATATCATGATTGTTGAGCGCAGGAATATCTATTGTAAGGATCTGCGAAGCTTGGATTGGGTTGGGATAGACCTTGATTTTATCGACATACACATCACTAATGCCCGTTGTGTTCTGCTTCAAATCGTAGACAATGCTTGCCATCGTACGTGCAGGAATATTTATTTCCTTGTCGGGAGAATAAATTTCAGAACCTGTTCCGTTAATTTTTTTAAGGTTGTATGATTTATTGGTCAAATAAATCTTGTTGTTTAGGGCTTCATATCCATTAAAATTGTCTAGTTGAGTAGTTATCTTCTTTGATTCGTTTGCCATATTTACGTAAACAGCCACCAACTTGGAAGAGTCGGGCGATAGATACGCTGTTCCCATCAATCCATTGAGGTCGTCGGCTCCTATCAACTTTATTCTTTGGAATCCAGGTCTAAGAAAAAAGCTATAATTGCCCAGAGCCCAAAGGGTAGATCTATCTCTAACAATTCCGGATAGGGCAATTGGGTTGTAGGGATTACCTCCTGGCTCAAGAGCTAGGAGTAAGAATCTATTTTTATGTCCCCACAGTTCCATGCCCATGCTTGTCCAATACGACCAAGAAGACGCTTGCGCAAATGCCAGATCACTGTGTATAATTTTACCCATAAAAAGGGCAATATCCATGTATGAGGCATCGTCGTAGCTTGTGGCAAAAGCCATTTGCTGGGGAGCATCGCCAAGCATGCTCCATTCTGTTTGGTAAACTTTTAAGTTTTGTTTTTTTGCCGCTGTCCATACATCCAGGCGGGTATCTCTCAATTGGAGGTTGCTGCCATGAGTCCAATAGCTATGTGCACCAATGATTGGAGCGAGCGAAGGAAGGTCGGCAATATAGTTTACGCCCCTTTTATCGAAAAAATCAAAGATCTGATTACTTGCACGTCCTTCTTTTTTAATGAGGGAATTCCAACTGCCAGCCTCCGCAATCAATATTTTGGTATCCAGTTCTCTTTTTTGGATAGACAGATCGAGCTCCGTGATCAATTGTTTTATTTCTTCATTTGTCCATGGGCTTCCTTCCTGCTCTGATATATTCCAGTCGTATTGTGGCTCATTGACCGGGCTTAAGAATTTAAAGGCAAGGGTTTTCTGTTTAAAGTGCTGCATTACAGTAGCCAAATATTCAGCAAAATCGCCATAATGCTGTTCTTTTATATTTGCCTTTCCATCGCCTGTGGCATAGGCTTTTCCATTGCGAGAATAATGCACCAATGGGGAGTTGGAGAAGGCTACAAGAGACTCACAGCCATAGGCTTTTGCCTCTTGCAGAAACCATTGTTGACCAGCTTGTTTGGACCAATCATAATGAAGTCCGCTGCTATCAAGAAAGCATCCCCCCCTTCGGGCAATATCTTCAATATCGCTGGCATCCCCTTGTTCGCTGCTTCCCCCACCAAGGTTGAATCGCCACATGGACAGACCAATACCTTCGGGACTTCCATCAGCCTGAAATTTCTGACTGAAGAGGTATTTTGCAATTGATTTCTTAGGAGCTTCATGCCAATATTTGCCTACAAATTCTGCTGTCCAACAGTCGGAAGCTGCAAAACCTTCGATGGTTTGATACTTCTGCGAAGCATCAATACGAATTTTTTGCGAGCAAAGCGCAAGATTGTTCAGAAAAAGCAAGCCCAAGCCCAATAGGAGGATAATATTCCTTTTCATAGATTGTTATATTGTATCATATCGTATCATCTATTGTATATACTAATTCACTTTTATATAAATAGGAATTGTTCGTACATTTTGACTCATATCTGTTGCCAGCAATTGAAGTCGGTGATAGCTCTGTTGGCGTTTGTAGATCGTTCCATCGTTAGCAACGACATCTTCTATCCATTGTTTTTTAGCACCTTCGGGAATTTTTATGATGACAGCAAAAATGTAAGACTTGGGAGCCCCTTGGCTACGAAGGTCGACCAGCTGGCGAAGGTTCCAATCGGCATAAAAAAATTCTAATTTAGCCAAAGCACCCTCATCCTCTACCTCCACCTTAATCTCTATCTCCTCTAGTTCATTTACGATAAGAGAATCGGTCAGCACCTTATATATGGGCACAGAATGATCCATTCCATTGCTAATGTCTTCAGAAGATTCGCAAGCAACAAAACAAAGCACTGCGAAGAAAGTAGCTACTATTATTTTTAATTTATTCATTGTTGTTATTTTTTAAAATTTAATTATTCCATCCAGGGTTTTGCGTAAGTTCGATTCCTTTGCTTCTGTATTTGAGCATTTCGGATCGTGGTATGGGATACCAATAGAGCTTGGGGTCGAACATGCGCTTCTCTACTTCAAAAGATTGAAAAGATAGCTTAGCCTCCTGTTTTTCTACTCTCATGCCTATGAGCGCTTTGTTTAAGGCTATTTCCGCATCCTTCCAGCGTCTTAAATCCCAAAAGCGATGTTCTTCCAGAGCGAGTTCCACTTGGCGTTCTTTTTTTATATAATCGCGCATTTCTTCTTTAGTCTTGATGTAGACGGTAGCATTTCTAAAGGGTCGTAGTTTGGCCCTACTGCGAATCAGGTTTAATATGTCGTGGACTATTTTGTCGGGAGCATCAAGCACCTCATTGCGTGCTTCGGCATAGTTCAAAAGCACCTCTGCATAGCGATACAATATCCAGGGCTTGCGAGCCCTTTCATTTTTCTCCAAGGAGAGCGATGATGAGATAAATTTGTTCATATAATAGCCCGTTTTGGTGGCAGTAGAAGTAGAATACAAGCCATCCTTTCCACCTACAAAGCTTTCTACTTTGCTGCCTTTGAAGTTGGCATCGTTGTGTAAAATTGTTGCATAGAAACGCTCCTCCCTTTTGCTATAAGGATTTTCGGGATCAAAATCTTTCATTGGTTCTGCTTGCTCTGTGCCATTCATAACATAGGCATCTACCAAGTTTTGCGATGGATTGGTGAATCCTGCCCCCTGGTAGCTGATAGGGAAATTGTAGAACTCCACATCATTGCGGTTGTTGGCTTGGGTAGCAAAAATAATCTCGGCATTGTAGGGGCTGGTAAATGTGCCTGCATAACTAGAATTGAGCGATATGCCCAAGGCCGAACGCCTATCATATATTTCTTTTGCAGCAGTTTCTGCTTTTTTCCATTGTTCTACATCGTTTGAGGGATTGTTGAGCGGACTGGCAGCATACAAAAGCATCCTTGCTTTGAGAGCCATCGGAGCCACCTTGGAAGGTCTACCATTTTGTGATCCATCGGCATCGACTTTCGCAGGCAGTAGAATTTCGGCGGAATCGCAATCGGCAACAATGAAAGCCAAGGCTTCTTTGAAGGTCGATTGTTTGATTGAGTAAGCCTCCTCCTCGTCGAAAGCATCCAGCACCTTGTCTACGCAAATGATGTTTTGGTATCGTTTGAGCAATTCAAAATGGAAGAAAGCCCTCAAAAACAAGGCTTGCCCCCTGAAATTGCTGCGGCTGGCTTCGGGTATGCTGTTGTATTTGGCAATAAGTCCATCTAGCTCTTTGAGAAAGATATTGCATTTGCGTATGCCTGTGTACATAGATTGCCAAGCATTGTCGGGATTGTCTGAGGGACTAATTGCATTGGAATTGAATAGTTGAACTCTCGATCCTGCCAAAGAATGCTTGGCTTCGTCGCAGGCTCCAGCCAAAAGAGCATTTTCATTAAAGCGTAGGAATCCATCTGGCAATTGGTTGTAGGCATTGTTCAAAAATCCTGGTGCCAAATGTGGGTCTTTGAATATTTGTTCATAATTGAGGCTTGTATCTGTTTTAGGATCTTTGTCGAGATAGTCGGAGCAAGCTCCTGTCAAAATCAGTAGGCCCATAAATAGGCTTATGTATAAGCTTATGTATTTTGTTTTTTTCATTTGTATTTATATATTATTCAAAATTTGAGGCTTGCACCTATATTAAAAACACGCATCTCGGGGTAGGTACTCACCCCCGCATTTGGATATTCAGCACTTATATTGAACTTCTTGAGGTGATCAAACGAAAGGAGGTTATATCCATTTACAAACACACGCAAGTCCTTGATATTACACTTAGCAAGTAGGGTTTTAGGCAGATTATACCCTATTTCTGCATTTTGCAAGCGAATGTATTCACCATTGTGCATCCAGACATCACTCATACGCATATTGTGGCTGTTTGTTTCGGTCGATAGGCGTGGATAAAGTGCCGTAGATTCGTTTACGCCTTTTTGCCAAGCATCATAAACAGTGGCTGTGGCATTTTGGTCGCCTTGGATACCTAGAAATACACTATTTAAGACAAATATGCTGCGATTGGCAACTCCTGTGAAGAGTATATTGAGATCAAAATTCTTGTATGCAATGCCTAGATTGAGTCCGATATTCCATTCTGGAACGAAGGGTTTACCCAAGGGAACAACATCATCATCATTGATAATACCATCCAAATTCTGATCCTTATACTTGATATCTCCTGGCTTTACAGCTCCATAAGTGGATGTTGGCCACAGATCGATCTCTTCTTGCGATGCAAAGAAACCCTCAGATTGCAAGCCTCTTTGCTGGGTGGTAGAATAAGCTGTTCTATACAACCAAGGATCCAAGCCTTTAAGTTCTTCCATATAGGTAATCTTATTTTTGGCATACGAGATATTGGCTTGTGCAAAATAAGAGAAGTCGCCGACCGTATTTTTGTGCGTAAGCGAAAGCTCTAAGCCTTTGTTGAGCACCGAGCCAAGATTCTCGTAAGGAAGAGCTTGCCCAATAATTTCCGATAGGGTATTATCTCTTGTGGTGATAATATCGCTTCTATCGTGGCGGAACATATCAAAACTAATATCAAATTTTCCATTAAAAAATTCCATATCAATACCCAGATTTGCATTCAGCGACTTTTCGGCCGAAATATTGGGGTTGTATATTCTGCCTTCATTAGAACCATCAACATTGGTAAATCCACTACCAAAGGTATATCCATCTCCTCTATTGTAGTTTTGTTGGTAGGGGAAACGCCCCAGACCCAAATCGGAATTTCCGACAAGTCCATAGGAACCTCGTAACTTGAGGAAGTTGATGCTTGTATTGTTTTTAAGAAAGTTCTCATTGGATATAATCCAAGCGCCAGAGACAACAGGATAGAACGCAAATCTATTGCTGCCAATAAAGTTTTCTGAACCACTGTAGGAATAAGAAAATTCGGCGATGTAGCGTTTATCAAAACCATAGCTGAAACGTCCAAAAAGATTCTGGTTCCTATAATCTGGATTGTTCAAGGGAACGGATGTGTTGGAGCGCATAAATTTAATATCTGCTCCAAGCGTGTGCAGCACATCAAACTCATTGGCATAGGCAAGCCCTCCAATAAAAGTAGACATTAGGCTGTAGCTGTCATCCCACTGCTGAAAACCTAGATCGAGTTCTGAGTTTTCGCCAAATTTGGCATACGTATTATCTAAATTGCGTTGGTAAACAGCAAATTGTTGGGTCTTGCCTCTGGCATAAGTTTTGTAGGAGTCGAAACCAAATATAGCATTGGCTGATAGTCCTTTAATCCAAAAATCGAGTTCTTGATTGGCTGTAATATTTCCTTGCAAATAGCGGTCGTAATAATCGCTGAACCCACTCTTTGCAATCAAGCCGTAGGGATTGTCTCTGTAAATAGAACTTCCTGCAACAGAAGCGTCTTCATTTTTGATGGGAAGTGTTGGTGCGTATTTCGACAAAGAGTTAAAAATACTCGATGCAGAGGATCCTGGAGCTCTCTTTGTCTCCATACGTCCTGCCAAATCCAAACCTACGGAGAGGTATTGCGAAAGAGCTACATCGATATTGGAACGTATGTTGTAGCGAGAAAAATCGAGATTGGTATTGTATGCCGAGTTCTCTTGGGTGTGGTTGTACAGGCCTTTTTGGTTGGTATAGCCCAACAACACATAATATTTAACAGCATCGGTTCCTCCCCTGACACTCAATCTTTGCATCTGCTGGGGTGCATTATTTTTTAGCATCTCGCCATACCAATCGGTATTGGCATAAATGTATGGGTCTTGTGTTCCATTGTACATGTCGGGATTGTAGCGTGGATCGGAAGGGATAGGCAGTCCATCGTTTTGGAGGGCAATATTTCTATACCTTACGTATTCGGCAGATCCTAAATACTTGGGCAAGCGGGTAGGTTCTTGCAATCCGAATTGCGTTTTGAAGCTAATTTCGGGTTTCCCTACAAATCCTCTTTTGGTAGTGATGCTAATGGCTCCATTGGCGGCTCTCATTCCAAAATTGGCAGTTGCCGCAGCATCTTTAAGTACTACAAACGACTCTATTTCCTCGGGGTCTAATCTGAGAAAGCTTCTTTCTATATTGTCTACAATGACGAGCGGCGACAATCCGTTTCCGAAGGATCCCAAACCTCGTATATAAAAAGAGGAATTGGTCCATCCTGGCTCATTGCCCGTGTATTTTAGGGAAGTGAGTCCATTGACCCGGCCAGCAATAGCATCGCTGAGGTTAGTTACAGGGCTCTTTGCAAGCTCGTCGCCCGATACGACAGAAATTGCGCCAGTAAGCATGGTCTTTGTTCGCGTGCCATAAGCCACCTGGTATATTTTTTCTTCCAATGGCTTTATTTTTTCATCAGCATCTATATCGCTTTTAATATCTTCTTGCGCCCTCAGGTGACAATTCATAGCTAGTAAGACAAGCAAGGAATAAAATTTTATACTATTTATATATTTCAACATTTGATATTCGTTTTATAATTTATATCATTTCATTATTTCTAAAAAAGGGGGCTACGATATATAATTCCCTCTTACCATCCTGGGTTTTGTTTATACAAGATATTTTTATTCAGTTCACTTCTTGAAATAGGATATAAATCCATGTATGAGCGGTATACTCTGTTGTAAAAAAGTTTTGGCGTATACGAAAAGCCATTTCCTTGTTTTCTGATTTCCATTTCATACATTGGTCCACCAAACCATTCGACAGCCTTTCCCCAGCGTCGAGCATCCCACCATCGGTGCTCTTCGAAAGAAAGCTCTACGGCGCGTTCATTAAAAATGAGTTTTCTCATTTCTTCTTGGCTGAGTCCTGAGGGCAGTTCTATATGCCCCGAACGATTGCGCACCAAATTGATGGCTTCGTAAACGGAAGTTGTAGGCCCATCCATTTCGTTGCTTGCCTCGGCATAGTTGAGGTACATCTCCGCCAAACGAAAATAAATCCAGTTGTGACTTTCTTTGTTGGGCGTAAGATTTCTCACTCCTTCGGGCAAAAACTTCCTCACATAGTAGCCCGTGCGTGTATAGTCTTTTTTATTCTTTCGGTGGGCTCCGCTTGCCTCTTCAGAATCGTTGAAGAAAAGCTCCATTGTTTCGTCTTGCCAGAGCATTTCATTGTGCAAAACGGTTTTATAAAAACGGGGGTCTCTATTGGCATAAGGATTCTGCTCATCGTATCCCGAACCCTCTTGGTGAATCATTTTGCCATTGCTCATTTCAAAAAGGTCAACGAAATTTTGTGTAGGACATACAGCACCAGCACCGCCAAGGTTTCCTCCCTTAGGAGCCCATACGCTTATTTGATTGTCGGTAAAGCCGACAGGATTTTCGTGCTTGTAGAAAATGATCTCTTTATTTCCTGCTTCACGGCGTAGAAAGAAGAGTCTTTCATAATCGTCGGCACCCTTTCCCGTAGAATAAAGTTCGTAAACCTTGCTCCCATTGTCAGTGAGCTCAATGAGAGCCTTGGAAGCATCGGCAGCTTTTGCCCATAAGTTTTCGCTCATTTCTTTTTGCCATTGCGGACTCGCAGCAAAAAGTAGCACTCTAGCTTTTAGAGCCATGGCAGCACCTTTTGTAGCTCTGCCGTATTCGTTTTCGCTGAGTGTTGTGGGCAGTATAGCAATGGCTTTTTCCAAATCTTGCAGCATAAAATCGACACATTCTTTATACGAGTTGCGGCTTAAGTTTAAGTTGTCGTTTGGAAAAAGTATGTTGTTTTCAGTCATAATGGGCATTCCTCCAAAACGTTTTACTACCTCATTGAAATAGAAAGCCCTAAGAAAATACACCTCTCCCATCATTTGGTTTTTCTTTACATCGGAAGGGAAAGGAACAATGGCTTCCTTGGTGATGAAGGTATTCGCCTTTCTGATACCTTCGTAGTAGTTGTACAAATTGTCGTCGGTTCCCTCATAGTTGCCTACATTTAGACTTTGCGTGCCATGATATCCTTGTTGCGCATCGGCCTCATCAGACGCCGAAGCCATAGGCACGGGTTGAAAATTCCCCACAGCATTGAATCGCTGTTGGAGGTGGGCGTAAATATCATTGTGATAGCCTTGAGCATTCGCAAATACGCCAAATACGGTCTTCTCATCAAGGTTTGAACTTGGTGCCTTATCTAAAAAATCATCGCAGGCAGTGAGCGACAAGGAGAGAGATAGCAGACAAAGGGCCAATTGTTTAGTTATTTTTTTGTGCAATTGTTTAGTTATTTTTTGATGCGTTTTTTGATGCGTTTTTTGATATATCCGTTTCATACGTCATAATTTTTATTAGGTGTTGACATTTGCGTGTGAGATTAAAAATTAACATTTAGTCCAAAGTTAAATGCCCTTGTTTGAGGCATCACACCAGCTCGTTGGTCTCTGTTGTCTGGATCGAGGTATGGTTCTTTTGCCCACAAGGCAAGGTTATTGCCCGAGAAATAGATCCTAACACCAGACATATTTAGCTTGGAGGTAATTTTTGTGGGTAGGGTATATCCTAGTTCCAATGTTTTTAGGCGCACATAGTCACCACTTCCATCGCTGTAGGAAGATCTATCAGGCGAAGGCTCATTGTTTTGATACGCTCCATATATGCGCAGATACTCCTCTTGTCCACTAATTTCTGGCGACCAGTAGCTCCAATGTTTTTGAAAAACATTGTCGTTGTTTGAAAAATGCCACATACTTTCCCAGTTTTTGGGAAATTGGGCACGCCCCGAACCTTGAAATAAGATGGAGAAATCAAGTCCTTTGTAAGCCGCTCCAGTGGTGATTCCGTATTGAATTTCTGGCACTTCGCCATAGCCCTGTCTGAAAGCATCTCTGGAATCGATAAAGCCATCGCCATTGAAATCCAAATATTTCAAATCGCCAGGAGCTACGACCATATTTCCAGCAATAGTCATCTGATTGGGACTATTAAAAATATCATTGTAATCTTGAAAAATACCTATTTGCTTGTAATGCTTGGGCACACCAATTGAATAGCCCTCTTCTTTTTGATAGGGAAGCATGCCTTGCGGGTCGGCTTTTTGAATTACCTTGTTGCGCGCGAAAGAGAAGTTGCCTTTCAAGGAATAGCTGAAGTTTCTGCCAATTTTATTTCTGTGGCTAAGGTCTATTTCAAAGCCCTTGTTTTCGACAACTCCCACATTGGCAGCCATGAAACTAGCCCCTACATGACTGGGTGTGATGGAGCCAATATCTGTCAGAATATCTACACGTCGCTCTTGAAAAACATCTACATTAAGGCCAATTAGGTCGTTCCAGAAACTTGTTTCAAAGCCAATATTTGCCTTGCGAGCTCTTTCCCAAGTAACATTCAAATTGGCAATCCTTCCTTGGCGGATACCTGCATTCCACGAATCTCCCGAGCCAAAGGAAGCTCCTCCTTGATTGGCATAGGACTGAATGTAAATAAAGCGCTTCGATTGGTAGTCGTTGCTAGCAATATCGCCTCCTACCCTGTCGTTTCCTACCCATCCCAAAGATCCACGTACTTTAAATATACTGAGCACTTCTGCTATGGGCGAATCCTTAATAAAGCTTTCATTGGAAATCATCCATCCTCCAGCAAATGCAGGAAAGAATCCATATCTATTGCCTTTGGCAAAATTTTCGGATCCATTATAGCCCACGTTGATTTCGAGGAAATAGCGTTTGTCATAGTCGTAGGTGGCACGTCCTACCAATCCTTGATCGGCATAAGCGACATAAGTTTTAATAATTCTGTTGTTTCTATTGGCAAGAAAAAGACCCGTTACGCTATGTTTGCCAAAGCTAGCTTCGTATTCAAGGCCTAATTCCAGATACAATTTTTGATTGAAACTATTGTCTGCCCAAGAATAATTTAGATACGAATCCTCTCCTATACGTTTGTAAGAATCTTTCGACAAATCGTAGTCATAGACCGCAAAACTTTGTTGCCATAAAGCACCATTTGACCCACTATTGTCGAAGGCAACTTGCCCACGAGCAGCAAGCCCTTTGGTAATGAAATCCATTTTATATTTGGTATTCAAACTCATCTCTACTACCGAGGTGGTATTTTTGTATATTCCGCTCTGATCAAGTAGTCCAATAAGGTTGTCGGGCTGAGAGTCTGAGCCTCCCAAAGATCCGTCGGGGTTGTAAACAGGCTTGTCGCGTCCACTAGTAGCAAAAGCGCCACGATAAATATCCCAACTGCCATACCAAGCTCTTCCAGGGTAGGTTCTTTTTTCTATTCGTGAGCCCAAGTTGAATGCGGCAGTGAATTGCTTGGATATATTAAAGTCGAGGTTGGATCGAAAGTTGTAACGAGAAAAACGCGTATTGTCGTCGTGATTATAAAATCCATCTTGGGTGAAATATCCTCCTGAGATAAAGTATTTAACAAACTCAGTACCTCCCGACACGTTTACATTGTATTGCTGCATCGTCGAATTGTCTTTTATTGCCTCGTCTACCCAGCGTACATCGGGGTGCGTATAAGGAGAAGCACCTGTTCGGTATTTGAGAATATCGAGTGCTGTATAATCATCATTTTGAAGTCCCCCCATTTTGTGAAGGTTTTTTAGTGCCGCAGCCTGGTAGGATCCCAAAGGATTTGGAATGCGTGTGGGTTGAGTGATTGCGCTTTGTGCAGAAAATGCCACTTGTGGTTTTCCAGTAGCTCCCCTTCGTGTGGTGATGATAATAACGCCATTGGCCCCTTTTACTCCATAAACTGCTGTTGCAGAAGCATCTTTTAATACATTGAACGACTGAATCTCGTTTGGATCAATCTGGGAAAAACTTTCCCTAACGATTCCATCAACGATGTATAGGGGCTTTGCATCTCCATAAGTTGCCATACCCCTAATATAAATATTTGCCTCATCTTTTCCAACCTCTCCTGAGGGCTGAACGACTTGCACTCCAGGCAATTTTCCGGCCAAGGCTTGCGATATATTGGAAACGGGCAAGGAAACCAAGGTCTTATTATCAATAGAAGAAATAGATCCAATAACCGATTCTTTCTTTTGTTTTCCATACCCTATCACCACAATTTCGTCTATGAGTTGGGTATTCTCTTTCAATTCTACCCTCAAATAATTGCGTCCTTCGAGAGGGATTTCTATTGCCGAATAGCCAATGTAGGTAAACTTTAGCTTGGCACTCTTCAAAGAAGGCACTCTTATTTCAAAAGCTCCATCAAAATCACTAACTGTTCCTTGTTGCGATCCAAGCAGCATAACACTAACGCCAACCAATGTTTCTTTAGTATTGGCATCAACAAGCAAACCTCTGACGGTTTCGGCGTCTTGAGCTGCTAGTGTGAGGGGAGTCAAGGAAAAAGCGATAGTAAAGATTATTAAGCGTGCTATATTTTGTTTCATATACATATTTATTTAGAGGTTTATCCTTTCTTAAAGGTAAAAATATAAGTCTTAAAGGTCTGGAAATCCTCGACCAATTGTTCTACATTTTGAGTTGTCACTACGGGTCGGGGTTTTTCGACAAAAAAGGCAAAATACCTTCTTTCACCTACCGAAGTTTTTATCCTTATTTGCAATTCATTGGCATTGACAGAAAGAATGGTAAAACGATTGGGCACATGATTGAAAGCCCACTGATTGGCAGCAGGAAGTGCAATTGCGTTGGTATGCAAGCGCCAGGTATCGCCCAAGAGTTCGAGCCACTCGTCGTTTGTGACGCTCCAAGCTCCAAAATGGTTTTTTTCTTTCAAGCCATTTTTGGCATAAGTTCGATATACACCATTGGCTTCGATCAAAAGGCTGAGGTCTTTTTCGTCGTCCGCAAGAAGCATACTCTCCCCATCTTCTGTTATTGATTGTTGAATCCAAAGACCAGGCAATAAATCTTCTTTTTTATCCTCATCCTTTTGGCAGGAAGAAAGAGAAAACAGGCAAAATAGAAGGGGAAGGATTCTTAAGATTATTTTTTGTTTCATAAGTGCATTTTTATTTTATTCTACTGTCTTCTACCCGTTTGTATTGGCGAATTTGGCTTTGCAAAGAACCGTCCGCTTTAAAATCCAATCGCTTTAATGTCAATTCATTGGCATCGACTTTGAGCAGGTAGTAGGCAGCAGGAAGGTCTAATGAAATATTGAGCATATTGCCAGTGTAGCTCCAACCTCCTCTTTGTTTCTTCGTTTCTGCCGTTTTATAGCTTTGGTAGATTTTGATGGCCTGAAACTGGATAAGGTCATCTACCGATGAAATGGGGCTATTTTCTTCGTTTGTCAGCAAAGATTGTATTTCCCAGGTGCCTACAAGCCTATCCTCTACCTTGTCTTCATCATTGCTGCTACAAGCAACAAATAAACCCACACAAAGAATTATTAGAAGGCTTGTTATTTTTTTAATTCTAATCATTTTCCAAAATATTTTAAAGTATAGAATGAAAGGAGGGGTTTCAAGCACCTCCTTTCATTGACAAATTATTTTACCAATACCTTATGCGAGGCACTATTTCCCTTACTGTCTTGTAGGCGCAGGATGTATAGTCCTTTTTGTACAGGCACAAAGTTTGATCCCGCCGATAGGTTTTGAGTAAGCATCTGAGTTCCTACGGTGTTAAACAACTGAACTTTAAGAGCATTTTCGGCCTGCACTTGAAATCCATTTTCAAGTCCAGTAACACGCGCAAAATCAGTCTGTTTGCTATTGTTAAGGATTCCCGTAGTGATTTTCGTTCTTTGTTCTCCATTCTTGTCAAATGCAATTGCATCAAGATAAAATATATTGGCTGGAGAGTTGATATATTCATCGTCATCATCTTTTCTAATATCAAAACGAACAGTCAGTTCTTTGAGGTAAGTAATTTTGTTTAACTCCATCACCAAATCTGTCCAAATATCTACCTCGTTGTCCCATATTGTGAAGACTTCAATGTTTTCATTGCCCATGTGGTCTTTTGCGCATAGTTGAACATCTAGGCTTATCATATCGTCGGTAAATGCATCAGCAGGAATATTTACCATCATGTGTACAAAGCTGGGCATATCCTCTCCGACTTTCATAGTTCCCTGAAAATCCATGCGGTAACCCTGCCACCAAGAAGCTTCTTCCGATTTATTGAATTTAACGACCTTTCCATCGGCATTTATTTCACTTGTTGCAAAAGGGTTGTCAATAATCTCTGCTGTATTATTTTCATTAAGCAGATCGATACTGCTTACCCACTGGTCCATTTGGGCTTGGCTTTCAAAACCAATCTCCAAGCCAGTGCCATCTACCGCTTCTACTCCTGGGGGAAGTGGCTTGTCAGAAAATTCAAAATTATCGAAATAATAACTGGCAACTCCCCATCCTTCTCTTGGATCGTCCCAATTGCAACTCAAGATAATGGAAAAGTATTCAATTTCCTTCCCCATATATTTGAGTCCCAGATCGGCAACCACGCCTACCCACTCTCCGTCTTTTGCCAACTTGTTTTCATAAATAGAATTTTCACGGGCTTTATCTACCTCTCCAGAACCTCCCACTCCTAGGCGGAAAGCCTTGGGCTGTATGGAGCGGTAAGCCAAAAATTTTACATAGCGATTGTCTTCTGTAATAATAATAGGACTCTTAAGTTTCATCCCCATGAAATTGCCCCACCAGTCAGCATCGGCTACATTGATTGCGCCAATACATTTATCGGAGGTATTCAATCCGCTTTTTGAAGGATTAGACATAATTGCTGGCTTGCCACCCTCAATAAACGGACCATCATCATACCAAAAATCCACATTTAAAATCAATTGGTCTGCAGCTTCATCTTCAAAACTTGCCAGCATTTGAGCATTAGCTGCAAAGGCAAAACTAGATGCCAATAATACTGTTGTAAAAAATAGTTTCATAATAATTTAATTACTTTGTTAATAATAATAATAAGATGTTATTTCATTGCGCCGATATGTTGCCATATCTTGAATACAAAGGTAGAGAGAGTAACTTCCTTTCAGTATGTTAATTTCAGGCAAAAGAGGGGTGTTTTTTAGTCACAATAAGCATTAAAATATGTTTAATAACATGTTTTAGAGGAATAGGGGCAGTTACAGTACAATTCAGAAGCTAAAGCTCCGCAATTATTGACTTCCTTCCCATACTTTGGCATGCAGCATCAATATATACCGTTTAGCAGCTAATTATGCATCTAAACTTAAGTTAATTTGCAAGACTGAATCCGAAGTGAAATTAATTGATTAATATCCATTGAATTAGTTCTATTTTTAGGTTATTTTGGGTTATTTTACGTATCTTTATGCCATTAAATAATACACACCACCTCATGTATAGAAAGAGCCAATCGAGCACAGTTTTTAATCTGTTCACCAATGAGTCCAGCCGTTTTACCGGCCAAGCGGCCAAGCAATTTGACGATCCTAATGCTTGGGATATCTAAGGATAGTATGTATGCATAAAAAAGTAATTTCTTTAGTTTTTCTTTTGACTTGTTTGGTCGCAACAATCGCCCAAGAGAATAAGCACAAACCATACTTCTTGTCATTAGGAACTCAAGATGGCTTGAACTCCAATGAGGTCACGTGTATGATACAAGACAAGCAAGGCTTCATTTGGATGGGAACCAACAATGGACTCTGTAGATATGATGGTTACGAATTTAAAACCTACAAATCAAACTTCAAAAATCCACATTTTTTTACGGGAAACTCTATCAGATGCTTGGCAAAAGACAATAATGAAAAACTATGGATAGGCACCAGTTCGGGACTGAATGTCTTTGATCTAAAAACAGGAGCGATTAAGCAATACAACTTGGAACAACTTAAGTGTGGAATTATCAATTCTATTGCCATTTCCAACGGAAATATTGTTTTCTTGGCCAGCGACAAAGGTGTACATAAATTGGATGCTCAACAAGATAGCTTCATAATTATTACCGAAGACAACAAGGGGCAAAAAATCCCTGGCAATTACATCCAGAGTCTCTACATTGATAGCCAAGAGATGCTTTGGATAGGCATGTGGCATACTGGATTTTGCGCCCTGAATATTGTTAACAACGAACTCAGCCTGTTTCCACAAATCATTAAAGGAAAAAAGATGTCCATTACTTGTTTTCTCGAAGACAGCAAAAAGAATATCTGGTTTTCTACCTGGGACGAAGATGGATTGCACCGCCTGAAAAATCCTTTAAGCACCAATGTTTCTGAAACCATTTACGCTTCGTCAAAAGAAATCGGTAGCATTTCGTCGCCCATTATATATGGTATTTTGCAAGACGACATCAACGGATATATTTGGGCAGCAACTTCCAATGGAATCAATGTGCTCACCGATACTGAAAATCCCCTATCTTTTAAAGTGTATAACCAACAAAATACGGAGAATATTCATGCTGAAGAAATTCCTGCCATGCTAAAAGATAGAACGGGCATGCTTTGGTTTGCTACTCTGGGAAGTGGCCTAAGTTATACCAACCTCAACAAAAATAAGTTCTCGCAATATTATTTTCCACAAATAAAAGACAAAGGAGAAACGCCAAGTATTCTCTCAATTTATCAGGATCAAAAAGAAATACTATGGCTAGGAATAAGAAGCCTGGGATTATACTTCTTTGATAGGACCAACAATAAACTAACGAAACACTCCGACTACCCCGAGCTAAAAAATATCACTGATGAAATAAATGCCATTATAGACATAAGAAAGCATAGCCAAAAAGAGCAAATTTGGCTGGGAACAAGATATGGAGGTGTCTATGTGGTGGAAATGAAAAACGATAAGATGATATCTTCAAGAAAAGTTGAACAAACAAAATCCCAAAACATCCATAAACTCGCAGAGGATAAGTTTGGCAATATATGGGTAGGAACCATTGCAGGACTTAATGTGATTGCTCCCAACTCTATCGCACAACTAAAGGCGCTTACAAACAGTGAAATAGATAAGGTAATATCCAACAACAATATAAGAACACTACTGGTGGATAAGTCCAATAACTTATGGATAGGCACCTTACAGTCTGGCCTATTTAAAGTTGCCTTTGAGTCGTCTTCCCTTGTCAAAGATATTCAAAAATATAGTACCGAAAATAACAAGATAAGCAACAACGATATTACCTGTATTTTTCAAGATCATAGAGGGAAAATATGGGTAGGTACACAAGCCGGAGAACTCAATTGGTATGATGCTACAGAAAACAAATTTACACTTATCTCAAACATGCACCTGATGCCCGAGTATGCTATTTCTAGCATCGAAGAAGACAGCGAAGGCAATTTGTGGATTGCTACAGGCAAAGGATTGGTGTGCTACAATGCAGGATTGCCTTTGGAACGTCAGGTAAAAAGACACGCTTCCAAGGACGGACTAAACCTTTCCGTTTTCAATATTAACGCCTCTATAAAAAATAAGAAAAATGAAATATTCTTTGGTGGCAACAATGGTCTTGTATGGTTTTCGCCCAGTGAGTTTAGTGAAAACAAGTTCTCTCCTGCCCCAATCATTACAAATATCATTGTGTCAAATACCGAGACTACAAACATAATACCTTCGTATTTGAAGAAATTGGAACTCAATTATCTCGACAATAATCTGAGAATTGAATTTGCTTCCCTTACATTTGAAAATCCACTGTCTAACAAATATGCCTACAAATTGGAAGGCATAGATCAAGACTGGGTATATACAGATGCCGACAAAAGATATGCCGTTTACAACAATCTAAGTAAGGGAAAATATAAATTTGTGGTCAAAGCCTACAATGAGAATGGCTTCTGGAGTGAAAATACGACAAGCTTAAAGATTGTACGCCTACCAGCTCCTTGGGAAAGCTCGTGGGCATACACTGCCTATGGACTTCTTCTTTGTTTGCTTCTTTGGGCGGGACTCCGTTTTTTTATCATTCGCCAGAGGCTCAAAAGAGAACTTATGATCGAACAAATGGAGCGAGTCAATTCGGAAGAGGTGAACCAAGCAAAATTACAATTCTTTACCAATATCTCGCACGAACTTTTCACCCCCATCACCGTTTTGTCCTGCTCCATCGACGACCTGGCACTGCTTTATCCCAACGACAAAGAAATTTTAAGCACCATGCGCCTAAACCTAAACCGCTTGATGCGATTGCTACAACAAGTACTCGAATTTAGAAAGGCCGAAAGTGGCAACCTCAAACTGAAAGTCTTACCCGACGATTTGCTGAGTTTTATTAAAGAAATATGTGATGTCAATTTCGCGCCCCTGGTAAAAGGAAAAAATATTGTACTAAACTTTTATTCTCCAGAAAGTTCCATCCTTGCGTATTTCGATCCTGACAAGGTCGACAAAATTATGTTCAACCTCCTTTCCAATGCCTTCAAATACAATACTGAAGGTGGAAGCGTGGAAGTATCCGTAGAAATAATAAGTGTAGAAGGCATAAACTCTGCCCTTATCAAAGTCAAGGACAGCGGAGAGGGCATTGACAGTGAAGCCATCCCTGACCTATTCAAACGGTTTTACGAAGGCAATTACCGACGTTTCAAAACAACGGGCACCGGCATAGGATTGTCGCTGACCAGAGATCTGACAAAACTACACCATGGCAGCATATGGGTAAAAAGCGAAGTAGGCAAGGGTACGGAATTTACAGTCTCCTTGCCCATAGATAAGGAAGCATACGCAAGAGAAGAGATTGACGAACAGGGGCTTGAGGAAATCGAAAATACAAAGCCTGCAAATCATTCTGAGGAACAAGAAAGTGAGTATGTCAACAATGATATTCTCGTATTAATCGTAGAAGACAATCCTGACCTTCTCTCGGTAATGAACAAAACCTTGAGCAGATATTTCAAGGTCTACTCAGCAAATAATGGCAAAATAGCCTTAGAGATGCTCGAAAAATATGCCATCGATATTATGGTCAGCGACCTAGTGATGCCGGAGATGGATGGACTCGAGCTATGCAAAACAATGAAAACAGGGATCCTATGGTCGCACATACCCATCATATTGCTTACAGCAAAGAAAGACGATGCCACAAAACTGCAGGGCTTCGAGGCTGGAGCTGATGTATACCTCAACAAACCTTTTGATATTAAATCGCTTATAGCCAATATTAAAAGCCTTGTTAAGAATAGACGGAAAGCCGCCGAAGTATTCAAGCAAAGAAGCGATGTGCTACTTTCAAATATCTCATACACCAGTATTGACGAGGAGTTTCTAAGCAAAGCGGCAAAAATTGTAGAAGAAAATGTAGGTAAGCCTAACTTTAGTACAGACGCTTTTTGTCAGGAAATGAATATGAGTCAGTCTACAATGTACCGAAAAATAAAATTCCTTACCAACATGTCGCCCAACGAATTTATACGCAACCTAAAGTTCAAAATTGCATGCAAACTCCTTACGGAAAGAAAAATGAATGTCTCAAACGTGGCATACGAACTAGGCTTCAGCGACCCCCGATACTTTAGTACCATGTTCAAAAAAGAAATAGGAATGAGCCCCACCGAATATATCAAGAAGAAGGAGTAGCGAATGAATGTGCCTGATTTCATTATTTCATTAGCAAGCTTCATTTTGGATTGCAACATTCCGCACAGTACTATGAGTACGAATAAAAACTCTTTTCATCATGTAGTTATTTGTTATAGTCCGATGTGCTCTTTTGTTTTTTCCTTTGGTGATGCCAAGGCGTTTCGAGCCTTATTATCGGGCGAATAATTCCATACTATTTTATCTTTGAGTACCTTCCCGTCTCTGCTCACTTGGGCTTCAATCACATTCTCTCCCACATTGAGCTCAATATTACTAAAAATATAGTGAACGGCGGTCATCCCCGTCGATATGCTTTTCATTTCTACCCCATTAACAAACAATTGCGGGGCACCAGCATTGGAATAAACGGCAACATCCGTCACCTCATTCTCCCTTTCTGTAGCCCTTCGCTGCGTGATATGCAGCACCGGATCCTTGCTCCAATTGGCCTTGTACCAGTAAAACGGATCCTTCCTCGTCTTTCGGTCAAAGGTAACCAGCCCCTTCATGTTACGCGCCTCCACGCCCCCCTGCGTAGTGGCAGGCGTAGCAAAATCGAAGGTGTTCCATATATACGAGGCCATCAGGTAGGGATGCTTTGCAATCACACTCCACTGAGTTTCATGAAACCTAGTAGAAAATGTCTCCGGATAAAACTGTGAGAAGTATCGACCCACCTCCCCAACATTCTCCTCCTGTTGGTTGATATTCGCCTCAGCACCATACTCCGAAAAGATAACTTTATGCTCTGGGAAGTTCTTCTCCATCCCACTTACCCATTTCTCTACATCACCTATCTTCCCGCCATACCAGCCAAAGTAGTGGTTAATTCCCTGAATATCCGCGTTGAGATTCGATGCTTGGTCTACCTGCGAGTGCCCGTTCACCGACACCGTATACCGATCTGGATCTTCCGACTTGGCTATGTCATTCAATTCCTCCGTTAGCGCCACTGTGTATCCATAAGGCGTATATACCTCGTTGTGCAAGCCCCAGATATAAATTGACGGGTGGTTGTAATTCTGCCGAATCAATTCTACCAGCTGCTGCTTGGCATTCTCTCCCTCCCATGTACTTACCCTATTCACAAAAGGAATCTCTGCCCACACCATGAACCCGATGCTATCGCACTTGGCATATATATATTCAGCCTGCTGATAATGCGCAAAACGGATGGTGGTTGCCCCCATCTCCTTTATCATATTCAAGTCTGTTTCGTGATCCTTATTGCTTAACGCACTGCCCAGCTGCCACCAATCTTGGTGGCGGCAGGTGCCATACATCGGCACCTTCTTTCCATTGAGATACATGCCATCGGCAGCCTTAAGCTCGAAATGGCGGAGGCCGAGTGGCTGCACCACCTCATCAATCACCTTGCCAGCCACCACCACCTGTGTTACTACCTTATATAAGTAAGGATCCTCAAGTCCCTGCCACAAGTGCGGGTTCTTAATCACGAACTCCTGTCCGAAAAACTTACGCCCCTGAGGCAACACGGTTACGGTGTTCTCTTTCCGAGCTTTCGTGCGACCATCCGTTTCATAAATCGTGGTTACGAGCTGCACGTCAGCCGCCGTTTTATTCTTGTTCTCCAGTTTGATGTTTAGATGCACATCGGCCTGCTTGTGGCTTACTCTTTTCTGACTGACGTACATGCCTGGGGAGGCGAAATCGCTTACTGCTATATGTATGTTGTTTGTGACTATCAATTCTACTGGGCGATACATGCCGCCATACACCCCAAAGAGTCTGTGGTTTATGGGTATCACGTCTGGTCGGGAGGAATTGTCGGCTTTAACCAATATCTCGTTAGGCTCGCCGTACTTAAGCAACTTGCTTATCTCTATAACGAATGCCGAATAGGCACCTTTGTGGTTGCCAGCATATACGCTATTTACGTACACCTCGGCTACGGATGCCACGCCCTCGAAGCGCAAAAACACTCGCTGACCTTTCAGCGAAGCATCGGGCATATACGTTTTTTTGTAGTACGCCTCGCCCGCGTAAAAGTTATCCTTATCGTTCTGCATATCGGTGGCATTCCACGTGTGGGGGATACTCACCTCTTGCCACTTATCGCCAAAGCTTGCGGCAAACAAGGTAGGGTCTTGCGCGAAGGGGCCTTTCTTGAAGCTCCATCCGTCGTTAAATGTCGTTACCTCCCTAGCCATGGCAAAGGGGCAGAGCAGTGCAATTATCACAACAGCGGTGAGCACTCTTTTTATCCTACTTTTATTCATATTTTTTATGGCTTAGTTAGTTTCAATATTTCTGCGCCCGCCAACAAAAACGCTCCCGCACCGTATACGGCTGTCATGTCTCTGCTTACCTTCTTGGGATCGGCACCGATGGGTTGCACCCAGCCTATCTTTCCGTCCTCGTCTATTGCGGAGACCATGGCTTCCCACGCTTTTTGCACTACAGGGCGGTAGGTAGAGGCATTCAGCAGGTTGTTGTTGATTCCGTAGGCCAGTCCATAGGTTATCAGGGCTGTGGCGCTTGTCTCTGGCGAAGGGTAGCTGTCGGGGTCTAGCAAGCTGGCGTGCCAGAACCCGTCATTGCTTTGCAATTGAGACAAGCGGGTGGCGAGTTCTACGAAAAGCTTCTCGTAGAAGGGTCTAATATCCGATTCGGGCGGCAGGCGTTTTAGAATATTAGCGATGCCGGCCAAGGCCCAAGCATTGCCCCGACCCCAGAATACCTTCTCGCCGTTGACCTCACGCTTGTCTAGGTAGCTGTCGTCGCGGAAAAAGAGATGATCGTCCCTGTCGTAAAGGTGGACATATGTGCGCAGGAAGTTTTGGTGCATATATACCAGGTAGGCAGGGTTTCCAGTGAGTTGCCCAAGGTGTGCATAGAGGGGTGGCGCCATAAAGAGGGCATCGCACCAGGTCCACGACTGTTTGTTGCGGTGGTGCATGCTGCTGTCGGCAGGGTTTTCCATAATCCAATCGACCCTTTGCTGTGCGGCACTGCGCATGTTGCTGTCCTTATATATAGTAGACATCTCCAAGTAGAACTGCCCGACGCATAGCTCGTCGGCATGGTAATAGGAATAGCGGGGACTGTTGGCAAAGTTGGCGGGGATGCGCCACTCGGTTTCTTCGCCTAGGTTCATCAACCAAGTGAGATATGGTTCAGGCTCGTCTGCTATCTCGGCCCACTCCAGCATGCCTAGGTAGAGTACGCTATTTGTCCATGCGCCTAGACCATAGTCGTGCAGATTGCCTTCTGTTCTGTAGGTGAAATGCTCCATTTGCCAATGGGCTACCCGCTTCATCGGGCAGGTAAGATCTTTAGGCTGCATAAAATACCTGTGGGCTGAGGCGCTGGAGACACTGAGGGGTAAAAGAGAAAACAATATAAAAGTGAGTACGCATATTAGTAATTTCATATCAACTTGGCTTATTTATCGGCAGCAAAATTACGCATTCTACCTTCGGTAATTTTACTCTTATCGTTATTTATTTTATCTTATTTCCTTTTTTTATATTGCCCAGCAAAGGCGGTGGGCGTTTGTCCGAACATTTTCTTAAAAGCTGTGGTAAAATAAGGCTGGCTCTCAATACCTACCTGCACCATCACCTCTCGCATTGTGCTATCTTGTTCAATAATAAATTTGGCCGCTTTGCGCAAGCGGTAGTTGAGCACAAATTCTACAATAGACTTTCCAGTGAGGCTTTTCATTTTGGAGTAAAGCTTACTTTTACTCATACATAAGCGACGGGCAATGAGGTTGACATCCATCTCGGACTGGTCGAGGTTCTCTTCAATGCACTCAACCAGCTGTCGGAGAAACTTACTGTCTTGTTCATTAGAGGCCAACTCGCTGCTATCTGCATAAAAGTTTTTGGCATAATAGTCTTTTATTTGCTGCTGGTGTTTGAAGATGTTTTGTATGGACAGTTTGAGGTAGTTGAGGTCTATGGGCTTCTCGAAGTACATATCAGCTCCAGAGCCTACTCCTTCTATTTTGCTTTCGACACCAACTTTAGCCGTGAGCAACACAAAGGGTATGTGCGAGGTGTTTCTGTCTACTTTCACCTCATTGCATAGTACTAAGCCGTCTTTGTGCGGCATCATAATGTCACTAATAATGAGGTCGATGTCCATCTTGTCAATGATGGCAGTAGCCTCGTTGCCGTCGGCCGCCTGAACTATTTCGAACTCGTCCGACAGCGACTCAGCTATCAAGGCCCTCAGGTCGTGGTTGTCCTCGGCAATGAGCACCCGCTTTGTGCTTCCTGCTGTAATGTTTTCTTCGAGCCCCTCTAGTTTAGATGCCTGCGTGCCAGTGGCTTGCATGTTTAATTGTTGCTGCATCTCCGTCTCTTCTTTGGCAATAAAGTCTGCTTCGTCGAATAGCGTACGATCCAGCGGTAAGTAGACGATGATATCCGTGCCCTTGTTTACTTCGCTGTAAATAGCTATACTCCCTTTATGCAGCAACACAAGGCTTTTTACCAGTGCCAAGCCAATGCCCGTTCCCAAGTGCGCATGCGCATTTTCGGTGTCGGCTTTGTAGAACCTATCGAACACACTGCCTATGGCTTCGTGGGCTATGCCCGCCCCTGTATCGCTTATTCTTACGAAGTAAGTGCTTGTATAATCTGGTTTTTCGCCTACCATGAAGTTGCTGGTATGTTGCGAGACGAAAAGATTATTTGCCGCACCCGTTTCAATGGTAATTGTTCCGTGTTCGGAGGTGTATTTGAAGGCGTTGTTGAGCAGATTCATTACTACTTTCTCGAGGATGCTACCGTCTGCATAAACCACCTTAGGCAGGTTGTCCTGACAATTTACGGTGAAGGCAATGTGGCGTTGCATGGCATAATCGCCGAAATCGGCTGCCACCTTCTCTATGAAGCTATTGATGGCTATCGCTTGCAGCTCCAGCCTCATCTTACCATTTTCTACGCTGCGGAAATCCATGAGTTCGTTCACTAGCTTGAGCAAACGTTGTGCATTTCCATTGAGTATACGATAGTAATACTCTTTGAGTCCGTCGCGCCTGAGCTTGTCCAAGGCAGCTATAATGAGCGATAGCGGTGTTCGGAAGTCGTGCGATATGTTGGTAAAGAACCGCAGTTTTGCCTGATGTATATGCTCCTGTTTATCCTTCTCGATACTTTCGAGATAGAGTTGCATCTCCAGCTTTTCTTTATCCTTGTAGTGGCGGTATATAAGAAAAAAGATGCCCGCTAGAATAAGAAAGTAGAGAATATATGCCGGGAAGCTAAGCCATGGGGCGGGCTTTCGTACCACTTTAATCACCCGGGGCACGCAGCTCCAGATGCCATCGTTATTGGCTGCCAGCACCTCAAAGTAGTAAGTTCCAGCAGGCATTTTGGAGTACATGGCAGTTCGGTTGGCAGCCTTGGTCTCGTACCAACGATTGTCGTAGCCATTGAGGCGGTATTTGAAGCGGTTCTTTTCGGGTATGTGGTAGTTGTCGGACGAGAATTGGAAGCCGAAGTTTATTTGATCGTGGTTCAGGACTATTGCGCTCTCCGAGTCTACCGTGCTGTAGTGGGGATGCATGGGTTTGTGGTCGATAAAGAATTCGGAAAAAATGACCTTAGGCTTGTGTGTGTTGCGGGTTATTTGTCCAGGCTTGATTACGGTGAAGCCTTGTGTTCCGCCAAAGTACAACTTTCCATCTTTCCCTTTCATGGAGGCCAAGGGGTAGTATACCTGCCCCTGGGTACCTTCTTTTTTGTCCCATCTTAGCATATCGTTACGCATGGTACTGTAACAATACAATCCTTTGTCGGTGCCCATCCAGATGTCGCCGTCGTCGCTGTACGAAAGGCTATAAATTGTATTAATGCCCCAGTTTAAGGTCTCCCTAACAAAAGTATACTCCTTTAGTTCTGGATTGTACTTGATGAGTCCATTTCCTGTCGTTCCAATCCAGATATTGCTCGAGGCATCTTGACTCAATGAACGCCCGTAGAGATAAAGTGAATCGTTTGGTAGCACACTACGCACAGATAAATCGGCCAAGTCCATCACATACAATCTCCGATAACTTAACACCCACAACTTATCATTCCCTCCGCGCAGGATATCAAACACATAGTACTGATTGCCTTGCTCTCCAAAGTCGAAATGGGTAAAAGACTCTTTCTCGAAAGAATAATACGATATTATCTCCTTATTGTGTTGGTATACAATCCACAAACCAGTGTCTGCCTCCAGCGTAACCTTACGAATACTGTTAGACAACAGGCTATTTTCATTTTCGGGATTATTGCGGTAGTTCTTGAATTTTTTACTTGCTAGATCCAAACAATCCATGCCGCCGTTGAACGTAGATATCCACAGACGATTATACTTATCCAGCGTGAGCGATTTAACGTTATTGGACGATAGGCTGTTTAGGTTCCGAGGGTCGTGCGTATAGTAGGTAAACTCTTCCGTCAGTTTATCCATGCAGTTCAGACCTCCCCCTTCTGTGGATATCCAGATATGCTCGCTACTCTCTGCAAAAGCACTTACTGGCGCATGACTCAGTCCGCTTTCTGGAGGGAGATATGATTTAAATGGCATCTTCTCATCCAAGTTAACGTACGCCAGTCCGCCGGCAAAAGTTCCTATCCATATGTTTTGCCGATTGTCTTCTCTTATCGACCAGATGGAGCTATTGGGCAAACTAAATGGATCCGTTTCGGAGTGCAGGTAGTGTCTATATGCCCTTGTAGTTGGGTTAATGACATACAATCCTTTGATTGTGCCAAGCCAGATTAAGTCGTTCTTATCCATCAACAAAGACTTGCTCCCAAAGGTGGTAGGTATATCAAAAGAGGCTTCAACAAGCGAAGTGGCAAGGTCTATCTTTAGCAAGCCTTGGCTAGCAGACAAGGCCCACAACTTACCTTTATTAATAAGTGCGCACGAAACGTCGCCGACGGGCAATTGGAAGCACAAATTAAATTCCCGTGTGGAGTTGTTGTACCGCAGCATCTTATGGGACCATGTAAACACATACAAATCTTCTTGATAGAGGCAGAACAAGGATCGCAAAGCCCTTGCTGAGTCTTCCTCATAAAGCGGCGTGAATATTTCAAGCGTTTCGAGGTCTAATATACTCCAAACACCCTGATAATAGACCCACACTCTGTCTTGAGCATCTATTTTTACCTGGTCTATTTTGTGTTGCGTAAGCAGTTTGAAGCTGTCTTTATCCCCATCATATTGAAACAATCCGTTGCTGGTATTAATGAACAAGCTCCCACTGCTATCAATTGTTTGGGTTTTCAGTGTCCAGCGAATGAAGTGGTTAGAACTCGTAAAATAAGAGTAGTAGCTCTTATATTTATACCCATCGAAGCGGTATAGATTTTCGTCCATCAGCACCCATATGAAACCCTCTTTGTCTTGTAGAATATCCTTCACCCCATCGTAATAGAAACCGCCCTCAGGAGAGAACGTACGGAATATATAATCGTTCTTAGCCAGCAGTAATGACTGACTTAAAAGGAGCTGACATAAGAAAAAGACGATGGTTATTTGTAGCTTACGCATTACGTGCCGTTTTAAAAGAGTAGACAAATGGATTAATCTAAATTTAACGGCAAGATAGCAATAAAAAAGGGATTCCTCCTCTTTGCAGAAGAGGAATCCCTTTAGTTTTAGTTCCAGCCAGGATTATTATCCCACTTCAATCCCCAATTAGCGTCAATAACCACCTGTGGAACAGGCCACAACACCTGATGGTCTTTAATTGCCAGTCCCGAGACCTCATTGTATTTTCGCGTTCTCTCCAGCAATTTACCTGTTCTTATCAGCGTAAATCGCCTCATCTCCTCGCCCAATAGTTCGCGTGCTCTTTCGTCCAGCAAATAGTCCATATTCACTTCGGCTTCATCGGCTAGCGTAGCTTTCGCACGATTCCTTACCATATTTATAGCATTGGTAGCATCCGGAATGTTATTTTGATTGATGTAGGCCTCGGCCAGCAGCAGGTAAGTTTCGCCCAATCGGAAGCGAGTTTTATCTTTCATGTTTCCGTTAGATGTGGGATCACTTGCAGGCATATAGTCAAACTTGGTAGTTGTAGGGAAACAAC
Organism: Bacteroidales bacterium; assembly: GCA_003851245.1. Lineage (GTDB taxonomy): Bacteria > Bacteroidota > Bacteroidia > Bacteroidales > Azobacteroidaceae > BHEP01. The sequence goes on along the minus strand of BHEP01000002.1, from coordinate 12,590 downwards.
GCCCACGAAGTGTATTATCCTCCGTAATTACGTGTTTAGTTCCAAACAGTGCACTGGCTGGGTCATTATAATACCACTCGCGCCGAATATTATATTCTGAGTTTCGCATATCTTGGCTCTCGTAACTATCTAACCACCATTGCAGCGGGCGTATCTGCCCTACTCCACGGCCGCCATACTCATCCGAGATAATGAATCCACCAATACTATAATAGGCTGGCACCCATGCGCGACGCGTCCAGTCGGTACTGGCATCGCTTCCACCAGTTACACTGTACCCGCTTTGGACCACAAAGATAGACTCGCGGTTGCCGCCAGCACGGTTGTGATTATCTTCCTTAAACATATCCGAGAACGGATCACCTGGTTTGCTAGCAAATGCACCAAACCGAGCTTCCATCAAACTAAAATAGGGAGCATCAATCACCTCTAAGGCGGCCGTTTCTGCACGTTTGTAGTTGCCCGAGAAGTTGCATATTTCGCTCAAGAGGTGCAGAGCAGTCCACTTGGTAAGCTGCCCGTCTTTTACTTTGGCGAGGTCGGCGGGCAAATACTTACTGGCAAATTCAAGGTCGTCAATAATATGCTCCACCACCTCCATGCGCGGTGTGCGCACAAAGTCGTTGCGGTATTGCGACTCTACCACTGTAACCCAAGGCACGTCGCCAAACAAGTAGACCAGCTGCCGATAGGCATACGCCCTAAAGAAGCGGGCGTGCGCCTGAAAATAGACTTTGTCGTCCGCATTAGTCCAGTTTACACTGGCATCTTCTGCCTTATTGATCATGGTATTTGCATTGGATATTATGCCATAAGCCCATCGCCACCTGTTATTAATGTAAGCGTTGGATGAATTGAACGAATAGTTTGTAAACAGAGCAAGCGAGTTGTCTACAATTGTGGAGGTGCAAATATCCAGTCCCGTTTGCAGTACTTCGTACGGACAGGCCCCATGCCCTACTAGCGTATTGGTCCCTCCCCAGGTTTGAAATTCCTGCCGCACATACCCATACATTCCATTATTGATAGTATTGAATCCTTTGGTGTCCACCAATACATTCTCTAGCCCTAAGAAGTTTTTAGGCTCCTCATCCAAAAAACTATCACCACATGCCGTCAGTACTAAAATCATAGCCGGCAACCACATCATATATTTTTTCATAATCGCTGTATGTTAAAAAGTTAAATTTACGCCAAATATAAAGGTTCGCTGAACTGGATATCCTGTAGAATCCAGACTGTACATCTCTTGCTCCGCATTAGTGGTGTACTTGTTTCCGTTGGATAGTGTCAACAGGTTGCGCGAAGATATGTATGTTGTTAGATCCTTCATCCCAATCTTCTGCAACATGGTTTTCGGGAACTTATAAGCCAGATTCACATCCTGCAATCGGATTATATCCACCTTCTTGTAGAAGTTGTGCCGCGCATCAAGGTATCCCAAACGGGTATATTGGTTAGATGGATTACTGGCTGTCCAGTAATCAATATTGCCCAGATAATTTATATTCTTACCAAACAACTGACGCTCGTACTTAATGGTTTCATTTTGGTGCCATGCGCCAAAGATACCATTAAAGAACAGCGACAAGGATAGGTTCTTGTAGGCAAAGGTATTGGTCATTCCCATCGTCCATTCGGGGGCTTTAGACCCTATCACTACGCGGTCGTCGGCTGTAATTTTGTCGTCCCCGTTATCCCATAGTTTAGCATCTCCTGGCTGGGCCTTGAATTTGGCCGCCGACTCTTTTTCCGACTCTTGCCAGATTCCTATTACCTTATAATCATGCCACACACTTACTGGCTTGCCTATAAACCATTTGTTTGAGATGTCGTCGAGTTTCTTACCGTCAGGGCCTCTTTGCAACTCTATTATTTTATCCTTGTTCTTGGCAAAAATAACGGTTGTGCTCCACTTAAAGTCTGGCGCAACGATGTTATCCGAGTTGATGGTAAGCTCCACACCCCTATTTTGCACCTTCCCCACGTTATCTTCCACCGAAGTATAGCCATTCATTACTGGCACGGTGCGCGTCATGAGCAGGTTATTTGTTGTGGAGCTATAGATGTCGAGTGCTGTGCGTACGCGAGAATTATTGAACAGATAAAAGTCTAAGCCTACATTATAGGTATCGGTTTTTTCCCACTTCAGGTTCGGATTACCAAAGGTAAATCCACTGATTAATCCACCGGCCAACTCGTGGGCATTCCCAAAAATATAATCTTGGTCTGTTAGTTTGGTGAAAGATTTATAGGGGTCGCTGTATATATTTCCGTTAGAACCGTAAGATACTCGTAGTTTAAGGTGATCTACCGCACTCAGCGAAAGATTCTTAAAGAACGCCTCTTCCGAAATTACCCAAGCCGTTGCTACCGACGGGAAGAACTCCCATTTGTTGCCCTTGCCGTAAACCGATGCGCCGTCGCGCCGTCCGGTTAATGTTAGCAGGTAGCGGCTATCGTAAGAGTAATTGATACGGAGCATATATGCTAGTAACTGCTTCCTTTTGTCGTTCGATGTTAGCTTCGTCAATCCTTTGGCCAGTGCCATGTTGTGGTATAAGTTGGCATCTGAGATAAAATCCTGCGCCTCGGTTTTATTTTCATTGTCGTACAACTTCTCCGCACTGTAAAGACCAGTAAGGTTAAGGTTGTGCTTCTGCCAAGAGTTGGTGTAGGTTATTACATTTTCCCATGTCCAGCCTCCATAGTTATTGGCCTCCACAATGGCTTTTCCCAAGGCTGCTTCGCCCGTCATCGTGGTTGTGGGGTAATACGTCCCTCTGTCTCTGTGCCTATAGGAAGACCCCATGTTGGCCCGATAAGAGAGTCCCTTTATCCACGGCATATCTACCTGCGCAAATCCGTTGAGGTATGCGCTTCGGCTTTTATCATCTTTGGTGGTACCATACTCTGCATAAGGGCCGTGATACATCACCTCTCCGTACATGGGGTAACGTATGTACTTTCCATCCTCGTCTCTTGCGCTTGCAAAAGGAGACATGCGCAGCCCATACTCAAACTTAGGTTGCTGTCCACCGCGATCTCTTTCGGACAACTGGATGTTTGTTCCCACCTTAATATATTGTCCAATATTCTGCGAGATATTGGTGGTTACGGCATATTTCTTGTATCCGCTAGACTCTTTGATAATACTCTCCTGATCGGAGTAGACAAACGAAACGTAGTAGTTCGTGTTTTCCGTTGCTCCCGAAACACTGAGTTGGTGCTCCATCTGCAAGCCCGATTGAAACATCATATCTACCCAGTCGGTCGTTTTGTTGTTCCGAAAGTTCTCCAGTAGAGCCGTTTGCAGATACGCTTCAGGATTATTCCACTCTGGGTCTTTGGTATCTTGTCTGTAATCTTTCATGAACTGCACATACGCTTCTGGCTTCATCATGTTGGGCAGTCGCTGCGCCTTCTGCACACCTACATATCCGCTATATCTGACGGTAGGTTTGCCCACAACTCCTTTTTTGGTTGTAATTAGTATAACACCATTGGTTGCTCGTGCACCATAAATAGCGGCCGACGAGGCATCTTTCAATATACTAATGCTTTCGATGCTGTTTTGGTCAATCTCTGTCATGCTTCCTGCAAACGGTATGCCATCGAGTACAATTAAAGGAGAGGTAGATCCTTTCAAGGTCTTTTTACCTCTAATCAGGATTGTTCCCGCTTCTCCTGGTTTGGCGTTTCCAAGCGTTACGCTCATGCCCGCCACCTGCCCTTGCAAGCGTTGGGAAAGATCCACGGCGGGGATGTTGTTAAGTTTATCGCCAGATAGCGTGGCTATGCCGCCAGTGAGGTCGCTCCGCTTTTGCGATCCATAGCCTATTACAACAATCTCGTTGAGCAGATTGTCGTCTTCGGCCAAGGTTATATTGATTTCTTTTTGGTTACCCACCCGTTTCTCCTGCGTGGTATAGCCTAGGTACGAAAACACCAGTATAGATTCTGCGCCAAGAGCACCGATGGTAAATTCGCCATCTATATTGGTTATTACACCCATGGTAGTTCCTTTAACTTGTACCGACACGCCTATAAGGGGCTCCTGCATTGTATCGAATACTTTTCCTCTTACTCCGTTTTGAGCGCTTGCATGCATTGAAATACTAAGAAGCATCAGCATAGATAAAAATAAAGTGCTAGCCACATTTACTCCTACTTTTTTTTTCTTTCTCATAAATCATAGGTTTAAAACTGTTTAATACTAGCTGCTTGTCCCCTTAGATCAGACGAAAATATCATCTTTGCATGATGGATAATGCAGCACGATACAAACGTACAGACTACTGGGCGAATCTTCTTACTTATTTGGACTTTTCATTTACTCTAATTCGGAAATAGGAGCGCAGTCAAGCAAAGCCCCACCTTTAATGTATGGGAATGCCTAGTGCGGCAGAGAAATGCTATGATGCAGAAACGAACAAAGAAAAAAAAATCGTCTCCGCACTTTTCGTCTCAATCGGGCATTGAGAATCTTATATCGCTGACATACAGGGTCTACTGTGATTTATTCAAGGTGTACAGAAAGAGCTGTACGCATGTGGCTGTAGGGTATCTCTCAGGGCTTCTTTTGTGCGAAAAGGGACATAAAAACATGTAACGAATGGGTGAACACGCTTGAAATATGGCATTGGTACAGCAAAGAAGAAAAAGCACAAAAGAGAAGCTTGCTCATAAGAGAGTGTAAATTTATTGATTCGGTAATAGTTTCCTTGCAGTAGCTCCATAGGAACTACTGCAAGGAAATTATCAATAAATACTCCTTACGGATTCCTTAGCCTTGTTTTCATGCTGCTGCAAAACATGCTTGCTCAGGCTTTCGGGATTGCGTATTTCAGTAGGGGCGAAAGCCGTGGAGTTCATATACTCCAGCAGAGAGAGCAGCATTTGTTTTGCCACTGGACGCTGGTCGAGTTTGGTCGATAAATCGAAAGACGCAACAATCAGCTTTCCCTTCCCAATAGAACCCTCATAGAGAGAAGCCAACTTTCTATTGTTGGTAAAATTGTCTATCATTTCGACTATCGCTTTGCCACCCACAATACTATCAACTATCATGGTGGTGGAGTTGATATTCAAGTCCCACCACTGCCAGTCGGTGTGCATATCTGTTGGAAACGAAGCCAAAGCCTTGTGTGCTGGATCGCAGAGCAAACCCATAGTGCCTGCTTGCTTTGGAAAATGCACAGGACTCCAAAAGACGGGAACAAATTTGCCCTCTATGCCTTTAATCTTTTTCCAATCGGGATTCAACAACACCTTATGCCCCTTTGCCAAGAGTTCCAATGCCTCTTTGAGATGTCGGGTATATTTGACTTCCCCAAAAACAGGGGCGGTATTATGCTGCGGATAAACCCATATATTCCATTGATTTTTATAAGGAGTATCTTCCAATTCAACTTCCACCCTCAACTTGCTGGCTTGATTTATTTGCGATAGATCTACATCCATTTGGTGTAATTGGTGGTTGTAGCCCATCTTGATATTTACCTTAGCATTTCCTGAGGCAAATATCTTATCGCCATTAAAAAAAGTCCATTTAATCGATTTATTTGACAGGTCTTCATCAGAAAAATTACTCACATCGAGACTGGCAATGAAGCGCTCCTGATTCACATAAGCAGCCTTAGCAAAACGAAGGAGGGGCACTACCGGTGCCGAGAACTGGCTAAACTCCTTGTCGGTAATAATGCCCTTGCTATCCCAAAAAGCATCCAACAAACCCACCAAGGCTGTGCCCTGTCCAGGAAAATCGTGTAGGTCTAGCAATTGAAAACCACTGATACCTGCAGTTTTAAGGGCACGTTCTATTTCCTCTTTATATAAGATGGCAGCCAATTTGCCTGATGCCATTGTATAATCTGCAGCTTTATCGAGCATACCCTTACTCTCAAGATCGGATTCAATAGCTAGAAAGTTGAGGGCTTGCAAGACTCCTGTATATTTGTCTATTTCATCGAGATTGGGATAAACAGCATACTGCCCTATCTCGTGTGTGATAAGGGGGACGGTCATTCCTTCTATCGACTTTACATAATCTTTGTCGAATGTTGGCGACTCGCTATTAAAAACGCCTTGACCTCGCACCCAGCCTTTGTTTGTCCATTGAGTAATAAAGAAATCATCGCCGGCTTCGGGCCAATTGCCATGCCCCTTTTCAAAGGTAAAAGAGGTTGTGGTATACAAATGACGGGGGTCTTCGTTTTTTAAGTGATTCATCAACTTGCTCAATACGCTCATATCGCCTTGCAACTCATTGCCCAAACTCCACATACAAAAAGAGGGATGATTGCCGTACTCTTCAATTATACGTTGAGCCTCAGCATATAAAAAGTTGGTAGTTTTGTCATCGGCTCCTACTGTAAGATACCATGCGGGAAGCTCTATTTGCAGATAAAAGCCCATTTCATCGGCAACTTCAAAGGCTGCCTTGGGAGGACACCACGAATGAAAGCGCAGGTGATTGAGCCCCCAAGCTTTGGCGGTAACAAACACTTTCTCCCAACCTTCCTTATCCATAGGAGGATGCCCAGTGAGAGGAAATATATTGCACTCCAAGGTGCCGCGAAGAAACAGGGGCTTATCATTGATGGTGAGCACCGAGCCCTCACGGGAAAACTTGCGCATACCAAAATCTACCGATCGCCGAGACTCCATCTGCCCTTTTGTTGCTAGCTTGGCTTCCAATTGATAGACGGCAGGTTGAAATTCGCTCCACCACTTACAATCCTCGCCCATAGCATACTCAATGGTTGCGGTAGAGCTTCCTTTTTCAATACCGATAACTTGATGCTTAGCCTCCAGCATTTTGCTATCTCCTTTGAGACTTGCCATTAAGGAAAGATCGGCCTCTACTGCTTTGTCGGTATGGTTGATCAAGTGAAGTTTCACAAGCACCGTTTGGGAAGCAATATTGGGAATGGTCTGAATATTGGCGATGCGCACAGCAGGAAGAGCTTCGACACTGATTTCTCCGATAATGCCATTCCAAATAATTTGGGTGTGATTGGTATAGGAATGAGCTAGATTGTCTACACTCATGTCCAGCTGCTTGCGATTGTCGACAAGAATGGTAATTCTCTGGGTTTTGCCTGCGAGGAGGTACGTGGAGAGGTCGAAATAATGAGGAGCAATGAGACTATTATTGCCCATAGGTATCTCTTGACCATCGATCCAAACCTGCGTTTTCCAGATTACCCGTTCTAGTTTGAGTATATATTCCTTGTCCTTCCAATTGGAAGGAACATTGATTTCGCGGCTATACCAAGCAGCACCAAGGTAGGCATACTTGCGGGTGAGGTATGTCAATTGGGGCTTTTCAAGCCTTGCCTCAAGCGTGTTGGCCACTCCTAATTCTGCGTCGTCGGTGGTGCCAGGGAGTTGAATATTCTGGTCAAATGCGGTGTTTGTCCACTGCTCTTGTATGCCTACATCGGTACTATCGAGGACGACAGTCCATTCTCCTGCGAGGTCGATCTTATCTGTTTTAGGCGAATTGCAGGCACTCAAGAAAAGTAAGAGTATGCCTGTAGTAATAAATTGTTTCATTGTATTATTGTATTATCGTATTATAGTATTATATGAGTCAATGCATTGTATCCAAAACGAGTATGATATACATCAGCAATTTCACCTTTTCGTATTGTTGATACCCCTAGGATGTACGAATTAGGATGATAAAAATGCCACAATTTAGTCCTTTTTTATAATCTAGCTCACCTAAATTCATACTATCTACACAGAATATCCATTCTCCATTAAGGGAGTGCACTTCACGCATCGAATAGATAGAATTCATAGCCGCACAAGAAAGAAGTAATACTGAGATACATCTTTTTAGATTCATTGCATATATATTTAAGGGTTAATTCCAAGCATCATTCTGCGTCATATTGACATTGTTGTTCAACTCTTGTTCGGGAATAGGGAAGTATTGATAGCGAGGGGCGTAATTGTTGTACCCTTCGACCTTGCTATCCTTTATTACCTGTTCCAAGGTGTTCCATCTTCTAAGATCATAGAAATGCAGTCCTTCTCTAGCAAATTCAACATTGCGTTGGTGCATGATCTCTATCATCATTTGTTCTTGAGACCATCCGTTCATGGCATCCGCAATATCCTTGAGCTTTGCCCGCTCCCTTATTCTCTGAACAAGCGGTGCTGCCAATGACACTTTGTTTTGCATGGTGTAAGATTCAGCAAGCATAAGCAAAACATCGGCATAGCGCATAGCATATTCATTGAGGGTAGATTTCCAATCACCTTCATCTTTGTTCCACCAGTTTTGGTTTTTACGTATCCAGATAGCATTCTCACCAAACTTTTCTGCAAAGTCGTAGGTATAATACTTACAATCGGGGTAGTTCCAAGCCAGAGTAGCTAGAGCACGTGGGTCGAAAGCATCGTCTTTGGTTTTTTCTTTTAGAAGTGCTTGCAATAAAACGGGCGTTGCAATTAGTTCAAACCAGCCACCAACCTCTCCGGGAGCACATTCTTGTGCCATAGTTGTAGCACGCGTGCGTTTAGACTGGTTGCTTGTCCAAATATCAGGGCCACCGTAAAGACTAAACTGTATTTCGAATACCGACTCTTTGCTATTTTCGTTTTTCCCATCAAACAAGCTTGCATAGTCTTCGAGCAATCCATAGGGATAACTTGCTTGGTTGTCGACAATGGTTTTAAATTCAGATTCCGCCTTTTCGAATAGTCCTTGATAAAGGTATGCCTTACCCAAATATGCAATGGCGGCACCACGAGTAGCCCTTCCAGTTTGTTTGCTTGGTCGCTCTATGGGCAAGTCTTTTTTTGCTGCCTCAAGATCTAGCACCACTTGGCTCCAAATTTCGGCTTGCGTAGATTTAGAAGTAAAGTAGTCTGCTTTATCAGAAATCAATTTTGTAACAAGCGGTGCTTCTCCAAATTCTATAGCCACATGAAAGTAATTGAGAGCTCGTAAAAACTTTGCTTCTGCGAGCAAGTCATTCTTCGTCTGCTCATCAATATTCTTAACCTGATCGGCATAGTGAATAACCTGATTGGCTCTAAAAATACCAACATATAACGATCTAAAGATTTGGTCACTAATAGTAGTGCTGGGTGTATTCCTAAAAGTGGAAACAGCAAATCGGGCTTGCACATCATTGCGGCTGGAAAAGTTTTCGGTTCTACATTCTTTCATTTGTTGGGCTTGTATTTCCCAATATCCTGCAGGCTCTTCTGTGAGGGCATTGTAAATGGATGCCACACCCGATTCTAGCTGCTCAGGGGTGTGCCAAAAGGACTGTGATGTTTGTTTATTTGGATTCTCCAAATTGAGAAAGTCTGCACACGATACCAATAGTAGCAGGGTGGATGCAAATAATATTTTTTTCATCGTTCGTTGGGTTAAAAGTTTAATTGTAATCCTAGTTGATAAGAGCGGCTAAGTGGGTAGGATCTGAAATCAATACCTCTCGATCCAAATCCATTGCCGGCCACATCGGGATTGTAGCCTGAGTAATTGGTGACTGTAAAGAGGTTGTCGCTAGATACAAAGATTCGGCATTTTTCTATTAATGCTTTATGAGTCCAGCGTTTGGGCAAAGAATATCCTAGCTGAATTGACTTACACCTGAAGTAAGATCCAGATTCTAAGAAACGGTCTGAATAATCGGCTCCATTGTCATTGGGATCATCTATATCGAGGCGAGGGAAGTCGGAATTTGGATTAAAAGTATAAGAATCCAATGTAGCCTTACTGTAATTAGTGTTTACACGCACTGTTTCGGTATAGTTTTTTGTTCCATTGTAGATCTTACTTCCTTGAGTACCTTGAAAAAACACACTGCAATCGACATTTCTCCATTCGCCTTGCAGACGTATGCCATATTCAAAATCAGGGAATGCACTGCCACAGAACTGACGGTCTTCGCCATTTATTTGTCCATCATTATTAAAATCGGCATATCTAATGTCGCCAACTTGAGCATTGGGCTGAATTGGTTTGCCATTGAGTTGGTGTTTGTCTATCTCTTCTTGCGAGCGAAACAAGCCGTCGGTTTTGACTAAGAAATAAGAATAAATGGGGTATCCAGCCTTTGTGTAGGTTACGGCAGTTCCATGGTGCGAGCCTCCCGAGCCAGCCATTTGTTGCGTACCAGTGCTTAGTTCAATCACTTCGTTTTTTATGCCTGAAATATTGCCTGTAAGCGAGAATCGAAAATCTCTATAAGCTCCATTGTAGGTCAACGACATTTCATAACCTTTGTTGGATACTTTACCAGCATTGCTGTAAGGATCGCTAGCAGCTCCTACCGAAAGGGGGATAGGTACTCTGAGCAATAAATCGGAGGTTGTTTTCTCAAAATAATCCATTACAAAGTTTACTTTCCCGTTCCACAATCCGAAATCAACACCAATATTGCTTGTTGAGGTGGATTCCCATTTTAAGCCCACAGCAGGATATTCTGTTTGAGAATTGCCTATCCACAATTGACTCGGTGTGCCAACAGTATAACTTAAGGACGTGGCAACCAATCCTAAGAACTGATAGTCGCCTATTTCTTGATTGCCTAGCACTCCATGACTTGCTCGCAGCTTCAATTCAGAAACCTTTGAGGCATACTTGGCAAAGAATTTTTCATTGTTGATATTCCAAGCACCTGAGATTGAGGAAAAGTTTCCCCACCTATTTTCTGGACTAAAGCGAGAAGATCCATCGCGCCTAAAGGTTGCAGTAAGCAGATACTTGCTTTGGTAAGAGTAAATGGCGCGTCCCAAGAAGGAAAGCAAACGGTTGTACGATTCGTTGCCGCTGACTCCCAATTGTTCGGTTCCAGCATCTAAGACATATATTCCATCTGGCATTCCCTTGATAGAGGCATTGGTACTTCTATACTTATTTTGATAAACCGTTTGTCCGGCAAGTAGATTGACCGAGTGATTACCAAAATCTTTTGCATAAGATAAGGTGTTTTCTATCTGGTAGTATTGAGAGAGGTCTGTATATTCGGACAAGGTATTTTTATCATTTTTGAATATACTTCCTACCTCATAGACTGGGGTATACTCGTAACCTTTGTGCTGAGTGAGGGTGAGTCCAACATTTAACTTGTATTTCAATCCATCCCAAATACTAAGTTCGCCATAAGTATTGATAAGTGCTTGGTAGTAATCATTTTCGCTATCAAACAAATTGAGTGCAGCCACAGGATTGAACACATCCATTACAGGCCCATAAGCACCTGCAAATCCGCCTATTGCTGTTTCGTCATACACCCTAAACCCTGGCAGCATCATTGAGGATGCTCCTATCACATTGCCCCCTTGACCCCCTACACCGGGCATGTCTTTCCTGTTTTCTTTGGTCAACATGACTGTTTCTCCAATCTTTAGGATCCCCTTGGTGTAGTCTGTTTTCAATCGTATGTTTAGCCTATCGTATCCTGTTTCTTTAATCACCCCATCTTCTTTATAGTAGCCCATAGACATATTGTATTTTAAGTTGTCGGATCCACCCGAAAGGACCAATGAGTATATTTGCTTGGGCGCTGTTCTGAATATTTCATTTTGCCAATTTGTTCCTAGCCCTGGCACATCAGGATTTTCGGCAATGGCTAGGTGAGCCTTTCCAGCTGCATCGTGGGCAGCATTACTTACTTTGCTCCATTGTGAAGCTGTAAGAAGATCCAATTTCTTAGCCACTTCAGAGACTCCAAAGAATGCGTCGAAAGACATTTTCATCTCGCCACTCTTGCCACTCTTTGTAGAAATTAATATAACTCCATTGGCTGCTCTGGAGCCATAGATGGATGCTGCCGAAGCGTCTTTTAATACCTGAATGGATTCTATATCATTGGGGTTGATGTTGTTGATAGAAGCCACAGCTATGTCATCGACAAGTATCAAGGGGTTGTTGTTGTTCAAAGACCCGGCACCTCTGATTTGTATTCTAGAGCCAGAGCCAGGAGCACCACCTGCCGATTCGATGGTAACTCCAGCAATTTTTCCTTGCATGGCAGCCCCTAGGTTGCCATTGCTTTGCTGGTCTAATTGATTGGACTTAAGACCCCCAACGGCTCCAGTCAAGTCTCGTTTTCGTATTGTGCCGTAGCCTATCACTACCAACTCATCGAGTGTTTGGCTATCCTCTTGCAAGGTAATTGCCAGCAATGTTTTGTTGGCCTTTTGCTTTTGCTCAATATAGCCAAGGTAGGTAAATAAGAGTACATCTTGCTCACTGGCATCTATGCTAAAACGCCCATCAAGATCACTTACCGTTCCCTTTGTAGTACCTTCAATGCGCACACTCACCCCTATGATAGGTTCTTTATTTACATCAATAACAGTCCCTTCTACTTTGCGCACTTGTGCGTGTATTCCTAATGCAATGAATAGGAATAATGATAATGTTGCTAATAATTTGTGTTTCATACTTGTATAATGATAAAATTGATACTAAACATCATCTACGATATACCTGCTTGTACATATCCAATGCCTTTACCTTATTGTAGCACATTTCGGCCTTATCGTCTTGCCCTAATCCGCTGTATCCCAAAGCCATTACATAGAAGCAATGCACTTGGTTGCGGGTGTTG
>BHEP01000001.1 GCA_003851245.1 Bacteroidales bacterium | reverse complement strand
GACGATAAGAGGATAAAGAGTTTAATAAAAAAATGAAAAGAGATATATACAATATATTTTTTGAGCAAGGTTTAGCTCAAGAATCATTGGATTTTATAGAATGTTCTAAAATGAAGGTCTATAATTCTATGGATTTTGGCATGCGCATACAGTCGGTTATGCAAATTCCATTTTATGCCAAGCAAGTTATAAATCATACCGAAGAAATTGGTATCTGTGAAAGAGTTTTATTAGAAAGATCTTTCACAGAAGAGTCTGCCATACTGCGAAATATTCAAATGAAGCGAATAAGTACGAGACGTTTTTGTGATTATATATCATTGAAAGATCTTTCAAATATATTACTTAATTCATATTTTATTACCGAGACTTTTGAGTCACATTCTCATCATTTGTGTAGGAGGAGTATTCCTTCGGGAGGAGCATTGTATCCGATAGATTTGTTTTATATAAGCATCAATACTAAGGGGCTAAAAACAGGCGTTTATTACTACAATTTACATAAGGAGTCTTTAGAATGTCTTTTTTTAGAAAGTAAAGCTTCTGAATTTGCTAATAAACTTAAGAAAATGTTTCCAGAAGAAATTCTTGGCGATTGGGATTTAACAGAGGTTTCTGGAATTGTGGTTTTTTGTGGAAAACTGAATAGAGTATCATGCAAATATGGTGACAGAGGACTCCGCTTTGCGCTTATGGATGTTGGAGCAATATTGCAAAATATACATTTAGCAGCCGCTACCGAAGATGTTGCATGCTGTGCTATAGGAGGGTATCTTGATGATGAACTTGACAAGTTCTTGGAATTGAGATATCCTGATGAAACAAGTTTATTAAGCCTTTTTATTGGAAAAAATGGAAATCCTCAAAATAATTCCTAATAAGAACTTTTGTCTTATAGAGGAAACAGAAGATACCTTATTATTTCGAAATAATGTGACAGAGGCTCTTGTTTCAATGTCTACAATAGAGAGAGATATCATTATGTACTATGTAAAAATAGCAAGTATTGATAAAACCGTAGATGCATTTAAAGCGAGCTATGAACTTGATGCCACAGTGGTTGATCAACTTATTTCAAAGGCAATAGACCTTAAACTAATAGTTGAACCTGATTATAATGAGGCTTCTGTTCAAAGAAAAAAGCGAATACGAAATTTATTTGTTACTAACAAGATTCAATACGTTTTAGCAAGACTTATATTTTTTATCAATTCTTTGCTCCATATTAATATTGTTCCGATATTTATGGGAGATATGCGTTTCTATAAGCTATTTTCTATTGATTTGAATAATAGCATGATAAAAAAAATGTTTGTAAACGTTAAATTCCAAGCAATTTTGATGGTCTTGTTTGGAATTTTATTTTTATGCCAGACTCTTTTTTTTGTTATTAATGATAATTCTTTGGTGTTCTCTGGTTTTGCACATTCTTCGGCAGGTTCGATGGGGTCTTTTGCTATTTTCGTATTTATGATTCTTATAGCCTTGTTTTTTCATGAGTTAGCACATTATTTTGTGTACAAACGCTATGGTGGATCTTCTGATGAGATTGGTTTTGGCTTGATGTATTTTGTCTTTCCAGTTATGTACACCAATATTATAAATGTCCATTTTTGGACATCTAAGTGGAAGAAGATTCGACTGTCTCTTGCTGGAATATTTTTTGATGTATATATGTTATTATCAATAACAAATATTTTAAGTATAAACTTGGAAGCTTCGGTATTTACCTTATGTATATCATATCTTTATTTTTACTATGTAGTACAAATAGCAATGAATCTAAATTTTTTGATTCCAGGCACTGATGGCTACTATGCTTTCACAGATTTTTTTAATTTAGATAGATTGTTTGGTGGATCTTATGATGAGTTTAAAAAGCTACAAAAAAACATTAAGAGCCTGAATTTTAAGAATTGCGATTTAAATGTTTGGAAAGTCTTGTATTTCGCACTATGCTGTTGTTCTATAACTATTTATTGGCTATTTTTTATTACCTTTGTAAGCTATCCTATATGGCAAAGAATTATATAATTGTTTTTGTTTTTTTGATTTTACTGAGTAATTCGCTTTATTCACAAGGTATCATAAAGGGGCGTGTGTATGATGAAAAAAGAGAACCCTTGTGTGCATCGCTGATATATCTAAAAAGTAGTATAAGCATTAACACTACTACCGATATAGATGGACATTTTAATTTGCTAGTTCCTGAATCTCAAGAAAAAGACACTTTGGTAGTTTCATTCTTGGGCTATAAAAAGAAATTTGTTAGAATAGATATGACAGACCTATCTAGCGAGTACTTAATTGTGCTAGAGATAGATTCACGCGTTCTGCCAGGAATTAGTGTGTATGCAAACGCAAGTCTTTTAGAAGAATTTTCTATTCAAAAAATAGAAAAAATGGATATCTATATGTCTCCCGTGGCTTCGGGGGATCCTCTAAAAGCTATCAATATTTTGCCATCTTCTACTAATGTAGAAGAGAGTGCTGAAGTAGAGCTAAGAGGCAGTTCTGGCGATAAATCTGTAGTGGCACTGAATGGAGTGCCCATTAACAAGCCTGTAAGGAGCACTCAGATGAGTGGTGTAGGGAGTTTTAGCTTATTTAATCCAGAAATAATTCAGACTCAAGACGTTTATGCTAGTAATCCTCCTCTCACTTACGGAAATGCTTTGGCAGGTATTGTCGACATTAAAACTACAGAAGAGGTTTTCCAAAATAGTATGATTGCCTCTATATCTTTGGCGAATGTGGGATTGATGTTGAATAGAAATCTTTCGTCAGAAAGTTTTATTCAAATATATGGCAATGTTCAGTTTTCAGAACCTTATATAGCACTAAATAAAAAGAGTTCCGAGCACCTTGATTTTTTTAAAACAAAAGATATTGGAATCAATTATCATAATAAATTTAGTGATCAGCTTATTTTTAATTTATACAGTTATTTGATAACAGAGGAATACAAGGCAGATAGTTATTTGTATAATTATAAGGATGTTTCTCGTTCTAGTAGGGATAGATGGTTTCAAATTATGAACTTAAGATATGTTTTCAATAGATCGACTTCTTTGGTTTGGAATTCAGGAATTGACATAAGTAAGACTGATTATGCTTTTAGCGTCATAAAAAGTAAACAAAAAGAACGCACTCTTTACAATTCTCTTGATTTTAGATTTTCTCTAAAAAACATAAAAATACAAACAGGAACATCTTACAGCAATTCAAATTATAATATAAACGACTCTCTACCTCTTTTGTATTTTGCCCTAAAACCAGGTTCTCCTAATTATAAGAGTATCAGCGACACAAGCAATCACAATTTGGAGTTGTATTGGTTGGCAAAATACAATTTCGGACAAAATTTTATTACGAGTGTAGGACTTCGAAAAAATATCCCTGTAGATCATCAAAGTTCTTATACCTCATACCAATTGAGTGCAAGGTACAATATTGATAATAAACATTCTTTTCTTTTGGGAGCAGGAAAATACCATAGTTACAAGATACCTTCTTTTTATCAGTCTAAATTCAATCTTCAAAATAGCAATCAAGCCTCTCTTTCTTATGATTATAATTCAAAGCTTTTTTTTATGAAATTGTCTACTTACTATAAGAAAGAGATAACTACTAGCTGGTTTTCTGAAAGCACCGACAACAGAGATATAGAAAATAGGATGTGGGGCGCTGAGTTATATATGGAAAAATATTTGAAGAATTTTATTGTGACTGGTTCTTATGCGTATCTAAATGCCAAATACAAATACAATGAAACAATATTCAATTCTAGGAACAAGATGGATTATATTGTTAGAATATCGGCAAGATACCAAAACACTAAGTTTTGGGGAGGTAGTTTGAGTTATTCTATGCGCCCCGGTCTTTACTACACCCCTATTGAGTCATCGTTTTACTTACCTCTATTTGATGCCTACGTGCCTATTTATGGAAGCACCAACTCCAGTAAAGAAGCGCCCTACAATTCTTTGGATCTGGCTTTGAATAAAACGCTATTTTGGAATAAAAGACGTATTACAGCTTTTGCTATAATAAATAATATACTTGATCGCAAAAACATTGAATCCCGTATTTATTCCGATAATTATGAGTCTGTTATCGATTATTGGCTTTATCAAAGAAGGTCTTATTACATGGGCTTCCAGATCAGTTTTTAGCTTACCATTGACACACTGAAGCTCTCATTAAAAACGTGATGTTCAAAAATATTTGTAGTTCTTGTTTTTAGATTTACAAAAACTGTATTATCTTTGCGTTTAAAATTATAATGAAAGGAGTTTTTTTGTACGCAAGTTTTATGAGACCTCCTTTTTTTATTCACCTACAAAATGAATAATCAAGTTTATATGATAAAAATTTCTTTTCCTGACGGCTCTGTCCGTGAATATGCAAAAGGGACAAGCTCTTTGCAAATCGCCGAGAGCATCAGCTCACGCTTGGCTCAAGAGGTTATTGCCGCTGGCGTAAATGGTGAAACTTGGGATCTTTCGCGCGCCATCAATGCCGATGCCGATATAAAATTATATAAATGGGAAGATACAGAAGGCAAGCATGCTTTTTGGCATTCATCGGCTCACTTGATGGCCGAGGCATTGCAAGAATTATATCCCAACATGAAATTTGGTATTGGTCCAGCCATAGAAAATGGTTTTTATTATGATGTTGATCCTGGAGAAGGAGTAAGCCTCAAAGAAAGTGAATTTGCAGCCATTGAGGCTAAGATGCTCGAACTGGTGGCAAAAAAAGAGCCCATATTAAGAACCGACATCAGCCAAAAAGATGCGCTTAAATTGTTTGCCGATAGGGGTGAAGAATACAAAACAGAGCTAATCAGTGAGTTGACAGATGGAACCATCACCACCTATACACAAGGCTCATTTACAGATTTGTGTAGAGGTCCTCACTTACCAAACACCTCCTATATCAAAGCCCTAAAGTTGATGACTGTGGCGGGAGCGTATTGGAGAGGCGATGAAAAAAGACGACAACTCACACGTATTTATGGAATTACATTTCCCAAAAAGAAATTATTGGATGAGTACCTCGTTTTTCTCGAAGAGGCAAAAAAACGTGATCACCGAAAAATTGGCAAAGAATTAGAGCTATTTACATTTTCTAAGAATGTAGGACAAGGACTTCCGCTATGGCTGCCCAAAGGTACTGCTTTGCGCCTCAAATTGGAAGAGTTCTTGAAGCGCATACAAAAGAAATTTGGCTATCAACAGGTAATTACACCTCATATAGGCAGTAAAAATTTGTATATAACCTCAGGGCATTATGAGAAATATGGCAAAGATTCCTTTCAGCCCATACAAACACCCGAAGAAGGGGAGGAGTTTTTGTTGAAGCCAATGAATTGTCCTCACCATTGTGAAATATACAAGTCCTCGCCTCGCTCATACAAGGATTTACCCTATCGCTTGGCAGAGTTTGGTACTGTATACCGCTACGAACAAAGTGGCGAGCTCCATGGACTCACACGTGTTAGGGGTTTTACTCAAGACGACGCACATATATATTGTACCTCAGAACAAGTCAAAGAAGAGTTTATGAAGGTGATGGACATCATCCACATTATTTTTAAGGCCCTGGATTTTACCGACTACGAGGCACAAATATCACTTCGAGACCCCAACAATAAGGAGAAATATATTGGCTCCGACGAAAATTGGGACAAGGCCGAAGCCGCCATCATTGAGGTTTGTCAGGAAAAAGGAATAAAGGCACGCACCGAACTTGGAGAAGCGGCTTTCTATGGGCCCAAACTTGATTTTATGGTCAAGGATGCCCTCGGCAGACGCTGGCAGCTGGGAACCATACAGGTAGATTATAATTTGCCAGAGCGTTTTGAGCTAGAGTATGTGGGTGCCGACAATCAAAAACACCGTCCCGTAATGATTCACAGAGCCCCTTTTGGATCAATGGAGCGCTTTGTAGCAGTCTTGATTGAGCATACTGCGGGTAAATTTCCTTTGTGGCTAACACCAGACCAAGCCGTAATATTGCCAATTAGTGAGAAATTTAATGATTACGCACATCAAATAGCCAAGGAGCTAGATAGTAGCGATATAAGGGTATTGGTAGATGACAGGAATGAGAAAATAGGGCGCAAAATTCGCGACAATGAATTGAAGAAAATACCCTATATGCTTATTGTTGGAGAAAAAGAAGCAGAAAATAATGAGATTTCTGTAAGAAAACAAGGAGAAGGTGATAAAGGTTCAATGAAAATTGCTACCTTTGCAGCTGTTTTAAACGAAGAAGTTGAAAGGCAGATGAATGAATGGCAATAAATTATTTCGTAACATATTATATAATAGGAGGTTAATTATTTTGAATGAAGAATGACAAACTAAAGGATCAGTACAGAGTTAACGACAAGATCCGTGTTAGAGAAGTTCGTTTGGTAGGTGACAATGTTGAGCAAGGAGTATTCTCCATTGCCGAAGCATTGCATTTTGCTAGAGATTTGGATCTCGACTTGATAGAAATTTCTCCAAATGCAGCCCCTCCTGTTTGTAGAATTGCCGATTACCAAAAATTTCTCTATCAGCAAAAGAAGCATCAAAAGGAGCAGAAAGCAAAATCGGTGAAAGTCGTTGTTAAAGAAATTCGTTTCGGCCCGCAAACAGATGATCACGACTACAACTTTAAACTCAAGCATGCCAAATCTTTCTTGGATGATGGTGCTAAAGTGAAGGCCTACGTATTTTTTAAAGGTCGTTCTATTCTTTTCAAAGATCAAGGAGAGGTGCTTTTACTAAGATTTGCCAATGAGTTGGAAGATTATTGTAAGGTTGAGCAACTCCCTGTTTTAGAGGGCAAAAAAATGATTATCATGCTTGCTCCCAAAAAAGTGCCGCAGGTAGCCAAGGCTCCTAAAAAGGTGGCGCCAGCGCTTGAGAAAAAAATACAGCCTACAGAGGATACGCAAAATGTAGAGGTGGTAGATGTAGAAGTGGCAGATGTAGAAGTTAAAGAAAGCAAAGAATAATTTTAACAATACTAAGAAATAATAAAACAAAGAGGTTTAAAACTTCTTTAATTATAAACAATCAAATAAAATCAGGTAACAATGCCAAAAATGAAGACTAATTCCGGTGCCAAAAAAAGATTTACTCTTACCGGAACAGGGAAAATCAAGAGGAAACATGCTTTTAAGAGTCACATTCTTACAAAGAAGACCAAAAAGCAAAAAAGAAGACTTACAAACACAGGACTTATTGCTAAAGTTGATGTGCATAGTGTAAAACTTCTTTTAGCTCTCAAGTAGTAGTATTACATTGTAATAATACAAACCTGACTTTCAAACAATTTCCTAACAGATTTATTAACAGAGTGCTTAGCAAATAAAGTTCATTAAGGATATACTTATAAAGTATATTTGGTGACGCTAACATTCAAAAAACATTTTAATTACTATGCCTAGATCGGTAAATCATGTAGCTTCAAGAGCTCGTAGAAAAAAAATCCTTAAATTAACAAAAGGATATTATGGTGCAAGAAAAAACGTATGGACAGTTGCCAAGAACACTTGGGAAAAAGGTCTTACCTATGCTTTTCGCGACCGCCGTGTTAAAAAACGTAACTTTAGAGCATTGTGGATACAGCGTATAAACGCAGCAGCCCGCTTAGAAGGTATGTCGTATTCTCGTTTTATGGGAGCATTGCACAAAAGCGGAATAGAAATCAATAGAAAGGTTTTGGCGGATTTAGCAATGAACCATCCAGAAGCTTTCAAAGCCATTCTCAACAAGGTGAAATAAGATTTAATCGGATTTAAATAATATCCCACTTCCTTTTACAAAAAAACTGTTTTCTAAAAAAAGAAAACAGTTTTTTTTTGTCTTATATTTTGTTTGTATTCAAAAAAATATTAAATTTGCAGTATATCAAGAGAGATATACAGACCTAGCCGCATTTAGTCGATTGGGAAACTCAACATTTAAATACAAATTCCGAGCTAGCTCTTTTTATCAATGGCGGGCCGCAACCTTCGGGTTTGCTTTGCACGGCGGATTACAAAGATATTAAAGCACTCAAATCCTGTTATTCGGAGTTTTGTCAAATCCACGATGCGGCTTTTATATAAGAGGATACTAGAAATAGTATCCTCTTTTTTTCTATTTTTCCCTGTCTTTTAAGCATCCAAAATTTAATTTTACTACACCAACAATATGAATAAATACTTTTTCCTTTCTCTAATCTTTCTATTAAACTTTTTTTCTGCATCGGCTCATGAGTTTAAAGACCCTGGGCAAGAAGAGGTCGATGATATTGACATAGGCCTTATAACGGTGTATCCTAGATTCAATGAGGTATACACTGTCTATGGACACACAGCTATCAGAGTAAAGCAGGCTTCTCAGCAGGTAGATATGGTATTTAATTATGGGACCTTCGATTTCAACAAACCCAATTTTATATTTTTATTTTTAAGAGGGCATACAGATTACTTCTTGAGTGCCAGCAGTTTTCAAGCTTTTGAGCATGCCTATATGAGCGAAGGTGCCGTAGTCGAAGAGCAGATACTAAGGCTTTCGGAGCTTGCTAAGAAAGAGCTTTTTGATTTTTTGTTAAATACCTTAGAACCCCAGAACAGAGAATATCGCTACAATTTTCTTTTTGACAATTGCACAACAAGACCCAGAGATCTGATAGAAAGATATGCCTATGATCTGCAATATGCCCAAGATATAGCATATGAAAGAAATTCTTCCACAGAAGGGAAAACTTTTAGACAGCTTATACATGAGTGTACCGACAATTTTCCGTGGATGACTTTTGGCATAGATCTAATAATTGGGAAAGGAGCTGATAGCATCATTGACCTGCGCCAACAAATGTTTCTCCCACTTTATTTGATGAATGGACTCAATGAAGCATCCGTATTGGACGATTCATTAGGGCGACTTCCCCTAGTTTTGGCATCACAAACTATAATACCTGCCAGTATGCAAGAGGTGGAAGTAGATGCGGGATGGCTAAAATCCTCACCCATGAGGCTGGGCATCATACTCCTCATACATTCGCTGGTGTTTGTGGTGTGTGGATTGGTATGGAAAAAGAAATTTAGATTCTTTTTTAGCCTATTGTTTTTGGAAGCTGCATTGGCAGGATGTATTCTGGCTTTTATATCCCTAGCATCGGAGCATCCGTGTGTGAGCCCCAATCTCAACCTGCTTTGGTTGCACCCTATTCATTTTATTGCCGTTGTAGGATATTTTCAAAAGAAAACTAATCGCCTAGTGTTGTGGTTTCATTCAACAAATTTAGTACTTTTGTGCCTGATTCTAGTTTCTTGGTCTATTTTACCTCAAGAACTAAATCCTGCAAGTGCTCCTTATATTTTATGCCTGTGCTTAGGCTCGGCATATTTTATAAAAAATAATTATAAAAATACTGTAAAAAAAGGAATTTAAAATTAGTAAACAACAGCCTCAATATGTATATTAGCAAATTTAAATTGGCGACTTATAGTTATTATAATGAATAAGTTACTAAGCTCCATAATTGCCTTTCTTAGCTTGGCAAGTGTAAGTTCTCAGGGCGTTGCGGAAGTGCCCAAACTTGTAGTCTACATTACCATAGACCAGCTTAGGGGTGACTATTTGCAATATTTTGGTCATACTTTTGGCGAAAAAGGTTTTAAAAAACTATTCAACGAGGGTCTTGTATATCACCATACCAGATTTGATTTTCCACAGCTCAGTCAGGCGGCATCCACTGCCAGCCTTCATACGGGAGCCAATCCCTCCTACCATGGAATTGTTGGTGACAAAAAATATGATTTTGAAGAAAAAAGAGAAGTCTCCATTATCTATGATCCCGCTTACATGGGCAACTATACTTCCGAAACTTTCTCCCCCCTGCCCTTGCAGACCACTACCCTTGGCGACGAATTGAAGTTGGCAAGCGATGGCCGAAGTGATGTATACTCCATAGCCCACGATGCCAATGCTGCTATTTTGTCTGCAGGCACTCTCGCCAATGCCGCTTTTTGGATAGATGACTATAATGGGAAATGGGCAACTTCTACCTTCTATAAAAACGTGCCGTGGTATGTAGACAGGCACAATACCAGCGAAGGGCTTTCCAATAAGGCTAATAACGAAACCTGGACTCCCGCCCACCTGGCTCAGTACACGGCCTTTCCGTATAGCAAAGATACCAAGGATTTTAAATATTCATTTGATAAAAATGATAAAAATAAATTCCATAGAATAAAATCTTCTCCTTACGTAAATACAGAGATTACCAACCTTTTTGCGAAGTTTATTCAATTTGCTGATCTTGGCAAAAGAACAAACCCCGATATGCTGTCAATAAGCTACTATGCAGGAAACTATGCTGAGGTTGCAGACAAGGACTTTAGCCTAGAAATACAGGATACTTATGCCCGTTTGGATAAGGAAATAGAGCGCCTACTCGATTTAATAGAAAAAAATGTGGGAATCAAACATACCTTGATTGTCCTTACCTCCACAGGATATTTTGACAGCAGCACCAATAATACAGGCTTGCTGAAGCCCAAGGGGGAGTTTTTTCCTAAAAGATGCACCGCCCTCTTAAATATGTATTTGATGGCTATTTATGGTCATGGAAATTGGGTAGAGGGATACTACAATGAGCAGATATATTTTAATAGGAAATTGATTGAAACTGCGAAGATTGATTTTAATGATTTGCAACAGAAGTCGGCAGAATTTGTTGCCCAATTTAGTGGCGTACAAAATGTAACAACTTTTGGACAATTGCTTTTCGATACCCGAGACGAAGGAAATCAAGCCTTCAGAAATGGCATGTATAAAAAAATAAGTGGCGATTTATATTTGGAGCTGCAGCCTGGTTGGATGATTATGGATGAGCAAAATAAGCAACAAATAAAGCCAATTCGCAACAATGCCATACTTACGCCTGCTGTGTTTTATGGCAATAATTTGCCTAGAGCCGATATTTTTAGACAGGTAAAAGCCAATGGAATTGCAGCAACTATAGCCCACGTATTGCGTATTAGGCCACCCAATGCTTGTAAAGAAGAGCCATTTTCGGAGTTCTTAAAGATGAGCAACAAGCAAAAGACAGAATAAAAAGACAGAATAAATTAGAAATTTTATAAAACAACAATACAGTATGGGTTTTAATGATTTAATATCTAAACTTTTTGGGAATAAATCCCAGCGCGATTTGAAGGAAATAGATCCTTATGTAAAAAGAATTAAGGCAGCATATCCTGCTATTGAGGCCCTGAGTGACGATGAGCTTAGAAATAAGACAGAACAAATAAAGCAAGAAATTCAAGACGCTGTTGCCCCCGACAGAAATAAAATCGACGAGCTCATAGCAGGCATTGAGAATGTGCCGTTGGAAGATAGGGAAAAATCGTGGGCAGAAATTGATAAGATAGAAAAAGAGATAGTCGAAAAATATGAGGCTGAATTGGATAGGGTCTTGCCTGAGGTATTTTCAATAGTCAAGGATACTGCGCGTCGTTTTACTGAAAATGAAGAAATATCTGTTGCCGCAACAGATTTTGACCGCAACCTAGCCGCCAAATACGATTTCGTTAGCATAGAAGGAGAGCGGGCGATTTTTAAAAACCATTGGATGGCGGGTGGCAATCAGATTCGCTGGGACATGGTGCATTATGACGTACAACTATTTGGGGGCGTAGTACTCCATAAGGGTAAAATTGCTGAAATGGGCACAGGTGAAGGAAAAACCCTGGTCGCTACCCTTCCAGTTTTCTTGAATGCGCTGACCAAAAATGGGGTGCATGTGGTAACCGTAAATGACTACCTCTCCAAGCGTGACTCCGAATGGATGGGACCCCTTTATATGTTTCATGGATTGTCGGTAGAGTGCATAGACAAGCACCAACCCAATTCTGAAGGGCGCAGAATGGCTTATGAGGCCGATATTACCTTTGGAACAAACAATGAATTTGGCTTTGACTATTTGAGAGATAATATGTCGATGAGCATAAAAGATTTAGTGCAAAGAAAACATAATTATGCCATTGTCGATGAGGTAGATTCTGTATTGATAGATGATGCACGTACGCCATTGATTATCTCAGGCCCGATACCCAAACCCAAGGAGCAGCTCTATGAAGAGTTTCGTTCCAAGGTAGAAGGCATTGTTTCTATTCAAAAAAATATGTGCACTAAGCTTCTTGCAGAAGCAAAACATAAAATGGCTTCCTCCGACCAAAAAGTACAAGAGGAGGGCGCTGTATTGTTGTATCGTTCATACAAGGGAATGCCCAAGAGCAAGCCGCTCATCAAATTTTTGAGTGAGACGGGTGTAAAAGCTGCAATGCTAAAGGTGGAGGAAACTTCAATGCAGCAGCAAAACAAGGAGATGCACATCATTACAGACCCCTTGTACTTTGTGATTGACGAAAAAAATAATAGCATAGACTTGACAGATCAGGGAATAGACTATCTTACGGGCAATTCGGATGACCCCCAGTTCTTTGTACTTCCTGATATAGGCCACCAAGTAGCGGATATAGAAACCCAGGGCCTTTCTGATGAAGAAAAGCAAATACGTAAGGACGAATTGATGCAAAACTATGCCGTAAAGTCCGAAAGGGTGCATACCATCAATCAGCTGCTTAAGGCCTATTGCTTGTTTGAAAAAGATGACGAATATGTGGTCTTAGAAAATAAGGTAAAAATCGTAGATGAGCAAACAGGGCGTATCATGGAAGGCCGTCGATATTCTGATGGTCTACACCAAGCCATTGAGGCAAAAGAAAGAGTGACAATAGAGGCGGCTACTCAGACTTTTGCAACAGTTACCCTGCAAAATTATTTCCGCATGTACCACAAACTTTCGGGAATGACAGGAACAGCAGAAACAGAGGCTGGTGAATTGTGGGACATCTACAAACTTGATGTTGTGGTTATTCCTACCAATAGGCCCATTGCTCGTAACGACATGAACGACAGGATTTATAAAACAAATAGGGAAAAATATGCAGCCACTATTGAGGAGATAAGTCTCTTGGTAGCAGCGGGCCGTCCGATATTGGTGGGTACTACTTCCGTAGAAATCTCCCAGCTGCTCAGCCGCATGCTTACGATGCGAAAAATTGAGCACAATGTTTTGAATGCAAAATTGCACCAAAAAGAAGCCGAAATTGTTGCACAAGCGGGTCAGTCGGGAGTAGTTACCATTGCCACCAATATGGCTGGTCGTGGTACCGACATCAAGCTCTCGCAAGAAGTGAAGAGCGCTGGTGGTTTGGCAATTATAGGTACCGAAAGGCATGACTCTCGTCGTGTAGACCGCCAGTTGCGTGGTCGTGCAGGGCGACAAGGAGATCCAGGCTCTTCAGTATTCTTTGTTTCCCTAGAAGACAACCTGATGCGCCTTTTTGCTACTGAGAGAATTGCTGGCATGATGGACAAACTGGGCTTCAAAGAAGGAGAGGTTTTGGAACATAGCATGCTCAATAAATCGGTAGAGAGAGCTCAAAAAAAGGTGGAAGAAAATAACTTCGGTATCCGCAAACGATTGTTGGAATACGACGACGTGATGAACTCTCAAAGAGAGGTAGTATATACCCGAAGGAGACATGCCTTGGCTGGCGAACGCATAGGCCTAGATGTTGTAAATATGCTTTATGATACTGCATCAACCATAAGTGCCGAATATGTAGAATCCAACGATTACGAAGGCTTTAAGGCTGAATTGATAAAAACATTGGCTATGGAAGCTCCCCTGAGCCAAAACGAATTTCGCTCGGTAAAAACAGATGCCTTGACAGAATTAGTTTTTGAGAAAGCCCTGGAAAGTTTCAAAAGAAAAACAGAAAGAATGGCGCAGGTGGCACTGCCTGTAATAAGTAAGGTTTATCAAGAGCAGGGCGATAAGTATGAAAATATACTCATACCTATCACCGACGGACAAAGAGTGTACAATATTTCGTGCAACTTAAAAGCAGCCTACGATAGCGAGTGTAAAGAAGTTATAAAATCTTTTGAAAAAAGCATACTTTTGCATACCATAGACGAGTCGTGGAAGGACAACCTACGAGAAATGGACGACTTGCGCCACTCGGTACAAAATGCTAGTTACGAAAATAAGGACCCCTTGCTAATTTACAAACTGGAGTCTTTCAATCTCTTCAAGAGAATGGTAGACACCATGAACCGCAAATCGGTTGCCATACTTATGCGTGGACAAATACCTATAAGGGAGGCTGAAGATGTTCAGCAAGCGTCGCCAGAAACAAAAACCGATTATAGCAAATATAAGACCCAAAAAGACGAACTCGAAGAGCGAAGAGTGCAGGCAAAGACTGTAGCTGGAGCTGATACCAGAGAGCAAAGGAGGGAACCTATGCGAGTAGAGAAGCAGGTAGGGCGCAACGAACCTTGCCCTTGCGGTAGTGGCAAGAAATTCAAAAGTTGCCATGGTCAGGCTTCTTAACATGCGAATATAAAATATATTTATTGTAAAAGGTCTTGTCCATATTTTATGGGTAAGGCCTTTTTATTTGGCTCTATAACGTTTTAATTGCTTTTAAAAAACACAAGATTACTCATGATTAATAAAAATTCATTACAGTTCCTAGAAAATCTTAAACAAAACAACAACAGAGAATGGTTTGCCGAAAATAAAGAGTGGTACGAAAGAGCAAAGGCAGATTTTGAACTCCTTGTTGCAAAAATGATACAGGCACTTGCCCCTTTTGATTCGGAGGCTGCCCATAGAGAGGCCAAAAAATGTGTCTTTCGTATCTATAGGGATGTGCGCTTTTCGCCCGACAAATCGCCCTACAAAACCAATATGGGAGCCAGCATGGGGAGTAAAGACCATGGATACTACATGCAAATAGCCCCCGAAGAAAGCTTCATAGCCTGCGGATATTATATGCCACAGCCCCACGAATTGAAAAAAATAAGGAGGGGGATTTATGAGGATTTTGAAACTTTTAAGGAAATAATAGACAACAAAACTTTTAAGAACAATATTGGCGACTTGAGGCGCGATGGCGACAGCCTCAAGCGCGTTCCCAATGGCTTTGACAAAGAGCATCCAGCAGCAGAATATATAAAGCTAAAACGGTTTTATGTGATGAAAACAATAGGACAAGAGCAGCTACTAAAGGATGATTTCGTACAATATGCCGCCCAAATGTACGAAGCCATGTATCCCCTTAAAAAATTCCTTGTAGATTTGCTTGAAGACTAGAATTTATTTTAATTTTGTTGGGGCTTATTTTAATTTATTTTATTAGCTTTGTACCTTAAACACGGCCTAACTCTAAGGCATATTTATGAACAAGTCTAAAGCGTGAACTATGAAATGTCAATTATTAACTTATAAATACAACTGCTTATGAACAGAAGAAAGTTTCTCAGGAACTCTATTTTTACAGCCTCGGCTCTGACAATAGTGCCCCGCCATGTACTTGGTGGATACAACTACCTTGCTCCTAGCGACCAGCTCACCAAGGCCATAATTGGCGTAGGGGGCATGGGACGAGGACATATTGAATATCCAGGCTCTCGCTTGATTGCCATATGTGATGTAGAAAAGAAAAATCTTGATATCGCATTAAAAACCTGTCCCTCAGGTACTAAGACCTATCACGACTACCGCGATCTATTGCTAAATCCAGAGATTGACATAGTACACATTGCTAGTCCACCCCATTGGCATGGGCAAATGTCGGTAGATGCGGCAAGAGCTGGCAAAGATATATGGTGCGAAAAACCTATGACCCGAACCATAGGCGAGGGCATTCGTGTGCGCGAAGCCGTACAAGCACACAGCCGCGTATTTCGCCTAAACACATGGTTTCGTTTTAAAGATAGTTTTTATGGAATGAACACCCCCGTAGAACCCATCAAAAAAATTGTGGAAAGTGGACTCCTTGGATGGCCACTGAAAATAACTGTCAATGCAGCCACTGGCTTCGACTGGAAGTTTTATTGGGTAGGAAAAACAGGATTGGCCACTGAGCCCGTACCAGCATCCTTGGACTACGATATGTGGTTAGGCCCCGCTCCTTTTAAGCCATACAACGAACATAGGGTGCACGGCACTTTTAGAGGATATTGGGACTACGATGGTGGTGGTCTTGGAGATATGGGACAACACTATCTCGACCCCGTACAATACATTTTGGGCAAGGATCATACCAGCCCCATACGAGTAGATGTAGACACTGCCCAGCAAGATTCGGATGCCTGTGGCACCTGGAAGCGCATAGAACTAACATATGCCGATGGATGCAAAATAGTGCTTGATGGAGATAATAAAGATACAAATGCTGCATACATAGAAGGCCCTAAGGGTAAATTATATCCAAATCTGCGCTCTGATATTCCTGATCTGGAAAAGAAAGTGGCGGCAATGCCAAACCCTGAGGTGCAAATGACAGATTTTAGTGAGGCTGTACGCACTCGCCAAAAATTTGCACTCAACGAAGACAACGGATTCCGCTCAAACACCATGGTAAATATGGCTATTATTGCCGTTAGACTAGGGCGCTCCCTAAAATTTGATCCCGAAAAACTCCAATTTATTGATGATCCTGCTGCCAATGCACTCATTAATCAGCCCATGAGAGGACCATTTCAATTGTAGGAGACCCGTGCAATTAATTATAAATTAGAATCCCGCAGACAAGTAATAAAAAGCAATTTATAGAAGTCCCCTTGAGTATAAAACATCAAATTATAAATAACAATGCAAAATAAATTTAAAATTTTAGCCCTACTTCTAATCTTCAATATCGCCCTGGGCTTTGCTCAAACCGATAGAAGAACACAGGAAACAAAAATAGCAGATGCCGTTATGCTGCTTCCTGCAACAAACACCGCAGACCTAAACAAACTGATGGTAGATTTGAGCAAAATAGACAATGTTATTCCACAAATTGCCAAACAGCTACTTAGCCCCGCAGAGGGCGACGACAGCAAGGCTAGATATGCCATTACTGGCTTAACTATGTTTGTAGCACAAAATACCAATCCCGCATTGCGCCAGCAAACAGCACAAGACCTTTGCAAGGCTATTGTGGCTGCCAAAAACGACGAGATTCGAGACTACCTACTCATTCAGTTGCAGTTTGTGGCTGGCAACGAGTCGGTAGCAACTATTAGCCAATACCTTACAAACAAAAGGCTTTGCGATGCCGCCGTAAGGGTGCTGGTGAGAATAAATACCAATGATGCCAAAGAAGCACTATTGCAAGCTCTTGAGAATGCTAAGGATACAGGCAATGAGGTATTTTTGATTTCTGGACTTGGCTTGACAAAAAATAACAAGGCTACAAGCTTAATTAGTAGTTTTGTAAATGGACAGGAAGCAAAACTCCAAAAACCTGCACTCAATGCCTTGGCGCATATTGCAGCTCCCGAATCAGAGCCTATATTGGCACTGGCTCTAGCAAAAGTGGCTTATGTATATGAGCCCACAGATGCCCTTGACTCTTATTTACTATACCTCCAAAACAGACTTCTTGCTGGCGATAAGGCAATGGTAACTAAGGCCTCAAAGAAACTGCTTTCGCAAACAACTGCCCCCAATCAGCTGGCTGCAAGATGTATTGCACTAGATATTTATGCACAGGCAAGCCAAGAAAAAGCATTGCCCGAAATATTTAAAGCACTAAAATCAGACAGCAAAATTTATCGAGTGGCGGCACTAAACTCTTCGGCAAAGATAAACTCTTCTAAAACAAGTGCCGAACTAATAAAAAAAGCTAAATCCGAAAAAAATCCTATAGTAAAGGCTGAAATAATTGAAGCCCTAGGCAAAAGAGGAGATAAGGATGCTCTTCCTATTATTTTGGATGCCTTAAACGACAAAAATACCATCATTGTGCAGGCGGCAATCACTGCGGGAGGAAAAATTGATAAACAACAAATGCTATTGCCCATAATCAAGATAATGAATAATGGAGATAAGCAGATCGTTGAGGCTGGTAAAAATGTGCTATTAAGCACTCCTGGCACTGAGCTTTTAACCGAAATTGCCCAAAAGCTTCCTACTGCCAATGCCAATGCGCAGCTTGCATTTATTGACATATTGGCACAGCGCAAGGCTACAAATTATGCCAATGAAATTGTAGCCCTCTGTTCCTCGCCACTATATGATGTGCAAAATGAAGCCTACAAGGCACTGAAATCAGTGATGCAACTAAAGGATCTATCCAACTTATCTAATATCCTAATAAATGCTCCCAAAGAGCAGGTGATGGATGTACAAGATGCTATTTATCAGGCCATAAAATCGGCTGGTGACCAAGAAAAACAAACGGCCTTGATTGCACAAGAAATGAGCAAACAAGGAGCTAAAAAAATACTTTACTACAATGTATTGGCAAAAATTGGGGGCAAATCGGCTATAAATATTGTGTCGGATGGCTTTTATAGCACCGATCAAACCACACGCCCAACGGCTTTTGAAGCCCTCACTCGCTGGTCGGATTTTGCTGCTACCGAAAGTTTGTTTGCAATATGCAAGGCTGATCCCTCAGGAACTTATTTTGACCAGGCTTTAAGAAGCTATACATCCAAGATAAATCCTTCAAAAAATACCAACGATCAAAAATTATTGCTGCTGCGTAGAGCCTTGGAAATAGCCAAAACCAATGAGCAAAAAAATGAGATCATCAAAGAAATTGGCAAAACAGGTACGTTCTTAGCAATGATTACGGCCAGTGAATTTCTCGACAATACCGCATTACAGCAATCCGCCGTAGGGGCAGTAATGTCGGTAGCACTCAAAAGCAATCGCTATTCGGGAACTGAGGTAAACAGAATATTGCGCAAGGCAATAGCCGTCAATAAGGATCCAGAGGCAGAATATCAAAAACAAGCCATTTTGAAATATATTGCTTCCTATCCCGAAGATGGAGGCTACGTATCTATGTTTAATGGCAAAGACCTAAAAGGCTGGAAGGGCTTGGTAGACAACCCTATTGCTCGTGGCAAAATGACAAAAGCTCAATTGGCAGCAAAGCAAAAAAAGGCCGACGAAATAAGAGATAGGGACTGGAGGGTAGAAGATGGAACCTTGGTATTTGATGGTCCTGGATATGACAACCTTTGTTCTGAGAAGATGTATGCCGACTACGACCTTACCCTCGACTGGCGCATTACGGCTGGTGGAGATGCTGGTATTTACCTTCGTGGAACTCCCCAAGTGCAGATATGGGACACGGCCTTGGTGAAGGTTGGGGCGCAAGTAGGCTCCGGTGGTTTGTACAACAATAGAATACACCAGAGCATTCCCTTAGTAGTTGCCGACAATGGCGTAAACCTATGGAACACCTTCCGCATTCGCATGCAGGGCGATAAGGTTACCGTTTATCTTAATGGCATTCTCGTTACCGACAAGGTGGTGCTTGAAAACTATTGGGATGGCAAACAGGCAATATTCCCCACTGAGGCTATAGAATTGCAAGCTCATGGCGAACGCGTAGAATATAGGAATGTTTATGTTAAGGAATTACCTAGAGTAGAGCCTGCTGTACTTTCGGCAGAAGAGCAAAAAGAAGGCTTTGTACTCCTGTTCAACGGCGTAGATATGACCGGATGGATAGGCAATACTAAAGATTATTTTGCCCAAGACGGCAGCATGAAATGCGAGCCCAAGAATGGTGGTAGTGGCAATCTTTATACCGAAAGGGAATATGACGATTTCGTCTTTCGCTTTGAGTTTCAGCTAACTCCCGCTGCCAACAACGGACTGGGGATTCGTACGCCCATGGTAGGCGATCCAGCATATGCTGGCATGGAATTGCAAATATTGGATGATGAAGATCAGTCCTACAAGGACCTTGCTCCATACCAATATCATGGCTCTGTATATGGTGTTATCACCCCAAAGCGTGGCCACCTAAAGCCATTGGGCGAATGGAATGTGCAGGAGGTGATGATAAAAGGATACGACATAAAGATAACACTCAATGGGGTAGTTATTACAGAAGGTAACCTTGCCAAAGCCAGTAAGAACTTTACTGAAACACTGGATAAGCAAAATCATCCGGGACTCTCCAATACCAAAGGGCACATAGGATTTTTAGGCCATGGCTCGGAGGTAGCTTTCCGCAATATACGCATCAAGAAACTTTAGAAACTTGTAAAAGAAAGAGCCAATAGTACACTAAAATAAAGAGTCCTCAATACTTATTGAGGACTCTTTATTTTATGATAAGGGGCGCATACTCTTTCAAGCCGCCCTATCTACTTATCCTTTTCTCTCTCCTGTATAAATTTATACATATAAAACAAAAAAAGAAAAACAGTCAAAGAAACTCCAAACCAAACAAAGAAAAACATATTCTGGGCATAATTATCGGGGCTTTTCCATTGCAATACTGACAATAATCCCCCAATAAGACATGACATAAGTGCGAAGTATAGTCTTGGATTGCGAGACCTATTGCCAATCATATTCCCAATCGTTTCTTGGCATACATCTCTTCGTTCTTATGCGTTTCCATTGTATACCATATAAGTCATGCACGGCACTAAAAAATAAGGAGCTAGCAAATTTGCTAGCTCCTTATTTTTATATAAATGTCGTCAATATTATTTATACTGATTCCAATCGATATTTCTCATATCTCCAGTTTTGTTGAAGGCTGCATGAAAAGCAAAACAAGCCCCTAGATGCTGAGGAGTATGTCCTTTGACTCCCAGCTTGAGGTATTCCGTCAATGAAGACTTGTAAGATGGATGTACGCAATTTTCAATAATGGACTCAGCCCTTTGAATTGGCGATAGACCTCGCAAGTCGGCAACTCCACATTCGGTAATCAATACCTTAACAGAATGCTCACTGTGGTCTTGATGAGACACCATAGGTACTATGGCACTAATCTTTCCGCCCTTGGCTGTAGAAGGGGTAGTAAATACCGATAGGTAGGCATTGCGACAAAAATCGGCCGAGCCTCCAATACCGTTCATCATCTTAGTTCCTACAACATGGGTAGAATTGATATTACCAAAAATATCAGCTTCCAAGGCTGTATTGATAGCTATAAGTCCCAATCGTCTAGCAATCTCTGGATTGTTAGATATTTCTTGGGGGCGCAAAACCATTTTTTTCTTAAAATCTTCTATATTGTCGTATACCTCCTTCAGCGCGGCACTGCTCAAGGTAAGAGAGCATCCACTAGCAAAGGTAACCCTTCCTTTTTTCATTAAGTCAATTACGGCATCTTGAATAACTTCAGTATAAACCTGAAATGCGGGAATATCTTTGTTCATACCCAGTGCTCCTAATACGGCATTGGCAATATTTCCTACGCCCGACTGAATGGGCAAAAAAGTAGCAGGTATCTTTCCCAATTTAATTTCAGAAACAAAAAAATCGGTCACATTTTTACCTATCAGCTCCGTAACTTCGTCAAGGGGGGCAAAATCGCCAACCTCATTGGGAAAATCGGTCTCTACAATACCCACAATTTTCTTGGGATCTACCTGTATATATGGAACTCCTATCCTATCGCTGGGACTATAAATAGGAATTTCTCTGCGCAAGGGTGGATCCAGGGGCTCATAAATATCGTGCATCCCAGAAAGACTCTTAGGATGTTGCTTGTTGAGCTCTACAATAACAATATCGGCAAGATGAGCCAGGGTGGGAGCTATTCCAACTCCTGATGTAGGAGTAATTTTCCCGTCGGCGGTAATATCGCAGGCTTCCAAAATCACAACCCTAGGTCTGGGCAAAAAGCCATAACGCAAATATTGAGCTAACTCCGACAGATGCAGATCAAAATAATGAGCATCCCTATTGTTTAGCTCTACTCGCATGTCTTTGGTAGACTGATAGGGCGAGCGAAATTTTATGGCATGAGCCCTCGAGAGGCAACCATCAATGGAATCGCCTGTGGAGGCTCCCGTAAACATGCCTATCTTGAAAGGGCGACCTGCTGCGTGCTCTGCCTCTGCACGTTTTGCCAAAGCCATTGTTACTGCCTTGGGGCAGCCAGCAGCCGTAAAGCCACTAAAACCTACAACATCATCGTGCTGAATGAAACTCGCTGCCTCTTCGGCAGAAATTGATTTAAAAGCCATAATTTGTACTTAAAATATTTAATATATATAAATTTAAAATTATTTTTAATTTTGCTATCGTAAAAGCTGGAGTTTGTTCAAAACCTACGTGCCAAAATCTCGGAGTAGAGAACCGCCTTTTTTAGCTCTTCGGCGTTTTGCAGGGCTCTAAAATCGAATGTACTCAATGGAGCATCTTCAATATTATATTCTTCTGGCGATGAGACTTCCAAAGACGCTGAAAAGTAATGGTCAATAGTGTCTGAGGATTCCAATACTTCCGCAGTAATAGAGGGAGAGGATTCCTTTTTTGAAGGCCTAAACAAGGGAATAGGCTTAGGCTTAGATCTTTTATTACCAGCATCTTGAGTAATTATAGGAGGTAATCCAACTTTAGCTGCATTAGCTTTTTTCCTCTTTGAAGACCCCAACCACGAAAACAAAAAAGAGGCCGCAATTATCAATAAGGGTATGTATTCTTTTAGATTGTCCATAAAAATGTTTATTTTTGCAGGTCAAATTTAGTAAGAAAAATGATAAGAACAAAAAAAATGAAGTGAAAAGTTTATTTAAAACCATTAGGGGTAGTTTCACAACCACCCCTAATCCATTTAACCAAAACCTTAACTATGAAAAAATTTTACGTTTTTCAATTGCAAAGATAAAAGGTTTTTTAAGAAATACAAAATTTTATGCTTAAAAATAATATTAATTAATGTTAATTCATGCAAATTGATTAATATATGCCTATTTTTAACAGTTAAAAACATAAAAAATATTTTAAGCCCAATAATATTTAACTAAAATAAAAAAAGATGACTTATAATTTAGAAGATAAAAAAAATACTACCGAAGGCATTTATACAAAAAAATTATTTATTGAAACCTACGGTTGTCAAATGAACGTAGCTGACAGTGAGGTTGTGGCTTCTATAATGCAAATGGACGGCTATAAAACAACGACAAAGATAGAAGAGGCTGATGCCATTTTAGTAAATACCTGCTCCATTCGCGAAAGTGCGGAACAAAAGGTGCACGCTCGCCTACAATACTTTCAATCCCTAAAGAAGAAGCGCAAAAACCTTATTATTGGCGTATTGGGCTGTATGGCTGAACGCATAAAAGAAGACCTTTTGAGCCAGCACAAGGTAGATTTGGTAGTAGGGCCGGATGCCTATCTTGACCTTCCCCATCTTTTTGCCTCTGTAGAAAATGGAGAAAAAGCTATTAATGTGAGCCTGTCTACTACAGAGACCTACAGAGATGTTATGCCATTGAAAATAACAGGGGCTAAAATATCTAGCTTCATATCTATTATGAGAGGATGTAACAACTTTTGCACTTATTGCATTGTGCCATATACAAGGGGTAGAGAGAGAAGCAGGGAAATAGAGAGCATCTTAAGCGAACTAAATAATCTTAAAGAGCAAGGCTATAAAGAAGTCACCTTACTTGGACAAAATGTAAATTCTTACTCGTATAAAAACGAGTCTGAAAATATTGACTTTACGCAACTATTAGAAACAGTAGCCCTAGAAGCTCCGCAGATGCGAATACGCTTCAACACCTCCCACCCAAAGGATATGAGCGACGAAACAATAGCCATTATTGCCAAATATCACAACATCTGTAAGCACATACACCTACCAGCACAATCGGGCAGCTCAAAAATACTCAAGGCCATGAATCGCTCCTACGACAGGGAATGGTATATGCAAAGAATAGCCAAGATTAAGCAGCTTATTCCTGAATGCGCCTTGTCTACAGATCTTTTTTGCGGTTTCCATTCAGAAAGCGAAGAAGACCACCAAGAAACACTTTCGTTGATTAGAGAGGTGAAATTTGATTTGGCTTTTACATTCAAATATTCTGAACGCCCTGGCACCTATGCCGCAAAAAATCTTCCCGACAATGTTTCTGAAGAGATTAAAAGTCGACGCTTACAAGAAATTATTGATCTGCAAAGAGAAATATCTTTGGAAAACAACAAAAATGCTATCGGCAAGACCTATGAAATTATAGTCGAGGGCTATTCCAAACGATCTAAGGATAAAATTTATGGTAGAAACTCCCAAAACAATGTAATTATTTTTGAAAAACATAATTATAAGGTCGGCGATTTAGTGATGGTAAGGGTCACTGACGCATCCTCGGCCACTCTATTTGGAGAGCCTATTGAATAATAAAACAATAAAAAGACAAAATATAATAGGGAATATACTTTTTTCTATGTACTTTTGCAGTGAATTTGGCGAGATTGTTTTCAATTTTGCTGTAAAAAAAAATAAAGATTTGGTTTTGCCAAACTTCTAAATAAAACAATGGAGAAAAGCGCTAGAATTACTTCTGCTACTTTTATTAATTCTAAAGTTACAGCAACAATTAGCATAGCATTAGTCCTCTTTTTACTAGGACTACTTGTTATGCTGGCTCTTTTTGCGAATAAATTATCCATCTACATAAAAGAAAATCTTTCTTTTACCATCATTTTGAATGACAAAATGAGCAATGCTGAGATAAAACAATTGCAAAAAAGCCTGGATTTGGCTACTTACGTCAAATCGGCCACTTACATTTCTAAA
This sequence comes from Bacteroidales bacterium, assembly GCA_003851245.1. Lineage (GTDB taxonomy): Bacteria > Bacteroidota > Bacteroidia > Bacteroidales > Azobacteroidaceae > BHEP01. The sequence goes on along the minus strand of BHEP01000001.1, from coordinate 111,066 downwards.
GAACAGGCAGCAAAAGAGCTTGAAGAGGAATTAGGAGAAAACCCTGATGACTTCTTGGGATTCAATCCTCTTTCGGCATCAATAGAAATTCGTCTAAAATCGGAATATGCCAACAGCGACAGCATTCAAATGATTGAAAAAGACCTAAAAACAAAAACAAATATCCAAGATGTCCTGTACAAAAAAGAACTTATGCAATCAGTGAACGAAAATATGAACCGCGCCGGATTAATATTAGCGATATTATCGTCGGTTCTACTACTAATCTCCTTTGCACTGATAAACAACACCATAAGACTCATGATTTATTCCAAACGATTTCTTATATACACAATGAAATTGGTAGGCGCCACGGATGGATTTATCAGAAAACCATTCTTACAGGCCAATCTTATTTCTGGAATTGTGGCCGCCTTCATTGCGATTACTATGCTCCTAGGACTCCTTTTTTATATTTCCGAAGGCATAAGTAATTTTTCTGGGCTAATGAGTATAGACACTCTCATTATTGTATTCATTATCGTGCTTGCTCTCGGCATAGGCATATCTTTAATAGCAACATATTGGTCTGTAAATAAATATTTAAGAATGAATATTGGTGAAATGTATAAAATATAATAATTAATATAATATGGATAAAAAAGAATTTGCCTTAGGCAAAACAAATTTCGTACTTATTGCAATCGCCATGATAGTCATTACCATAGGTTTTGCGCTTATGACAGGAGGTAAAACAACTGAAGAAACTGGCTTTGACCCATCTATTTTTGGCAAAAGACAAATTGTAGTTGCCCCAATAGTTACAATGGCTGGCTTTATTATGGTCATTTGGGGTATACTTAAAAAAGATAAGCAAAGAAACAAGTGACTAAATAAAATCAGAATAAAGCTTATATGGAGCAAATGAATTGGATACAAACCCTCATTATTGCAATAATAGAGGGACTCACAGAGTTTTTGCCTGTATCGTCTACAGGGCATATGATAATTGCACAAAAAATACTAAATGTGCAAAGCACCGAATTTGTAAAAGCATTTACGGTTATAATTCAGCTAGGAGCAATCCTTTCGGTAGTAGTAGTATATCGCAAACGCTTTTTTCAAAGCTTCGCTTTTTACAGGACGCTTTTTATTGCATTTATACCCGCAGCAGTCTTCGGATTTGCTTTGAGCGACTTTATCGACGAACTCTTGGAAAGCGTAGAAGTGGTAGCTATATCCCTTGTTTTGGGGGGTATAATAATGCTATTTGTGGACAAATGGTTCAACAAACCCGTTAAAGATCAGGAGGTTACAGACATAAAGGCTCTCAAAATAGGCGTTGCCCAATGTATTGCTATGATCCCTGGAGTTTCGCGCTCCATGGCAACCATAGTAGGAGGAATGGGACAAGGGCTAACACGCAGAAATGCCACCGAATTTTCTTTTTTCTTGGCCGTCCCCACCATGTTTGCAGCAACAGCCTACAAGCTATTGAAGCTAATGATGAGTTCTAATAGCAGGGCCGTGTTGATGGAAAATTTAGACATCCTTATTTTCGGAAACGTCGTGGCATTCATAGTAGCCCTTATTACCATAAAGTTTTTCATATCCTATGTTAGCAAATATGGATTTAAGGCTTTTGGATACTATCGTATCATTCTTGGATCTATTCTTTTGATACTATCTTTCTTAGGAATAAACTTAAATATTACATAAGTCTATGAGCACAACTTATGAAAATGGAAAGGTTTTACATTTTAATAAGCCCTTAGAGTGGACATCATTCAACTTGGTTGCCAAAATAAGATATACACTCTCCCATCGATTAAACATCAAAAAACTCAAAGTAGGACACGCCGGAACTCTTGACCCCTTAGCAACAGGTGTGATGATAATCTGCACAGGCAAGGCGACGAAACGGATCTCAGAGTTTCAAGATCATACAAAAGAATATGTGGCCTGCCTTGAGCTAGGAGCTAGCACTCCATCTTTTGACTTAGAAACCCCCATTGATTGCAGATATGATACGGATCATATTTCTCAAGAACTCGTAGAAAAAACACTCTTGAAATTTATTGGCACAATAGAGCAAATTCCACCTGCATATTCTGCCTGCAAAATCAATGGTGAAAGGGCATACAGCTTGGCAAGAAAGGGAATAGAAGTCAATTTGGCACCCAAAATATTGGTCATTGACGAAATAGAACTTCTTGCTTATAACTTCCCCAAAATCACAATAAGGGTAGTTTGTAGCAAAGGAACCTATATAAGATCACTTGCGAGAGACATAGGTCTAGCTTTAAACTCTGGTGCATACCTAAGCAGTTTGATACGCACGCGAATCGGAGATGTTTGCCTAAAAGACTGTATGGATATAGAAAATATTGAACAATTATTTGATTGTTCGCCTGAAGTTCAAACTTCAAATTAAAAATAAAACAATAAAATATGAAGCTGTCAAAATTTAGATTTAACCTTCCTGAGGAGCTTATAGCACAGTATCCTCAAGCAAATAGGGACGAATCCAGGATGCTGGTTGTACATAAAGATAGTGGAAAAATAGAACATAGAATATTCAAAGATATTCTTGAATATTTTGATGATCAGGATGTCTTTATTTTCAATGATACGCAGGTGTTTCCTGCCCGCCTTTATGGAAATAAAGAAAAGACGGGGGCTAAAATAGAAGTTTTCTTACTAAGAGAGTTGAATGAAGATCTCCGCCTATGGGATGTTTTGGTAGATCCTGCACGCAAAATTAGAATAGGCAACAAACTATACTTTGGTGAAGATGATTCTATGGTTGCTGAAGTGATTGACAATACCACCTCTAGGGGTAGAACTTTGCGCTTTCTATATGATGGTTCTAACCTAGAATTTAAGAAAACATTGCATTCTCTAGGCGAGACTCCTATACCAAAATATATAGATAGGCCAGTAGAAGCGTCCGACTCCGAACGCTACCAAACCATATTTGCCAAAAATGAAGGCGCTGTTATTGCCCCTGCCGCAGGATTGCATTTCAGCAGAGAATTGCTGAAAAGATTGGAAATTAAGGGCTGCTTATTTTCATTTATAACTGTTCACACAGGTCTAGGCAACTTTAGAGAGATTGATGTTGAAGATCTTACAAAGCATAAAATGGACTCCGAACAAGCTGTTATTGGAGAAGAAGCTGTTAGGATTGTAAATGAGGCAAAAACGAAAAATAAAAAAGTTTGTGCTGTAGGAACATCTGTAGTAAGAGCTACCGAGAGCACAGTAACTACACAGGGCTTACTTAAAGAGTTTGGTGGATGGACAAATAAATTTATCTTCCCCACCTACGATTTTTCTGTAGCAAATTGTATGATTACAAACTTTCATACCCCTCTTTCAACCATGCTTATGCTAACCAGTGCTTTTGGAGGATATGACCAAATAATGAGTATATACCAAGAAGCTATCAAAGAAAAATATAGATTTGGAGCCTTTGGAGATGTTATGTTTATAGTGTAAAAAAAAAAAATTACTGCTTACCTTTGCAAGATATGCCCAGGTAAGCAATAATTTACAAGCATAAAACCTAAATTATTAATATACATTACAAAATGTATGACCAAAACTAGCACTGTATACCTATCGCTGGGAAGTAATATGGGCGATAAAAAGCAATGTCTCCTAGACTGTACTAAAGAACTTGAAAGGCTGGCAGGAAAAATTACTGCCTACTCATCCATGGTTCAAACAAGCCCCTGGGGATACATTTCTGAAAATACTTTTTTAAACCAAGCAATCGCTCTATCAACAAAACTAAACCCCCAAGAGCTGCTAAAAACAACACAGTCCATTGAAAAATCCTTGGGAAGAGTGCAGAAAAATAAAAACACCTATCAAGACAGGACAATAGATATAGACATACTATTCTTTGACGACCTCATAATAGAATCCCAAGAGCTCTCAATCCCTCATCCCCTACTCCACCTAAGAGACTTCGTGCTTGAGCCGCTTTGCGAAATTGCAGCCAATAAAATACATCCAAAACTCAAAAAAAATATAAAAGAACTTAATACTCATCTAAAAAAATCTAAATTGTAGATTATACCAAATTGTTTTCGTAACTTTGTAGAATAATATAAGAACGTGGACGGATTTGTATGCTTGCAACCACTAAAAAAAATGCTAAACTGAATATTTATTTATTCTCCCTTAGCTATTTTTATTAGTACTCATCCCATCTTTTTTTTAATATTATAATAATAATAATAAAAACTAATAAGTTAAATCGTATTAGCAAATTTTATTATTAGACTTAATTATTAAATTTAATTGACTTGTTCAATTACTAAATTATTTTAAATATGAGTTACTTATTCACCTCCGAATCGGTGTCTGAAGGACATCCTGACAAAGTGGCAGATCAGATTTCTGATGCCTTATTAGATCAGTTTTTGGCATATGATGCCAACTCCAAAGTGGCCTGCGAAACTCTCGTAACTACAGGGCAGGTAGTGCTTGCGGGAGAAGTAAAATCAAAAGCCTATATTGACGTGCCTGAAGTGGCAAGAAAAGTTATTCAAGATATTGGATACACCAAAAGTGAGTACCAATTTGAAGCCAAATCCTGTGGGGTTTTTAGTGCCATTCACGAGCAATCTGGCGACATCAACAGAGGAGTAGAAAGAGAAGACCCCCTCAACCAAGGAGCTGGCGACCAAGGTATGATGTTTGGTTATGCAAGTAACGAAACTGAAAACTACATGCCCCTAGCACTAGATCTTTCGCATAGCTTACTCATTGAATTGGCACAAATACGCAAAAAAGAAATACAGCTAATGCCTTATTTGCGCCCCGACGCAAAATCGCAAGTTACAATACAGTACCACGAAGATGGCACGCCCGAAGCCATCGATACAATTGTAATATCAAGCCAGCACGACGAATTTATATTGCCTAAAGACAATACCCATGAAGCCCAAATAGCAGCTGACAAGGCTATGCAGCAGAAAATTGAAAAAGATGTAATCGCCATTCTTATTCCGCGAATTAAGGCACAATATCCTCCACAAGTACAAGCTCTTTTCAATGATAAAATAAAGTACCACGTCAATCCCACTGGAAAATTTGTTATTGGCGGACCCCATGGCGACACAGGACTCACAGGGAGAAAAATTATCGTCGATACCTACGGAGGGAAAGGCGCACACGGAGGAGGAGCTTTCTCTGGCAAAGATCCTTCAAAAGTAGATAGATCGGCGGCCTATGCAGCTCGCCATATTGCTAAAAACCTTGTTGCCGCTGGCATTAGTGACGAAATATTGGTGCAGGTAGCCTATGCTATTGGTGTTGCCCAACCAATGAATATTTTCGTAAATACCTATGGCAGAAGCAAGATTGATATCCCTGATAGCCAGATTGCAGAAAAAATAGCCGACATATTCGATATGCGTCCAAAAGCAATAGAAATCAGGCTGAAACTAAGAAACCCTATCTATCTCGAAACTGCATCGTATGGACACATGGGGCGCAAACCCGAAACTGTAACTAAGGTATTTTCTTCAAAATACGATGTAGAACCAGTTACAATGGAAGTGGAGCTTTTTACATGGGAGAAATTGGACTACATAAGCCAAATAAAAACAGCTTTTGGAATCAAGTAAGATATTTTTTTAATATACCATATACTACCAAACAAAGAAATCGGAGCCATAGGTTCCGATTTCTTTGTTTGTGCCAGCTATTAAATACTGCCAAAAACATTTTAAAATCTGACATAATTAAGTATTAGAGCCTAAAACTACTCTAAATATAGTACTTTTGCAAGATGAAAAATAATAATTTTCCTTTAGACAATATTTTAGCCCATTTGAAAATAAAATCTCTCAATGAGATGCAATTGGCAGCTCTGGCAGCAGCAGATCAGGACAGAGATGTAATTCTTCTTTCTCCTACGGGCTCTGGCAAGACTCTGGCATTTTTACTCCCCCTGCTCAATTCCTTTGACTTGGAAAGCAAGCAGGTGCAGGCTCTTATAATAGTACCCTCGCGAGAATTAGCCCAACAAATAGAACAAGTATTTAAGTCTTTGAAAACGGGTCTTAAAATTACTTCCTGCTATGGAGGACATCTGCGAGCCACCGAAGAAAAAAATCTACAGGAGGCTCCTACCCTTATTGTGGCAACGCCAGGGAGGATGTGCGATCATATAAGGAGGGGAAATGTAAATTTGCGAGACGTTTCATTCCTTGTGCTTGACGAGTTCGATAAGTCGCTAGAGCTAGGTTTTCAGGAAGAGGTGGCATTTATAATTGGGGAAATCCCTGCACTAAAAAAACGTACACTTACCTCTGCCACCCAAGCAATTGACATTCCAGAATATATAAGATTGAATGCGCCACAGAAGATAGACTTTTTGCCTAAGGAGGATGATACTTCTACCCGCCTTGAGATGAAAAAAGTAATATCTTCAGGCAAAGACAAGCTGGAAACGCTTTTTAACTTGGTGTGCCAATTGGGCAATAGATCGACCATTGTTTTCTGTAATCATAGGGAATCTGTGGAGCGCACGGCTAACTACCTATTGGGCAAGGGCATTTTTAATGAGTTTTATCATGGAGCCATGGAGCAAAGAGATAGGGATAGTGCCTTATGTAAGTTCCGAAATGGCAGCACCAACCTACTAGTTACCACTGATTTGGCATCGAGAGGCCTGGACATTCCCAACATTAGGTATATCATTCACTACCACATGCCTCTTACGGAAGATGTTTTTACACACCGCAACGGACGCACGGCAAGGGTGGAGGCCAGCGGCACAGCAATTCTGATACTATCGCCAGAAGAAAAATTGCCTGCCTACATGAGCGACGAGTTTGCTGAAATAGAACTTTTGCCAAACCAGAGTTTACCAGAACATCCTCAGTGGTCTACCCTGCACCTCAACTTGGGAAGGAAGGACAAGGTCAATAAGGTTGATATTGTGGGCTTTTTTAGCAATAGGGCAGGATTAAGAAAAGAGGATATCGGACTTATTGAGGTCAAAGACTTCTTCTCTTTTGTTGCTATCCGCAAATCTAAAATGCAAATGACCCTCGAAATGATCAAGGGTCATAAAATAAAAAATAAAAAAGTAATTGTGGGCGAGAGCTGAGGTTTTTTTCCTTGCTGTCAGTTACTTGCTGCCAATTACTTTCTCTACCCATTTGCGGGCATTTACAAAAGCCTCTATCCAAGGACTTACTTCGTCTAATCCCAATCTTTCGGAAGGGTAATGCGCCCATTGCCAAGGGAATATAGCCCTTTCGGGGTGTGGCATCATCGCCAAGTGTCGCCCATCTTTGGAGCATAATCCTGCTATTGAGTGGTCTGAGCCATTGGGATTTCCGGGGTAACTCACATAAAGATATTTGGCAATCACGTTGTATTTATTTTCGGGATAAGGGAGGCTAAACTTTCCTTCGCCGTGTGCTATCCATACGCCCAACTGGGATCCCGACAAAGACTCAAGCATCACCGATTTATTTTTGGGTATATGCAAACTAATGAAGCCCGATTCAAATTTATGAGAAGTATTGTGCTGCATTCTCACTTTTTCCTTGTGCTTAGGATTGATCAATCCAAGTTCTACCATCATCTGACATCCATTGCAGATACCCAAGCTGAGGGTGTCGGGACGTTCGTAGAATTTATAAAGAGCTGTTTTGGCTTTTTCGTTATATAAGAATCCCCCAGCCCATCCTTTGGCAGAGCCCAAAACATCGGAATTGGAAAATCCACCACAGAAAACTATCATATTTACATCCTCAAGCGTCTCTCTTCCAGAGATCAAATCGGTCATATGCACATCTTTGACATCAAAGCCAGCCAGATAAAGGGCATATGCCATTTCGCGCTCTCCGTTGGTTCCTTTTTCTCGTATGATGGCGGCAGTGCATCCCGACGATACCTTTCTATCGGCACTGAGTTCGTAGTGTGCGAGGGTGCCCGTAAAAGTTTTCTTGAACTTGTGTTGCAGCGCCTGGCGTTTGTAGTTTTCAAAGCGGCTGCGGGCACAGAGCTCCCCACTTTGTTTTCTATCGAAAAGATAGGAAGTAGAATACCAAATATCGCGCAAATGGTCTATGCCAAAATGATATTGCACACCCGATTTGCTTAGTAAGAGGTGGCGCTCTTTACTCACTTTCCCTAATTTGGAATACGCAATTCCCTTTTCTTCCAGCATTGATTCTGTAAGCTTGGTATCTTTCACCTGAATGATTATGCCAGGGTTTTCGCTGAACAATATTTTGATGAGGTCATCCTCCTTTATCTTGTCAAGATTGATTTCTATGCCACCATCAACATTGGCGAAACACATTTCTAAGAGCGTGGTGATCATGCCACCAGCAGATATGTCGTGTCCAGCCAATATCAAATCTTGCTTTATCAATTCTTGAGTGGCGTTGAATGCTGTTTTGAAATAATCGGCATCTTTTACTGTGGGGGCATCATCGCCTAGCTTACCCAAGGTCTGCGCAAAGGCAGAGCCTCCCAATCGTAGCTTGTCGAAAGAGAAATCTATATAATATATGTGAGTTGCTTTTTTGTTGAGCAGCACAGGCGATACAATTTGCTTGATGTCAGAGACTTCAGCTCCTGCTGAAATAATAACCGTTCCGGGGGCATATACCTTCTCGTCTCCGTATTTTTGTGTCATCGACAGCGAATCCTTTCCTGTGGGTATATTTACACCTAGCTCGCAGGCAAAGTCCGAGCAGGCTTCTACCGCCTTGTATAGTCGGGCATCTTCGCCAGGATTGCGGCAGGGCCACATCCAGTTGGCACTCAAGGATAGGCTTTTTAGTCCCTCCGCCAAGGGAGCAAACACTATATTGGTTAAGGCTTCGGCAATTGCCATCACAGAGCCCGCTTCGGGATTTATTAAGGCAACTTGTGGAGCATGGCCTATGGAAGTTGCCATGCCAAGCTTACCTCTATAATCGAGAGCTACAGCACCAAGGTCACTTAGAGGCAATTGCAATTCACCCAAGCATTGTTGGCGCGCCACCTTTCCAGAAACTGATCTATCTACCTTGTTGGTCAGCCAATCCTTACAAGCCACGGCTTCTATCTGCAATACATTTTCTATATAGGAGTGAATTTCTTTCACATCATATTTTAAGGGGGCATAGGTTTCTGTGAAAGTTTGGTCTTTCATTACAGTGCGAGGGGGCTTGCCAAAGAAGTCTTCCAGTTTTAGGTCAAGGGGTTTGTGTCCATCTTTTTGTTGGAATACAAATCTCATGTCTCCAGTAGTTTCGCCTACTATATACATTGGCGATCTTTCTCTGTCGGCTATTGCCTTGACTTTCTCTACAGTATCAGGCTTTAGAAGCAATCCCATCCGCTCTTGGCTTTCGTTTCCTACAATTTCTTTTGAAGAAAGTGTAGGATCTCCTACGGGCAATTGGGCTATATATATTTTGCCTCCAGTAGTCTCTACCAATTCGGAGAGACAATTTAGGTGTCCTCCAGCCCCATGATCGTGTATGGAAACAATTGGGTTATCGTCGCTTTCAGAGAGTGTACGAATGACGTTGGCAGCACGTTTTTGCATTTCGGGGTTGGATCTTTGTACCGCATTTAGCTCTATGCCGCTGGCAAACTCTCCAGTATCTACAGAAGATACAGCACTTCCACCCATTCCTATTCTGTAGTTGTCGCCTCCAAGGACTACTATTTTGTCGCCTTTGGCAGGTTCGTCTTTTAGTGCATCTCGGCGATTCCCAAAACCTATGCCGCCAGCTAGCATAATAACCTTGTCGTAGGCAAAGCTTTTTCTATTTTCATGATGCTCAAAAGTTAGCAGAGAGCCACAAATAAGGGGCTGTCCGAACTTATTTCCAAAATCAGAAGCCCCATTTGAAGCCTTGATAAGTATCTCTTCTGGCGTTTGATACAGCCATTTGCGAGGATTCATTAAAGACTCCCATTCGTGCCCTTCTTCTGAGCGAGGATAAGAAGTCATATAAACGGCAGTTCCTGCCAGGGGCAGTGAGGCCTTACCTCCCGCTAGCCTATCTCTGATCTCTCCTCCACTGCCAGTAGCCGCTCCATTAAAAGGCTCTACGGTGGTGGGGAAGTTGTGAGTTTCGGCTTTTAATGATAGCACACTTGATATTTCCTTGGTAGCAAAAAAATCGGGTTTGTCGCCCGAAAGTGGCGCAAATTGCTCAATGACAGGGCCCGAATTAAATGCAACATTATCTTTGTACGCCGAAACCAAGTTGTTGGGATTTTGTTCCGAGGTTTTTCGTATCATTTTGAAAAGGGAAAGTTCCTTTTCTATGCCATCAATTTCAAAAACGCCATTGAATATTTTGTGCCTGCAATGTTCGGAGTTTACCTGAGAAAACCCAAAGACCTCGCTATCCGTTAATTTACGGTCTAGCCTATCGCTTAGAGCATTGAGGTATTCTATCTCTTCGATACTGAGTGCCAATCCTTCTTTTTGGTTGTAGGACGCTATATCGTCAATTTGTTGAATTGCCTCTGGCTTTTTATTTATCGTAAATACGTCTTGAGCTATTCCGTAGTATATACGCTGCAGCATCTTATCATAAGGAGCGTCTTTGTCTTTAACTATGTCAAACTGTTCGATTCTTGTGATTCCTTTAATGCCCATATTTTGAGCTATTTCAACAGCATTGGTACTCCAAGGGCTTATCATTTCTCTACGTGGCCCTCTGAGCCAACCCTCCAAGCTTTCTTTCTTCAAGTGCTCGGCCTGATTAAAAAGCCAAATTAATTTCTTAGTGTCTTCCGACGAAAGTTTTTGCGCCACATCGAGAGCTATGATTGAATCTGTTGTTGTTTTAAAGAAAATAATCATATTGAAAATAGTTTTATTTTTAATCTTTGATAGTTGAACTGCAAAGTTAGGAATAATAATTATGAATTATGAATTCCTAATTATGAATTATTGTTTATTTGTTGTACTTTTGGTGCATATTAGTATTTGTTTATGAAAAATATCGTTCTCATCATCAATCCTATTTCAGGAACCAGCTCTAAAGAAAAGATTCCTTCGCTGGCAGCAGAATTGTTTTCGCCCTCCTCATTTAATCTCAGTATAGTCTATACTGAATATGGGGGCCACGCCTCTGCCTTGACCAAGGAGGCTATTGATAAGGGTGCGCATTATATTGTGGCTGTGGGGGGAGATGGAACTGTGAACGAGGTTGCTAGGGCCATGGTGCATTCTGATGCAGCCTTGGGCATCATACCCCTGGGCTCGGGCAATGGTCTGGCACGCGAGTTGCGAGTTCCTTTGGATATTCGTAAATCCATGGAAGTGATTGCTAAGGAAAATGTTATTTGCATAGATTATTGCAAAGCCAATGAGCACATATTTTTTTGCACCTGCGGCTTTGGATTTGATGCCTCTGTGAGTGAGCGATTTTCGGGGGAGAAGAACAGGGGCTCTATAGCCTATATAAAGAGTGTGATTAAAGAATATGTGTCTTTTCGTCCTGAGACTTATGAGTTTGCTTTTGACGAAGGACTTGTCAAAGAAAAGGCATTTTTGGTGACTTTTGCCAATGCCTCGCAGTATGGAAATAATGCGTTTATAGCTCCAAAGGCAAATATACAAGATGGCAAAATGGATGTAGCAGTCATTTCGCCCATCAATCCTCTGGAGGCAGGACCTCTGGCAATCCAGCTGTTTGCCAAGCAGATAGACAAAAACAATAAGGTAAATTACTATCAAACGTCGGCACTTACCATACGCAGAGAGAAAGCAGGAGTAATGCACATTGATGGCGATCCGGTGCAAATGGGCTCCGAGATTCATGTGCAGACCATTGCTTCAGGTCTTAAGGTAATTGCTCCTATCGAAGCCGACAAACAAACGCCTATGCAGGTGCAGATACATGATATACAATCTTTTTTTAGAGAAATTATTTCGTGGATAGAGGATTTGAGGCCTCTTTGAAAATATTGAATTTAATTGTCAAAACATATGATTTTTTTTGCAAAGGCTTGCTTTGCTTAGGAGATATGATACTGCTAAAGGGCACATTACTACATGGCTAGGTAAAAATCCTTGCATAGTTTTATGTATTCAGGGCTGTAGAGGTGGCGAGAAAGCTCTATGATAAGTTCATTTTCCTCCAACTTTCCATCAATAAATGAATATTCCAATAAAACCCTCTTTGCCTTAACAGATGGTAGGGGTTTTATTTCAGTTTTACGATTAAGATACAATCCAGCACTTTTAGACAAGGGCTCTATTGTAGAAAGGCTATCGAAAGGAAGTATCAAGGATATTATGCCATAGGGTTTTAGCATAGCGCAGCTCTTGCAGACCAAATCTGATAGAGATAAGCCATCATTGTGTCTGGCATCATTTCTGGCCTTGCTGGGCGATTTCATCGAATCAACAAAATAAGGAGGATTAGAAACAATGAGGTCATATTTTTTATCAGTTTGAAAATCAATAAAAGAGCCCTGTATAGATTGTAGCCTATTGGCAAATGGAGAAATATCAAAGTTGGATGCCGCCTGCCTTGATGCGTCTTTATCAATGTCAATACCTTGAATATGCGCCTGAGATCTTTGGGCAAGCATTAGTGCAATTAGTCCTGAGCCTGTCCCTACATCAAGTATGTTTGCAGCATTTTTGCAATTTGTCCAGGCACCAAGTAGCACCCCATCTGTACCAACTTTCATAGCACATTTGTCGTGAGCAATGCAGAACTGTTTAAAGCTGAACTTTTTGCTCATAATATTTCCATCGTTTTATCACTTGTTTTACATAATCGAAGGTTTCGGAGCCCCTAAAATACCCTTGTTTGCATACGCTATCATTATAAAATTCGGGGAGGCTCTTAAGTTTTAGGCACTCTTCGACATTAGCTTCCCATATATAAGGATTTTTGTTTAGTTTTCTTGCTAGGGCTTGCGCATCCTTAATATGCCCCAATCCAGCATTGTAGGAGGCCAAAATAAATTTCTTTTTTTCTTCCGCATCTTCTACTCTGGTAAATGCCTTTTCTAGTGATCGTATATACTCAATTGAGGCCTTAATATTTCCTTCGGGATTGGTACGTTTGTTGGCATCGAGTCCAAAATTTTCGGCCGTACGAGGCATTAGTCCCATCAATCCTACGGCGCCAGCCCATGAAACCCCCGCTGTATCGAAGCGAGATTCTTGGTAGGCGATAGACGATAGCAATCGCCAGTCCCAGCTTATTTGTGTGGCATAGTGCTTAAACATATTGTCGAAGATAGATATGTTGCCATTGTCGAGAATGGGAATACCCTCAATTTGGGAAAGCTTGCTTCTTTCAAAATATCTTTTTATGGTGGCACTATAATTTGTTTGCTTCTTGTAATTTTTGAACCACTCATCGATGCTGGCTGCCAAATTAGCTCCCGATAGCCTTACCGCCCATGAGGATCGTTGAGGATGGCTTATTGCCAAATCATAATTTATGTTGGGGTGATAAGTCTTGTTTAGTCTTGCAATATTTTTGTCGCTCAGGGTATATATTATCTCATTGTCTGTTGTGGCCACAAGGCCTATGAGGTCTTCTACCGAGATGGTGTCTTTGTCAATAGTTTTGATTATGATGCCGCCACCCAATTCTTGGTTTAGGTTGCTAAGGCGTTTGTCAAACTTGCTGTTTGCTACTACATAGACCTCTTTACCAATCATTTGCGTTACGTCTTTTATTAGGGTATCTTTCTTGTTTGCCCTCTGCACCAGCACCTGCTCGTTGATACTTTCTTGTCCACAGTAGAGTATGTTTTCTTTCATCTGATTGCTTATTGGAATGTTGAAGGCTATCAAATCACCCTCCTTGGCTTCCAGCATTTCTGTTAGTTGGTTCACATTGTCTGCGACCTTTATTTTGAGGCTTAAGCCCTGCGATTCGGCATAGCTTTTCACCAGATCATACTCATAGCCCATCTCTTCGCCCCTGTAAATAAAGTAAGAAACTGAGCTGTAGAGGGTAAGGACAACAAGCTCCTTCCTTTCTTTGATGATTTCAAAGTCGTCAATTTCAAGGCTTGCCTTTTCCTTTTTTTGTGTGCAAGCAAATAAGAAAAATAAGCTTAGTAATGCGCCATAAATTAGTGTTTTCATAAGACTTATTTTTTTATAGTTATCCATTTACTCACTTATTACTTTATAGAAGGATGCCTACCCAGACTACAAGTATCTATGCGGGTACCTCTATACATTATTATATAGACTCAATCAATGTTTCTGTTTTTGCAAAGGTATAGGCATTTTTTTTTGCATGCTTAATAAAAGAATCTAGGCGTTCTACCATTTTATCTCCAGTGTTTCGGCATACATAGTATGGAAAATTATATTTTTCTTTGGGTCCTATTTCCATAAATTCCCATGGATGAAAATACACATTTAGGTAGCCGTCTTTGCCAATAGCCCACTTTGCCAATAGTTGGTATATATAGAGCGGCAGATTATGAAAGGACAGCCAAAAGAGGGGAAATCTAAACATAGGAGTAACCGAGGCGGGCAACTGCCACACGCCCTCCCTCATAAAATAGCTGCGTGGCTCGTATAGCTTGTTGTAGCGCCCAGGCAGATAGGTAGGGTTGATAGATGAGTTGTAGGCGTAGCCAGCCTTTGCCACCTCTTTCTCAGAAACGGGCATCATTCTAGCCATTCGGTATCCCTTGATTTTGGTTTTTCCTATATCTTCCAATATTTCTTTGGATTGAGCGAGGTGAGCTATTTCAAAATTGCTGTGATATAGTCCGTGAGAAGCCAGTTCGTGACCTTGGACAATTATTTTGTGCACCAATTGGGGAGCATGCAGGGCAAAGTTGGCGGTTACGTAGAAGGTAGCTTTCACACCATTATTGCTCAATAGACTAAGTATCTTTTCGGTTCCTTGTTTTGAAACATCCATTTGCTCTTCAAAGGAGATGCTGCGTCCGTATTCCATGGGCATATCAAATTCCTCGATGTCGAAACTTAAAAGTATGGTCTTATTAATTTTCATATTATATGGAGTAATTATGAATTGTTGAGGTTGGTGCTTTTAACGATGTAAGTAGGGTATTGCTTAGTTTGGGTGAATATTTTTCCAATATAGAGTCCAATAATTCCAAGAATAAATAGCTGCAAGCCCCCCAAGAAACCAATTGTCACTATTAGAGAAGTCCATCCCGAAACGGGCTGATTGTAGTATAGGCTAAAGATGGCATAGGGAATAAACAATAGGGAGAGCAGGGCAATTGTAAATCCTATATAAAGAGCTATGTATAATGGCTTTACGCTAAAAGAAGTTATTCCTTGCACCGCCAATCCGACCATTTTTTTAAGGGTATACTTACTTTCTCCCGAATGTCGTTTGCCAGGGTAATAATCCAGAGCGTACTGTTTGAATCCCACCCAACTCACGATACCTCTAAAGAATAGGTTTTGCCCTTTTATATTGATGATGATATTTGCTACCTGCCTATCGAGCAATCTAAAATCGGCTGTTCCAGCTTCTAGCTCTATGTCTGACACGGTGTTTAGGAAGCGATAGAATAGTGCCGAACTCTTGCGCTTGCGTTTAGACAGACTTTTGTCGTCTTTGCGCCTAGTGTATACTACATCAAATCCTTCTTCCCATTTTTGAATCAGTGAGGGTATTAGTTCGGGAGGATGTTGCATATCGGCATCCATGCTAATTATGGCATCGCCAGTAGCAAAATCCAGTCCTGCTTTTAAGGCATTCTGATGACCGAAATTGCGCGAGAAATTGACGTAAAAAAGCAGCTTGTCGTCTTTGCACAAATCTTCTAAAATAGCCAAGGACTTGTCGGTACTTCCATCATTGACAACAATAATTTCATAAATATATGGCAGATGCTGCATCTGCTGATGAATGTTGGTAACAATGACGGGGATGTTTGCCTCTTCATTGTAGCAGCAGATGATTATAGATATTTTTTTTGTAGTCAATTTATTCCTGTTTTTTTATGTGTTATAAAATATTTTTCGTATCTTTCATAATTGGCTCTTTAGCAGCCATCTTATAAGTAAATATTTGCCATATAAGTACTAGCCAAATAAGCAAGCAGGGCAGTGCTTTTAGGGAGTATGCCCTTATAAATATGCGAGCGGCCTTAGGCACAATATCTGTGGGCGAGAGGCTGGTGAGCACCAAGGCAAAGATAAGCAGTGAGATTATATATTTATTGACAGGTTTTTTTTGTATCACAAACCATATGCCTACTCCCGTCATGGCAATGATATAAGTGGGCGATTCGGAGCTCGAACTAAACAATACAATAAAAAGAAGGGTAGATGCTAGTATAGCTAATCTATAGTTAAGGTCTTTATATAATTCTGTTTTTATATATTGCAGTGCAAAAAGGATGAGTGCAGGTAGCATAACCGCCATATTGGAAATTTCTCTATTTCCCGAAACCCTCCTTATAATGCCCATAACGGATACGTCTTGCATCAGAGAATTTGCATTTTCCATATTCTTATCTACAATTGAGTGATACCAATCTTGATACGACTGCAAGATAAATTCGGGCGACGATATGCTCATAGGAAGTATAAACAAAACTATGCTCCAAAGGACAAAATATGCTAAAAGCCTTGCCTTTTGCTTGGAGAAGAAGAAGAAGCAGAAGCCCACTATGCCATAGAGCTTTATGAATAGTCCAAGTGCAATAAATAGAGCGGCCCAAAAATCTTTTTTCTTGTCTATGGCAATAAAGCTACCAATCAGCAGTGCTGCTACCAGAGGGTTGGTTTGCAGGGAAGTGGTGCTTGTAAACAATTCGTTGGTGGCAATGAGAAGTATGAGTGCTTGCGATTTCCAATCTACGGGGAGTTTTATAATGGCTATATATAGGCTCAGTGCCATACATAAGCCCCAGAGGGTAGAGCCTAAGGCATCTGGCAATATGGCAAAGGGGGCAATGATGAGGCTAAAAATAGGCCCGTAGTGATTGGTATCGTGGTAGAGTGTGGATTCTATATATAAATTTGTCTGGTCTAGGGTATTAAAAAAAACGTGCTTGAATATTAGGTAGTTGTTGCTTACCCCACTAGAAAACTGCTTTAGCGTAGCCGCAAAAGCCACAATAAACCAGAGAGCCACAACGAACTTCTTCTTATAAATGATTGTTTTTATGTCCTTACATTTCATCGAGGTGTGAGTCTTTATATCCTAAAAAATATAATATACCATCCAGCCCTATTGTAGATATTGATTGTTTGGCATTTTCCTTGACCTTGGGTTTGGCATGAAATGCTATTCCGAGCCCAGCAATGCTAATCATGGGCAAGTCGTTGGCACCATCCCCCACGGCTACTGTTTGTCGGATGTCTAGCTTCTCCACCTGTGCTATCAATCGCAGTAGTTCGGCTTTTCTTTTGCCATCGACAATATCTCCCAGATGCCTGCCGGTGAGTATGCCATTTTCTATTTCCAACTCATTGGCATACACATAATCCAGCTTGTACTTGTCTTTTAGATAGTTGCCAAAATAAGAAAATCCCCCAGAAAGGATTGCAATTTTAAATCCAATTTTTTGTAGTACTCTAATGAGTCTGTCGGCACCCTCTGTGATGGGTAGGTTTTGTGCAATTTCGTGCATCACCGATTCGTCGAGTCCCTTTAGTAGGGAAACTCTTTTCTCAAAACTTTCGGCAAAATCAATTTCTCCCCTCATGGCCGATTCTGTAATCGCCTTCACCTCCTCGCCCACACCATTGCGCATTGCCAGTTCGTCTATTACCTCCGTCTCTATAAGTGTAGAATCCATATCGAAGCATATAAGGCGGCGTGTGCGTCTATACATGCTTTCTTCCTGAAAGGAGATGTCCATTTCTAAGTTGGCAGAGATTTCCATAAATTTCTTTTGCATCTCATCCTTATTACTAGGGGTTCCTCTCACCGAAAACTCTACGCTGGCCTTTGTAGCCCGTATTTTTTCATCTAGGTGCACGCGCCCTGTGAGGCGAGTTATGCCATCAATATTTAGTCCCTGCTCATTGACAAGTTCCGTTACGGCAGCTATTTGTTTGGCGCTGAGCATCTTGCCCAATAGGGTTATGATATACCTATTTTTTCCTTGCATGCTCACCCACTTAGAATAATCTTCGTCTTCTATGGCCTTGAATACAATATGTATGTCGAGCTCATAGCTTTTAAATAGCATGTCTTTCATTATTTCTCCAGACTTGCCGTTTGTTGTTTGAAACAATATGCCAAGAGATAGCATATTGTGTATGCCAGCCTGTCCAATATCCAAGATGATGGCATCATATTTGGCCAATATCCCAGAAAGAGCAGCAGTTACACCTGGCTTGTCTTGTCCAGAAAAATTGACTAATATAATTTCGTTTGCATTCATTTTTTACTATTTTTTTATATGACTTGGTTTTATTGCAGACAGGTTTTTTTCTATCCGCTTGAATTTAGACTGCAAATATAGGGTTTTTTTTAATCTATAGACTTGTTCATAAAAAGATTGCTAACTTTGTTGCTCAAATCATCAGCAATATTACTGATATTTGGGCATAAGACTCCTGCACAAATTAAGCTTACTTGAATAGATCCTGTAATTTTCTTTGCAGTAACTCTTTGTCTGGAAGCTGAGTCTCATACTGCGAAACCATAGTCGGAGACAAATACCTACTTAAAGCGTACTCTACGACTTCATTATCCTTGTCTTTACACAGCAGGATACCAATACTTGGATTCTCATTTGCTTTCTTTACGTCACGATCGAGAGCTTCAAGATAAAAATTGAGTTGCCCCAAATGTTCAGGCTTAAACTTCTCTGCCTTTAATTCGAAAGCCACAAGGCATTGTAATCCACGATGATAAAACAGCAAGTCAATATAAAAATCACTGTTGCCTACTTGCACTCTATACTCTTCACCAATATAAATAAAGTCTCGCCCCAGCTCAAGCATAAAGTTCTTCATTTGATTTATTAGCCCTTTTTGCAGTTCGCTTTCACTATGTGATTCGGGTAATCCCAGAAATTCGACTACATACTCATCTTTGAAACTATTACCAATGTTAGGGTAAACTTCTTTCAGCAGTGTTGAGAGTTTTGTGTTTCCCAGCACAACTCGCTCAAATATGCTGCTGTCTATCTGTCGTTCCAGTTCTTTTACCGTATACCTCTCTTTTATACACAGTTGTAAATAGAACTCCCTCTGTTCATTTGTTTTTGTTCTAGAGATCAATGCCAAATGGTGTGTCCAGCTGATTTTAGTCAAAAGAGATGTCCTTATATCATCGGTTTTCAATTGTGTCATTGCCGATGGCACAATTTCAGAGGTCTCATTATTAGCAACTTGTGTGTGTGTCATTGCAGATGACACAAATGTCATTGAGCTATATGTTTCATAAAATTGCTTCATTCGATAAAGCCCCCTGCGGTTAAAACCTTTCACCTCAGGATGCTTTTTCTGGATGTACAATGCCAATTCACTTACGGTCTTATCTCCCCAATTTGCGCCAGCCACTTGTAGGCTAATATACGAACCCACATTCCAATACAGATTTATTAACTCGGTATTTACTAATGAAATGGCACTGGCTTGTGTCGATTTAATCAATCGTACAATATCGAAAAATTGATTTTGCCTATCTACTTGCATGCCTTGAAGTTTAATATTCTACAAAGATAATCATACTTGATTAAACTTACTAATTGCATCCGCCTTAATATCGTCGGCGACGAATTGGTTGGAGTCTATAACAAACAAGTAATTGGAAGAGAAAACGCTCTCACCACTCCCGCTAAAAAAACCAAGATTTACGCCTATTTAGAAGCTCTCTTGGGTGAATCCAAGTCTCAAAAGGAACTTATCAAAGAGAGAAAACGAGACTACTTAAATGCATATTTTTGGAATTTAGAATCTCCATATTTGTCTGGCTTAAAGACTTTTTTAAAGCCTAATTTATAATTATTCTTCTTCGCACTCGTTTTGGGAATTTTAATATAAAACCAGCTTTGATTTACAGGAACACAAACACATATCAAAGCAATATATAAGCTCAAGAAGCAAATATTAATGAATAAAGCTGCTTAAAATGTATTTATTAAGGGGCGAATAATTACGGCAATCTTTTTTCGAATTCATTGTCATCAATTGTAAAGAGAATTTTTTTTCCTTCAGGAGTATAGTTCATCTCAGAAGATGCAAGTAAATGAGTAATAATATCATTTATTTCTCTGTCGGAGAGTATTTTTCCAAGAGGAATGGCAGCCTGCTTTGCAAGTGATAGAGCCAAGGCAGCTTCTACCTCTTCTTTTATTTCACAACCTGTTTCCAATGCCATGGCTACCATATTTTGGAGACTTTCTATGGGATCTATTTTTTCTAATCCTGCGGGTATTCCGTTTATAGAAAAGCTGTTGCCTCCTAGATCGGCGAGGTCGAAACCAATAAATGCAAGGTCTTCCAGAAGGTAGGGCAATAGATTGGCTTCTTTGGTGGTGAAACTTATTATTTCGGGGAAAAGCATGCCGTGGGAAACTCCCTTATGGCGTTCCATACGTCCTATAAATTCATCAAATAAGATACGGATATGCGCCCTGCGCTGGTGAACCACTAGCAAGCTAGATTTTAATGGCCTTATTAGATATTTTCCCTTATATTGGAAAGTCTTAGATTCTTTTTCAAACAAAGCCCCTTGAATTTCCTCTGTTTCCAATTCAAAATTGTAAGTATAATCCTCTTGATTTGTTTCTTTCTTATCAAAAAAAACTTCCCAGTCCATGCCTGGCTTCTTGTATGTGCCACTATCCCTAAAAGGATTGTAGTCTTTTTGTAGATTGACTTTCGGAACAAAACTTTGGCTTGCCTGTCGGCTATCATATACAGGGATATCTATGGCTCCTTCTCTGTCAAATTCTATGGACGGTATGGCATTGGATTTTGCTATAGATTCTTTGACGGCCGCCATAATTATTTGCCAAATGGCTTTCTCGTTTTCAAATTTTATCTCTGTCTTGCTTGGATGAATATTTACATCTATTGTAGTGGGGTCTATGTCGAGATATACGAAATAATTTGGCGATTCACTAGCATGTATAAAAGGTTCGAAAGCCAGACTTATAGCTTTTTGAAAATAAGGATGGCGCATGTAGCGTCCGTTGACAAAAAAAAATTGCTGTGCTCCACGTTTCTTTGCCGAGGTAGGAGCTCCTACATAGCCTCCGATATTGATTAGAGAAGTTTCTACATTGATGGGCAATAGTTGTTGGTTTAGGGTTTTGCCGCATAAGTTGATTATGCGCTGCGCCTTATTTGATACTGGTAGGTTTGATATTTCTAAGTCATTGTGAATTAACAAAAAAGAGATGTGAGGATTAACCAGTACAATGCGTTCAAATTCGGACAAAATATTTCTAAACTCCACCTCATTAGATTTTAGAAATTTTCTTCTGGCAGGAATATTAAAAAATAAGTTTCTTACAGAAAATACTGTTCCTACATTGCAGGCTATGGCCTCCTGCCTTTCAACTTGCGAAGCTGCAATATTAATTACTGTGCCCAGTTCTTGATTTTCCATGCAGGTTCTTAATTCTACCTGCGCCACGGCAGCTATTGAGGCCAGTGCCTCGCCCCTAAAACCCAAGGTGCGCAGGGAAAAAAGATCTTGGGCTACTTTTATTTTTGATGTGGCATGGCGTTCAAAAGCCATTCTAGCATCTGTTTCAGACATACCTTTGCCATTATCTACCACCTGAATCAGGGAGCGCCCAGCATCCTTGATATATATTTTTATATGAGTGGCAGCGGCATCAATGGCGTTTTCCACCAATTCTTTTACTACGGAGGCTGGTCGTTGAATTACCTCTCCAGCAGCTATTTGATTGGATATAGCATCTGAAAGCAGATGTATTACATCAGTCATTTTTGTTTTTCCCTTAAGTTTGCTAGCATATCGGCAGTCATGGTTTCCAAATTAAATTTGGATTGCCAGTTCCATTCGTTTTTAGCACAAGAATCATCCAAAGAGTTGGGCCAAGAGTCGGCAATACTTTGTTTTAGCGGATCTATTTCATAAGTCATCTGGAAGTTTGGAAGATGTTTTCTGATTTCGGCAAGCAGCATTTCGGGGTCGAAGCTCATGGCCGTGACATTGAAAGCATTGCGGTGTATAAGTTTTGAGGCATCGGCTTCCATGATATTTACCGCCGCATCAAGAGCATCGGGCATATACATCATATCCATAAAGGTGCCTGCCTTGAGGGGACAGACAAATTTTTCTCCTTTAATTGCCTTGTAAAATATTTCTACGGCGTAGTCTGTTGTTCCACCCCCTGGGGGAGTTAGATTTGAAATAATGCCAGGAAAGCGTACCGAGCGAGTGTCTATTCCCCAGTGTTGAAAATAGTAGTCGCTTATCAACTCACCCAATACCTTGGTTATCCCATACACTGTTTTGGGACGTTGGATGGTATCCTGTGGGGTTTTGTCTCTTGGTGTTTCTGGACCAAAGGCTCCTATGGAGCTGGGAGTAAAAACACTGCATTTGTATTCTTTGGCAACATCCAAGCAATTCATAAGGCTGCCTACGCCTACGTCCCATCCCAATTTGGGGTTTTTCTCTGCTGTAGCCGAGAGTATGGCTGCCAGATTGTAAATGGTGTCTATATTATATTTTTTTACAACCGAGGCTATTTGTTCCTTTTCGAGGGCATTTATTTCCTCCGTAGGGCCAGCCTCAAAAAAATTCTCTGGAAAGGGAGGAGCAAAATACCCGCAAACCACATTGCTCTCGCCGTAGATTGAGCGTAATTTAATGCTTAGTTCAGAGCCTATTTGTCCCGTACTGCCTATTATAAGTATTTTTTTCATTCGTTTTTAACTTCCAATTATTTAATTATACCTAGTTCTTTACCAATCTTACAGAAGGAAGCTACGCATTTGTCCAGCTGCTGCTTGCTGTGTGCAGCAGATATTTGCACCCTAATGCGCGCTTGATCTTTAGGCACTACGGGAAAGAAGAATCCAATAACATAAATTCCTTCATCCAAAAGTTTTGCTGCCAGATCCTGCGCCAATTTGGCATCGTAGAGCATGACGGCACAAATTGCTGATTGCGTTGGTTTTATATCAAAACCAGCCGCTTTTATTTTTTCTACAAAATAGTCGGTATTGCTGTGTAACTGGTCTTGCAATTTATTTGACTCGTCTATCATTTTGAAAGCCTTGGTTCCTGCAGCGGCTACCATGGGGGGAATAGAATTTGAGAAAAGGTAGGGGCGCGATCCTTGGCGAAGTTTTTCTACAATTTCTTTTTTGCCTGTTGTAAAACCTCCTATAGCACCACCGAAAGCCTTGCCTAAGGTGCCGGTAATAATTTCTACCTTTCCTTTGAGCTCATAGAGTTCGGTAGTACCTCTACCCGTTTTTCCCACAACTCCCGCCGAATGCGATTCGTCGACCATAATCATGGCATTGTATTTTTGTGCCAGCTTGTAAATCTTGTCGAGAGGGGCTACATTGCCGTCCATAGAAAAAACGCCATCCGTTACGATTATCCTAAAGCGCTGTGCTTGAGATGCTTTTAGCTGTTTCTCCAAATCTTCCATGTCGGCATTGGCATAGCGATACCTCACAGCCTTGCATAGGCGCACTCCATCGATGATGGAAGCATGATTGAGAGCATCCGAAATGATGGCGTCTTGCTCGCAGAGGAGGGGTTCAAAAACTCCCCCGTTGGCATCGAAGCAAGCGGCATATAAAATGGTGTCTTCAGTTCCAAAAAATGCAGAAATCTGATTTTCTAATTGCTTGTGTAAGTCCTGTGTACCACAAATAAATCTAACAGAGCTCATTCCAAAACCATGAGAGTCCAGTGCTTGTTTTGAAGCTTCAATAAGTGCGGGGCTATTGGAGAGACCCAGATAATTGTTGGCACAAAAGTTAATCACTTTTTTGCCCGACTCTAGCTGTATATCTACAGCCTGTGGCGAAGTGATGATGCGTTCTTTTTTGTATAAGCCCAACGACTCAATACCTGCCAGTTCGCCTTGCAAGTGTTTTTGAAAATTGGTGTAGCTACTCATTGCGTTTCTTATTTTAAATGTAACAGATTTTATTTTGAAGCCACAAAGGTAACAATAAGTAAAATGAGAAGACCGAATTTTATATAAATTTTAGTCGCCTGCATGTCAAATATGAGGCTTATTTGATAAAAAAATGCCTTAAGAAGTTTTCATACTTTTATTTTTGTAAAAAAAACACTACATTTGTCTCCAAATTAGGGTAGTTTGGTCTGAGATTCAAATTACACTTTTAAACATTCTATTTCCAAAGTGAAATATAAGATACAAATAAAAATTAGGAAACAATAAAAATGACAAAAAATAATCATATTCTCTTATTGTTGCTCGTTATAGTTTTATGTTTTAACGCATCATGTACTTCATACAAGAAAGTTCCATATTTGCAAAGTAAGACTCATACAGACAAAGAAATAGAGCAGCTAAGAACCAATAGCGATATTGTAAGATTTCAGAAAAAAGACATCCTTGGCATCACTGTAAACTCAGGAAAAGAATCCCTTTCTGCGTCGGCTTTCAACCTTCCACCCCAGCCCTCTGGCACTCCCGAGTCTAGTTTTGGAGGTAGCTTTGATTTGGGCTATGGCTTGCAAACCTATCTTATAAGCGAGGAAGGGGAAATAGACTTCCCCATACTTGGACTCATACATGCAGAGGGTCTTTCTCAAAAAGAACTTGTAGAGAAACTAAAAGAACAGCTAAAAACTTATATGAAAGATGAGCCTATAGTGACCATTAGACTGTGTAACTTTAATATTTCGGTATTGGGAGAAGTAAACCGCCCAGGACAATTTAGAATTGACCGCGAAAAAGTAAACCTTCTGGAAGCTCTTGCCATGGCAGGCGATATGAGCATATATGGCAAAAGAGACAGGGTTCAAATAATGAGGGAAGAGAGTGAAGGAAAGGTGAGAATCATCACCGTTGACATCAGTGATATCGCCATACTTTCATCGCCCTATTTCTACCTACAACAAAATGACATCGTGTATGTTGAACCCAACAAAACCAAGGCCAACACAGCAGACATAGGAGCACAAACAGGCATACTAATCTCAATAGGAGCAATGGTATTGACCTTGGTCAATTTAATTTTATACATTGCTCAATAAAAACGACAGGAAATAAATAAAAGACAATCCTCTATGGAAAACAATACGTCCTCAGACATTTCAAATAAAAATAAGGAACAGTCAATACAAACAGTTCTTTTCTCCCTTCTAGAATACTGGAAATGGTTTGTACTATCCATTATAATTTTCTTTTTTTGTGGATTTGTCTACCTTCGTTACGCAAGCCCTGTTTTTAAAGTTAGCACCAGCGTGGTTATCAAAGACAACAAAAAAGGAGGTTTAGGAAACAGTGAATTATCGACCTTCGAGAGCATGGGCCTTATTAGAGGAAGCAACAATGTTGATAATGAAATTGAAGTCATACATTCACGCAACATGATGCGAACAGTTGTTACTGAGATGAATATATATACCAGATATATAGTAAAAGGGAGATTCAAAGACACCGAAATTTTTGGCGAAGGCAATCCCATATACTATGCAAGTCCAGTAGTAGCACGCATGAATCCCCAATTGGCATACAGACTCTCGGGCTCACTCAATTTGCACATTAGCATCAGCAATACTGGTATATATAAGGTAGAAGGAAAATATGGGAACCTCGAATTTATGAGTGAATTTACAAGCCTGCCTCATGTTTTGGAGACCCCTATTGGCAAAATAAATTTGAGCGGGCATAAAGAAGTTTTTCTAAACAGACATATCCCTCTCGATATAGAAATAAAAAACCCAACCAGTGTTGCCACGTTTTATCTGGATCAATTGAGCGTATCGCCTGCCTCTAGCAGCACAAGTGTGGTTAGAATAAACCTCAAAGAAACGCATAGAAAAAGAGGAGAAACCTTTCTCACCCGACTGATAGAGATATACAATAGGGACGCAATGGCAGACAAAAACAAAGCAACACAAAACGCAGCAAACTTTATCAACGAAAGATTAAAATTTATCAGCCAAGATTTAGTGGTCTCCGAAAATCGTATAGAACAATACAAAAGAGACAATCGCCTCACAGACATTTCTTATGAATCACAAATATTTATGGGGGAAAAGAACGATTTCTCAAAGAAGAGTGTAGATATTGAAAGGCAATTGGAACTTCTAGCCTTCTTGGAAAACTCTTTTGAGGAAGCAAAAAAAGATCCTAAAAGATTACTCCCCACAACACTCAATATTTTTGATGCTGGCTTAAATTCAATGATGAACAAGTACAACAGTCTTATAATGGAAAGACAAAGACTACTAGCTTACTCCAATGAGGAAACTCCTGTCATCATAAAAAAAGACGAAGAAATAACAGCACTTAGGGCGCAAATAAAATTAAGTATCACCGGACTTAAGAAAACCCGAGAATCGCAAAAAAAAGAGATTAAATCGCAGTCTAAATCTTACAGCGAATTATTAGGAAGTGCCCCTGCTAGAGAAAGGCAATTTCAAGAAATGGCTAGACAGCAACAGATAAAGGAAAATCTTTATGTCATGCTACTAAAAAAGAAAGAAGAAGCCGAACTATCACTTGCCGTAACAGCGCCTAGTGCAAAAATAATTGCAAACCCTATTGTAAGCGGCCTTGTCTCTCCCAATAGAATGATAATATTTACCTTGTGCCTTTTTATTGCAATTTTACTTCCTCTGATTTTGATAGAGCTACGCAAACTGCTGAGTTTCAAAGTAGAAACTTCCGACGAATTGCATAAAGAAACAAATATGCCTGTCGTTGCCTCCATACCTTTAAGCAAGGATAAGACATCCATTGTCGTTACTCCCACATCAAATGCTCCCATTGTTGAAATGTTCCGCTTGCTGAGAGCCAACATACAATTTTCGCTTCAGGAGCCAGAAAGAAAGGTCATAGTCATTACTTCTGGAGCTGGTGGAGAGGGAAAAACATTCATCTCAATTAATTTGGCTCTAACTTTTGCCCTAAGATATAAAACAATCATTGTGGGGCTAGACATCAGAAAGCCCAAACTGGCTGAGTACCTTGGCATACGAGGCAAGCAAAAGGGCATAAGCTCGTTTCTGGCAGGAATAGAAACAGATATAGAAAACATAATCATCCCCAGTAGCATAAACCCCAATTTGGATATTATTCCTGCTGGCCCAATACCACCAAATCCCAACGAGCTTTTGATGGAAGAGGCACTAGACAAGCTCTTTCATATGCTCAGACAAGAATATGAATATATTATCGTCGACACTCCTCCCGTAGGTAGTGTGTCTGACACTTATTTGATAAATAGGGTGTCAGATATCACCCTGTTTGTTATCAGAGAAAATAAAACGCCAAAAACTGTAATAAACCTTATCAATGAGATTCAAGATAATCAAAAATTGAAGCAAATGTCTCTCGTCCTAAATGGAGTTACTAAAAGACATAGTAGCAAATATGGATATGGAAAGGGATATGGGTACGGATATGGATATGGATACGGGTATGGATATGAGAGTAGCAGTGAAAATAAAAAGAAAAAAAAGAAATAATTTTTTTTCTGAAAATATATTTATTCTTGCGATGATAATAGAAAAAATTGCTACTTGCTTGTTTGCCAATAGGCTCAGATCGATAAAAGAATTTGAACTCTTCCCCGATTTGGTACAATCACAGCAATTGCAAAAAAATCTCAATCAAGCAAAAAAAACAGAATGGGGCCGACTCTACGATTTTGCATCAATAAAAACCTATCAGCAATTTTCGCAAACCATACCTATCTGCGACTACAATAAGCTAAAACCGTTTATTGAAAGAATGATGCAGGGGGAAAATAATATACTATGGCCCGAAAAAATATCTTGGTTTGCCAAATCCTCGGGCACATCCAACGACAAGAGCAAGTTCATTCCCGTTAGCCCTTGTGCTCTCAAGGACTGCCATTACAGGGGAGCAAAAGATACGGTGGCAACTTACCTAGATAATGTAATTGGCAGCAGCCTGTTTTCTGCAGGAAAAAGCCTTGTGCTTGGTGGCTGTCATAAGCCAAGCTCCTTGAGTCAAAACATACAATTTGGAGATTTGTCGGCTATTCTTATAGAAAACATGAACCCTATTGCCAATAAGTTTAGGTCGCCTTCAAAAGAAATTATCCTGATGGATGAGTGGGAAGCCAAACTAAATGCCATATGCCAAAAAACTATAAAAGAAAGTATCACAAATATTTCGGGCGTGCCTTCGTGGATGCTGGTTCTAATAAAAAAAATACTATCCACAACAAACTGTAATGACCTGAGTGAGATATGGCCCAAACTTGAAGTTTTTTTTCACGGAGGAATAAATTTTGACCCCTACCGAGAAAATTATAAGAAAATAATTTCATCGCCCACAATGAAGTATATGGAAACCTACAATGCTTCCGAAGGTTTTTTTGCCCTGCAAAACGACCTGGACGAACACTCCCTATTACTTCTTCTTGACTACGGCATTTTTTACGAATTTATACCACTAGAAGATATAAACAAAGAAAATCCCACAACTATTTGCTTAACAGACATTGAATTAAATAAAAATTATGCCATATTGATCTCTACCAATAGTGGCCTGTGGCGCTACCTCATTGGCGACACGGTGATGTTTACCTCCAGCTCGCCATATAAGCTAATTATAACTGGCAGAACCAAACACTTCATCAACGCCTTTGGAGAAGAATTAATGGTGCACAATACCGACAAGGCACTTGCCGCAGCTTGCCAAGCAACACAAGCCAAAATATGCGAATATACCCTTGCCCCCGTTTATATATCTGCCAAGGAAAAAGGCAAGCATCAATGGCTCATAGAATTTGAAGAAATGCCAAATTCTATGGACTTGTTTTGTGAGCTCCTTGATAAAAATCTTAAGGATGCAAATTCCGACTACGAGGCAAAAAGATACAAAAATATCACCCTCGACAAACCCGAAATCATCCTTGCCCAAAATGGACTTTTTTATCGCTGGTTAAAAATAAAAGGCAAACTTGGAGGACAACATAAGGTGCCCAGATTGAGCAATTCCAGAGAATACATAGAGCCGCTACTGCTCCTAAACCAACAAAACGAAGAAAGCTACTAGAGATCAATATATCTCTTGGTAATATCCTTGTAAGCATCAATACGCCTATCTCTAAAGAAAGGCCACCAACGCCTAACATTTTCGCTACGCTGCATATCTATTTCCACAAGCATAGCAATTTCTTCCTGCGAAGACGCTTCAAAAATCATTTCTCCCTGCGGCCCACAAACAAAGCTACTACCCCAAAAATGAATACCCTGTGTTTGCCCCGAGAGGTCATGCTCATACCCTACTCGGTTCACAGCAACAACAGGCAGTCCATTGGCTACAGCATGTGCTCTCTGAGAAATCATCCAGGCATCTCTTTGACGAGTCTGCTCTTGGACGGTATCGCTAGACTCCCAGCCAATGGCAGTGGGATAAATTAGCAATTCGGCTCCCGCCAAAGCCATCAAGCGTGCAGCTTCTGGATACCACTGATCCCAGCAAACCAGTATGCCCAATCTACCCAAAGAAGTATCAATTGGCGTAAAACCCAGGTCGCCAGGAGTAAAATAAAATTTCTCGTAATACGCAGGATCATCGGGTATGTGCATTTTTCTATACTTACCAGCAATAGAACCATCGCTCTCAATCACAAGCGCGGTATTGTGATACAGACCTGGAGCCCTATATTCAAATAAGGACAATACCAATACAATGCCCAGTTTTTGCGCCAATGCTCCATAGTAATGTGTAGAAGGTCCGGGTATTGTTTCAGCCAAATCAAATAGAGAAACGTCCTCATGTTGGCAAAAATAAAGTCCATTGTGCAATTCTTGAAGAACAATCAATTGCGCACCATCCAAAGCCAATTGCTCAATACTGGAAGTCAATTTCATCCTGTTTTGCTCCTCCTGAATTACATTAGATTGCTGTATTATTCCTATTTTTATTGTCTTATTATCTGATCTCATTTTTATATCGTAATATTTTAAATACATTCAAGCTACAAAGCTAATCTTTTTATTATTATTATTTTTATTTTCATTTATTATAGCTAATTTTACAGAAAAAAATGCTAGTATATACAATTCTATTTTTATACAATTCTATTTTCATACAAGCAAGAACTTAAATATTGAAATATGGGAAAACAGCTAGAAACAAAGAGACATACACTTGGACTTGCCCTTAGTGGTGGCGGTGTCAGAGGTTTTGCCCATCTAGGCGCTTTTAAGGCTATGGAGGAATTTGGTCTCCTACCCGATATTATTTCGGGAACTAGCGCAGGAGCCTTGGCGGGTCTTTTTTATGCCGATGGCTATTCCCCCGAAGAAATACTTTCTCTTTTTGCTGGAAGGGAACTAAAGAAATTTATAGAACTCCACATACCAAGATCTGGGATTTTTAGCACAATAGGTCTTAGAAATTTTTTGAAAAAACACATTCGCGCCAAATGTTTTGAGGATCTAAATATTCCCCTGCAAGTTGTAGCCACAGATTTAGATAATGGAGTGAGTGTTATCTTCGATAAAGGGGAAATTATTGATGCCGTGATTGCCTCCTGCAGTATTCCCATAATTTTTGACCCCGTCATCATCAATGGTATAAATTATGTAGACGGAGGCTTGTTCAAAAATTTTCCCGTATCAAATATAAGAGCCCAATGCAACAAGATTATTGGAATAAATGTAAGCCCTTTATTGCAAAAAAAATACAATAAGTCCATCATACATATTGCCGAAAGGTCTTATCACTACATGTTTAGAGCAAATACCTTGCTGGATAGAAAACTTTGTGACATCCTCGTTGAAACCAAGGAAGTAGGGTCTTTCAAAACCTATGAGCTACACAATGCAACAGAATTATTTCAAATTGGCTATCAAATAACCCAAGAGGCTATACTCGAAGGGGCTGAAAAAAAAGTGTTTGACGTGCTTTGCTCCACTGAAAATGGAGAAAAAAAAATATTGCTACCCTAAATAATTATTGATAATCATTTGTAATTAAAATATCTATAAAAACAAAATAATCATGAAGAAAAAACAAAAATTACTCATCTATCAAGTTCTACCAAGGCTTTTTGGAAACCCCAATAGCAAACTAGTAAAAAATGGAGACTTGAAAATAAATGGAAGTGGTAAATTTTCTTCTTTCACCAGCCTTGCATTGAGCAAAATTAAAGAAATGGGATTTTCGCATATCTGGTATACTGGTATTATTGAACATGCCACTCAAACCGACTACAGACACGAGGGCATAGCCTCCGATCATCCTGCCGTAGTAAAAGGCCTGGCAGGCTCCCCTTATGCAATTAAAGACTACTATGATGTAGACCCTGATTTGGCAAATAAAGTGGGCTCAAGAATGAAAGAGTTTGAAAATTTAGTCGAAAGATCGCATCGCGCAAACCTACTCGTAATAATCGATTTTGTACCCAATCATGTGGCACGACAATATAGATCGGATGCAAAAACAAAGCTCTCAAAGGATTTGGGAGAAGATGACAATAAACAAACTACATTCGACCCCAACAACAATTTCTATTACATGCCTGGACAAAACTTTGAGCCTGACTTTTGCCTAGTAAGAGATGGAATAAAATACGAGGAAAACCCTGCAAAATGTACTGGCAACAATAGGTTTGATGCACATCCTTCAAAAAATGATTGGTACGAAACAATCAAGATAAACTATGGTATTGATTACCTCAATGGCGAAACGCAGCATTTTGACCCAATACCCAACAGCTGGTACAAGATGAAGGATATCCTCCTCTTTTGGGCCTCTAAAAAGGTTGATGCCTTTCGTTGCGATATGGTAGAAATGGTGCCCGTACAATTTTGGGAGTGGGCAATTCCTGAAGTCAAGAAAGAATACCCTGATATTGAATTTATTGCCGAAGTATATAATCCACAACAATATAGAAATTATATTTGGAATGGGAAATTTGACTACCTCTACGATAAGGTGGGCTTGTATGATTGCCTGAAAGACATAATGTGCAACAAGCGAGTTGCAAGTGACATAACATCCTGCTGGCAATCGCTAGAAGGCATACAAGACCACATGCTTTATTTTCTTGAAAATCACGACGAACAGCGTATAGCCTCAGATTTTTTTGCTGCCAATCCGTGGAAAGCAATACCCGCATTCATTGTTTCGGCAACGATGAATACCAATCCTTTAATGGTATATTTTGGCCAAGAATTGGGCGAAAAAGGAATGGATGAAGAGGGCTTTAGTGGAGTGGATGGGAGAACAAGTATTTTTGATTACTGGAGTCCTAGCACAATTAGAAATTGGTGTAATAGAGGAAAATTCGACACCGAAAGGCTCAGTAGTGAACAAATAGAACTTCGAGAGTTTTATATAAAAATACTACTCTTGTGCAGCAAGGAAAAAGCAATTGCCAAAGGCGAATTTTATGACCTAATGTATGTAAACTACGAAAACACCCTCTTTGATTCTAATAAAATATACGCCTATGCAAGAAAATGTGGTAAAGAACTATTATTAATTGTCGTAAATTTTGCCGACCACGATTTGGATTGTTCGGTCTATCTGCCTACCCATCTTTTCGATTTTTTTAAGCTAAAACCCTCACTCCTGAGCCCACAAAAAGAATTGATAACTGATGAAAAAATAAATGCTACTATCACTGCCGATTCCCTTTATTGCTTACACCTTGAAAAATGGGGCGCAAAAATATTGAAATTTAAAAGTAAGTAAGTAAGTAAGTAAGTAAGTAAGTAAGTAAGTAATAAGTAATAAGTACCAATAAATTTAAAAACAAACTCAGTACATTGACGAGAACTATTATTGACCCCATATTAGGTGTCGTTACATTCAACACAAACATTCGTGCAAAACGCTATATTATCAAGATCAGAAATGGCAAAGTAATAGTTACATTGCCTCCGAATGGATCGTACAAAGAAGCGGCTCAAATATTTCATAAACATCGGGAGATTCTAATTGAAAATCAAGAGAAAGATAAGACTCCTAGCATCAGCCGAGAAGAAATATTCGATTTGTATATCATAGCTCATCAAACAATACCTTATAGGGCAAAAGAACTTGCTGAGAAATATAATTTTGAGTTTCAAGAATTTAAAATAAGTAAGAGCAAAACCCGCTGGGGGTCTTGCTCTTCATCTAAAAACATTAATTTGTCTTTTTATCTTATGCTCTTACCAGAGCATCTTATTGATTACGTCATTCTACACGAATTATGTCATACCAAAGAAATGAATCATGGAGAAAAATTTTGGGCCTTGCTCAATTATTATTGTGATGGGAAGGCTAAATTACTTTGCAAAGAACTTAAAGCATATAAAATACCCAAAATGGAAGTTTAATAGTTAAGACAACTATTTTTTCTCAAAAAAACTTCGTGCAACATATCGCTCTGCTCTGATGTATTTTAAGACCTTCTCTGCAGGAATAACCGTCCTAAATTTTTCGAAATAATCCCTATCTAATTTTGCTTCTTTGAGCTTTACATCAATATAATCATCAAGCATCTTATCATAATCAGACTCTGAAATTGCACTTTTGCGGTCGTCTCTCCTAAGCGAACGATTGAGCTCAAACTTTTTCTCTTGAAGTTCGTCACAAAGCGGCCAAAATAAAAGCGATTCCTTGTCGGTAAGTGCCATCTCCTTGGAGATATACTCATGCCTCTTTTCTTTAAATTGCTCAAATTTAGCTTTTCTTTGAACATCTCTTCCATCCTTATCTCTTGATCCCCTACCCTCTTGGGCAAATGTTACCGCAGAAAATAAAAATAATAAGGAACTAAGTATCAAAACGACTCTTTTTTTCATGAGTTTTTAATTTTTAAATGATTTTTTTAATAATTTTAGAATAAACAGCCCAATTAGGGCCTGCTAAAAAAGTCTAAAAATCTTCGTCAAAAAACAAGGATTCATGCAGGTCTTGGGTATCAAACTGATTTTGGTAGTAAGCATAAAACTCATCGATTTCGCTAATCGACAAATCTTTACTTGCCAAAACACCCTTCTCCATACTTGCAGTGTCTCCTATAAATATTTTTATCATCAGAGTCATTCCAATAAACATTGCAGCCATATAAACCCAAGGTTTCATCTTCTGCCACAATTTAACTTCCTGCGGCTCTTCTTTTACCACATCTGGAAGGCTTGACATGAGCTGTGTAGAAAAGTTCTCGAAATAAGCTTCAGGAACCTTAAAAGGATTCGTTTTAGTAATCTGATCTATATCTTCTTTTTTCATCTCTGTTTTTTTTATTGTATCTGTCTGACTCTCAATTTATGCTAAAGTTTAATCTTCTTCTAATTTTAATCCTCTTCTAATATAAAAGCTCGTATTTTTTTCATAGCATGGTGATACGATGCCTTAAGAGCTCCAATGGAGGTTCCCGAAATATCAGCAATTTTTTCGTAAGGCATTTCATCAAAATAGCGCATATTAAACACCAGGCGCTGTTTTGCTGGCAGTAGCAGCAATGCTTTTTGAAATTTTATTTGTAAGGCATCGCCATCAAAGTAGTCTGAGGATTGCAGTCTGTCGAGCAAAAAAACATCAGAATCGTCTAAGGAGATATTATTCATACTTCTCTGGCGGTTCAAAAAGGTAATACTCTCATTGATAGCTATCTTATAGAGCCAGGTAGATAGCTTTGCCTCGCCTCTAAAGAGATGAATGCTTGTCCAGGCCTTTATAAATGTGTTTTGCAATAAATCGTTAGCATCATCATGCGAGAGAACCATTTTGCGAATCTGCCAATAAAGTTTCTCGCTATAAAAAGAAACAAGCCTCCCAAAAGCTTTTTTATTCTGCCCCTCATCCTTGCTTTTCAGCAAGGATAGAACCTCCTCTTCATTATACATCTCCATAAGCACTGATCTATTTTGCTGTAAATGTAGCAATTTTTTTCGTGAAATTTTAAGTATCCACTAAATATCGCTTGGAAATAGCCTTGCTATAATAATCATTCAAAAAATTAATACTTAGCAAAACGCATTTCAAGCGATTAGATCATCTTATTATCAGCACACAATACCTAATATCCTTGATAGCATTCACTTGACTCCTCCTATTGCCGCCACCTGCAAATATTGGGTTTTCTTTAGGTGGTAGTCTTTTGGTCATCCAGCAATACAGTGGACACTAAAGTTTTATATGCCCATATAGGAGTGGATTACACTCCTTTTTATGGGGTTCTACGCTTTACAGCCATTATTGATTTGCACAGTCGCTACGCCGTAGGCTGGTCTGTATCTAATGCTATGAGTGCTGAATGGTGTGCCCAGGTCTTAGAAGATGCGATTGCTAAATATGGATGCAAGGAGATGCCTTCGGCTTGGTAGGGGCTATTACAAAATAAGCACCCCTGATAGGGGTGCTTACTGCTTTTGAACAAGAAATAAATCAAGGTTTTGGTTAATGTTCATGATTTATATGTGTCATACTTGAGATTAACAATAGAAAGTAGATAGCTTCTCTTAGCCCTCTTTCTGTATATAAAACAAACAAAGGGGTAAAATGTTTTTAAAAAAGATATTTTTTTTGTTTGTTTTTTTTAAAAAAGTAGTTAAGTTGTTTATAATGAGTAGTTTATTTTTTCAAATAAATAAGCCACTCATTATACCATCCGATATGAATATTCCTTTCCTGGTCAATGAGTACACATTTTTTATTTGGCAGACTGTAGCATTTTTTATATAGCTATCTATTTTTTTGAGAAAGTGCGCTTTTATTTCTTCTCCAAAAAGCATCTCCAATTCATTGATATTGATTCCTTTTTTTGTTCTTAGTCGTGTAAGTATATAATCTTGGTAGTTCTGTTTTATATCCATTACTTCCAATTCCATTGCGAGTTCACCTTTTTCTATGCTTTCAATGTATGTTTGTAGTTCAGAAATATTCCATTGCCTGCTTTTTCCATCATAGGAGTGTGCCGCGCTGCCAATTCCTAGGTAATGTGTTCCGTCCCAATAAGAAGAATTGTGCTTGGCGACTAATCCATTTTTTGCAAAACTTGAAATTTCGTAGTGTTCAAATCCAGCTTCATCGAGCGTGTCCATCATTTTTTCAAACATGGCGAGGCTAAGATTTTCGTCTATGTCTTTTATTGTGTTTTCTTTCAGCAGTTTGTATAGTACAGTGCCTTCCTCATATATAAGGTGATAAGCAGATATGTGTTGCACATTTAATCTAATTGCTTGGCTTAGATTATTTTCCCATATCTCCATGGTTTGTCCCGGCAGTCCATACATTAAGTCTATACTTATATTGTTGAATCCAGCATTGCGACAATCTTGCACAGCAATTATTGCAGCCTGAGCATTGTGTCGTCGCTTTAGTAAGTGCAGCTCTTGGTCCTGAAAGCTCTGTATGCCCAGGCTAATTCTGTTGAAAGGAAGTTTTGCTAGTCCTTGTAAGTATTGGGCATTGAGGTCGTCGGGATTTGCCTCCAAGGTAATTTCTTGCACTAAAGAGAGATCAAAGCAAGTATAAACAGCATCAAAGATGCGTTTAAAATCAGCAATTGAAAGTTGCGAGGGAGTTCCTCCTCCAAAATACAGGCTTTTAATTTTTTGTTTTTGCAGATAATCTTTTCTTAAAAACAATTCTTTGCAAAGGGCATCAATATACGCCTCCTTTTCGTTCATGGAGGTAGAAGAAAAGAAATCGCAATAAGTACATCTGGTTTTACAGAAAGGTATGTGTATATATATACCAGCCATCAAAATCTCCAGTTGAAGCCCAGAGTATAATTGAGTTGGGCAAAAAAGAAATGCTGAGAGGCCTTATCTTCTTTGAATTTTGTGGTACGTATATTTGGCATGTCTATATATCCTTGTTTGCCTTCGGAGCGTAGAGAAAACACGTTCCAAAAAGAAAATTCAATACCTATTTTTGCTGCAATACCCCATCCAGCAAGATGAAAATCATCGTGTCGCTCGAAGTCCATGAGGGTAGCATTGGTTCTTGGCAACAAGAATCCGGCACCTCCTCCTACAAGGGCATTGAGTTTAAAGAAATCTTTGGTATATAAATTCTTATAATTTTCAATCTCAAAATTTATGTAATTAAGACCATCAGTGTGTTCAAATTGGAGAAAATCCTCTGTAAGTTTTAAGTCCCTGTCGCCAATCTGTTCATAGCCAGGGCGATTGTTATAGCCCACAGCCCTTACCACCTGGTCTTTTTCCATAACATATTTCATATGATCCACCCCAAAAGATAGGGCTAGATTGTCTTTAATAAAATATCCAAGACGGAAGTTGGTTTGTGGAATGGTTACTCGATTTGGCTGTAGGTAGTTGTGGTAATTCATGCGACTTTGTCTGTCGCTAGCATTTACATCATGCAGCATAAAATCGTAATCGTTTCCCCAGAAACGTATGTCGGAGTGGGTATAGGCATCAAGATTCCATCCCCAGTAGACAAAAAAATCCCCTTTTTTATGAGCTATATCTTTTTGCCCATAAGTATGGAGGCTTACCAAGAGTAAGGATAATACGATTATGCAGAGCCTGCAGCAGGCTAAGCCGCTTTTAATAAATAGTTTCATGTCAAGTTTCATAATTAATCGTTTACTGCTACTTTGTTTATAATAAGTAAAAACAAAGTTAGTCTTAAAAAATGAGAACAGGAAGAATTGCATATTTAATTGCCCTTTTTTACAAGCATATCTATTTATTTGATTAAATCAGCATGTGCTTTTATTTGTCACTCCATTTTTGAAATACTCTTCTAGCACTTTAGGGAAGTATTTGTATTCTAGCTCATGGACTTTTTTAGCGACATCAAGCACCGCATCTTGTTTGTCGATAGGGCAGGAGGCTTGAAAGAGGATACGTCCCTGATCATACTGCTCATTGACTAGGTGAATGGAAATTCCTGTTTCCATTTCGCCAGCATCTATTGCTGCCTGATGAACGCGATCTCCATACATTCCCTTGCCCCCATATTTAGGGAGTAGGGCCGGGTGTATATTTATGATTTTGTTGGGAAAGGCATCTATGAGATTTTCCGGTATTTTCAGTAAAAATCCCGCCAATACTATAAAGTCTATATTTCTTTCTTTCAAAAACTTCAATACACATCCATTTTCAAAGTCCTCTTTTTTGCAAAAACTGAAAGATTTTATTTCCATAGCTTTTGCTCGCTGATGTACAAAAGCCTCCGCTTTGTTGCTAATGATAAAAGGAATGCTAATCCATTCTTTATCATTAAAGTAGCTTACTATATTCTCTGCATTTGAGCCCGAACCGGAGGCAAAAATTGCCACTTTTATATTCATAATTTATATGTAATTATCTGCACACAATAATGTTATTTGTGCAATTATTTCCTTATTTTGTTTTTTATCTCAAGAATAATACCTTACTTTGCAGTGCAAAAATAGAAACAATTATTTTATTATTAATTAAAATTTAAATTTTATGTCTGAAATTGCATCAAGAGTAAAAGCTATTATCGTTGATAAATTAAGTGTTGAAGAATCAGAAGTGACAAACGAAGCCAGCTTTACAAATGACTTAGGAGCAGACTCTCTGGACACAGTAGAGTTAATTATGGAATTTGAGAAAGAATTTGGAATCTCTATTCCTGACGATCAGGCTGAGAAAATAGGCACCGTTGGTGACGCTGTTTCTTATATTGAAGAAAACGTAAAGTAAAAAACTCGTATTTTAAAACCTTATGGAATTAAAAAGAGTAGTAGTAACAGGCTTAGGAGCTATCACTCCTATTGGAAGTAATGTCGCATCTACATGGGACGCTATGATCAATGGGGTGAGTGGCGCTAAGCCTATTACCTTATTCGATGCCTCTAAATGCAAGACTCAATTTGCTTGTGAAGTAAAGGGATTTGATCCCAACGAGCATTTTGAACGTAAAGAACTCAGAAAATTTGATCGCTATTCTCAGCTGGCAGTAGTGTCGGCAAAAGAAGCCATCGAAGATGCAGGATTTGATTTGGAAAAAGAAAATCTTGACAAGATAGGGGTTGTTTTCTCTGCAGGAATAGGTGGTATTGGAACATTTGAAAGTGAGGTGGGTAATTATTACCTTAACCAAGATATGGGGCCTAAGTTTAATCCATTTTTCATTCCTAAAATGATAGGCGACATTGCCGCCGGTCATATTTCGATGATATATGGTTTTAGGGGTCCTAACTATGGCACAGTGTCAGCTTGTGCATCGTCTACCAATGGGGCAATTGACGCATTCAACCTTATTCGTTTGGGTAAGGCCAATGTCATTGTTACGGGTGGATCTGAAGCGGCAATAACAATCTCTGGCGTTGGGGGATTCAATGCCCTTACGGCACTCTCTACGCGCAACAACTCTCCAGAAACTGCTTCGCGACCTTTTAGCGCAAGTCGCGATGGATTTGTAATGGCAGAAGGAGCTGTATGCCTTATCTTGGAAGAGATGGAGCATGCTCTTGCCAGAGGAGCAAAAATTTATGCGGAAATTGGCGGCGGCGGTATGTCGGCAGATGCCTACCACCTTACAGCTTCTCATCCCGATGGATTGGGAGCGATGTTGGTGATGCGCAACTGCTTGGAAGATGCAGAAATGACCCCCGAAGATATTGACTATATCAATGTTCATGGCACATCCACACCCGTAGGTGACCCCTCAGAATCTAAGGCAATAAAGGAGGTTTTTGGCGAACATGCCTACAAGCTAAATATCAGTTCTACCAAGTCAATGACTGGTCATATGCTGGGAGCTGCAGGTGCAGTGGAGGCAATGGCATGTATTTTGGCTGTTAAGAATGGTATAATTCCACCTACTATCAATTTTACTGAGGGAGACGAGGATCCAGAAATCGATTACAAGCTGAATTATACTTTTAATAAGGCTCAAAAAAGAGATGTTAGAGCGGCTCTTTCCAACACCTTTGGTTTTGGAGGACATAATGCTTGCTTAATAGTAAAAAAATTCGAGAAATAGAGTGATTCTAAAAATACTTAAAAGAATAAGGCTCTTTAGAAAAAAAGAGTCTTATTCTTATTTCTATGATATTTTGGGCTTTGTGCCTAAAAACATTCTTTTGTATGAAGAAGCTTTAAGGCATAGATCGTCTTCAAAAAAAGATGAGGCTGGAAAATACATCAATAACGAGAGACTGGAATTTTTGGGCGATGCTGTACTTAGCTCCATTATAGCAGATATTGTTTTTAGTAGGTATAGCAATAAAAAAGAAGGTTTTCTAACCAACACACGCTCTAAGATTGTAAAGAGAGAGAGCTTGGATAATATTGCGTCCAAATTAGGCCTGGCGCAGGTATTGGTTAGCTCTTCGAGGACTCAAACACAAAAAAGCCATATCTTGGGAAATGCCTTGGAAGCTCTTATTGGCGCAATATATCTTGATAAGGGATATGACAAAACTTCCGAGTTTGTTAAAAAAAAGATTGTCGATAAGCATCTTAATATTGATGATCTGGCAAAAAAAGAACTTAATTTCAAGTCCAAACTTCTTGAATGGTGTCAGAAAAATAAGATAGCACTGACATTTGATTTTTTTGAAGATGTTTCAGAAAAAGAAAAACTCCCTATTTTTGTTACTATTGCCTACCTCAATTCTATAGAAGCTGGCACGGGTACTGGCTTTTCAAAAAAAGAGGCACAGCAAAATGCCTCGGAGGAAAGCCTAAAAAAAATTAAAGGGAAGCCCAAATGGCTAAAAAAAATATTGAACCCATAAAAATTGTATGATTAGCGAATAAATATTTTATAAATAAACTTAGATTGCTATGATAAAAAAAATAATTCCCCTGTTTGTTATTGTATTGTTATTCAATGCCTGTAGTAGCGTTCCTATTTCTGGTCGCAAACAGCTGTCCTTAGTTTCTGACAAGGAAATTTTGACCGCGAGTTTGCAGCAGTATGGCGAGTATCTCAAAACAGCTCCTATTTCTACCGACAAGAACAATACGGCAATGGTGGTAAGGGTAGGACAAAATCTCGCTAAGGCAATTCTTTTGTATTATCAGTCGCTCAATATGGAATCTATGTTGGATGGCTATGCTTGGGAATTTAATTTAGTAAAAGACGCACAGGTAAATGCTTTTTGTATGCCTGGGGGAAAAATCGTAGTTTATGAGGGAATACTTCCTTATACACAGACAGAAACAGGCTTGGCTGTTGTGCTAGGGCACGAGGTGGCGCATGCCATTGCCAAGCATGCCAACGAGCGTATGTCGCAGCAGGTGGCTACACAGTATGGGGCTGCTGCCTTATCGGGCATCTTGGGCAATTCTTCCTCGGTAGTTCAAACTCTGGGGCAAACAGTTTACGGCTTGGGCTCTGAATATGGGGTGATGCTTCCTTTTTCACGAAAACATGAGCTTGAAGCCGATCGCTTGGGCTTGGTTTTTATGGCAATTGCCGGATATGATCCCCGCGAAGCAATTCCATTTTGGCAGAGGATGGCTACACAGGGAGGGAGCACTCCCGAATTTATGAGCACCCACCCTTCGGATGATAGCCGTGTGACAGAAATACAGAAGTATCTTCCCGAGGCTATGGAATATTACCAAACTGTAAAGGCCGGCAACAATACTAAGTCCACCATTTCGCCAGGAAAAACAGATCCTAAGTGGAAGTTTTGATCTTTCCTTTATAGATTTATCATACAGTTATGCCCATCTTTTTCATTAAAAAGCAGGCATTCATATTTTCAGCAATGCCAGGGCGTAAGCTATAAGAAAAAGTTAGCTCATCATTGGTAATATCGGCTTCGAAGCGAAAATTTTGTATTCTATCAGGAAATTTTTCTTGCAATGTGCCAAGCATAAGGTCGTGGGTGGCTATTATACCACAAGACTTGAGTGCCACAAACTGCTGTACTAGAGCAATGGATCCTTTTTGTTTGTCTACAGAATTTGTTCCCTTAAGTATTTCGTCCAGTATAATAAAGAGTTCTTTGCCAGCATTTAGCTCGTCAATAATCATCTTTAAACGCTTTAGTTCAGCAAAGAAATACGATTCTTTGTCCGACAGAGAATCGGTAGTGCGCAGGCTTGTAAATAGTTGCGCAGGATATATCGACATTTGATCGGCGCAAACAGGCAGTCCCATGCAAGCCAGTAGGTAGTTGGCTCCTATAGTACGCAGGTAGGTGCTTTTGCCTGCCATGTTGGCTCCTGTAATGATGAGGAAGTATGGACTTTTGCTGATATTTATATCATTTTTCACACATATATTATCATCTAAAAGCGGATGCCCCATGGCCTTAGCTCTGAGTTCAAAATACTCGTCAGATATTTTGGGATATATAAATTTGGGGTGGTTAAACTCAAAATTTCCCATTGAGCACAAGGCCTCAAAATAGCCAAGGGTTTTCATCCAAATTTCTAATGAAGGGGCGTTTGTTTCCTTCCATTGTTCGATTTGTATGCACTTGTCTATATTCCAAGCCAGTAAGGGGTTGAGTAATAAAAAGCCTATATAGCCTTGATCGAGTTGCCCCGTAATATAGGATAGCTTTTTTATCAGTGTAGAGGCTTTTATATCTTTTACGATAAAATGTTTTTGCTCTTCTTTGAGTTCGCCGCTTTTCATTTCCCTTGCTTCGAGCAAATTTATAAGCATAGAATAGGAGGATAGCAATTCTGCTTTTTTGCCTAGGGAGTTTTGAAGGGCAAGGACTTTTTTTATATTGTAATTGCCTACAACGATAGAAAGGGCGTACATAAAAGTCAGTAGGCCTGAGGATACAATATCTGTAAAATATAAAACGGAGAGAATCAACCAAACCGAGGGCAATGCAAGGCGTATTATTTTTGCCAAGGGATCTTTATTAAAATTTTGTGGGGCTGCGACAAATTTATTTATTTCCTCCAGGTCGGTGCTCTTGCTAGAATTAATTGATGCACGTATCAAGAAGTCTTGGCAGAAGTCTATGTTTTTACTTAGTTCGCCGACAGCCTC
This sequence comes from Bacteroidales bacterium, assembly GCA_003851245.1. Classification (GTDB taxonomy): domain Bacteria; phylum Bacteroidota; class Bacteroidia; order Bacteroidales; family Azobacteroidaceae; genus BHEP01. The sequence goes on along the minus strand of BHEP01000001.1, from coordinate 68,052 downwards.
CTGCCTTTCCAATATTTTTTCCTTCTTGTTTAATGGCTTTTCAAAGAGCTCTGTTAGTTTATTTTTTCCAAGGCTAGTACTTGTTCTATTGATAGACTGAAAAAGGGATTTATCTCCAAAAACATCCAGGTCGAGGCTGAAAGGATGGCCCCCCCCTATTTTTTCGGGAGCCCCATCGAAGTCCGAAAAATCGTAGGCAAGGGCTTTTAGTTCCTTGCTATTAAAGGCAATTCTTTTCTCATGTAGCTGTCTTTGTAGAAACAGGCGGTTGTGGTATATCATTAACCAAATAAAAGGAATAAGTGCCGCAATAGCAATGCCTATAAGGATGAAAATCTCTTGCCCCCAAAAGGAATAAATGATTGCTGCTGTCGATAAAAAAATAAGTAAGCGTATGCTGCCCACCCAGTGAATTTTTCTCTTGATGGAGGCAATATCATTTGCTGATTCTTCTATTTTTTGCTTGTAAAATGTTTTGAGTTTAGTCATGTAGTGGGAAGTTGAAAATATTTCTTGCTCTTATTCAAAGGTACTGTTTTTATTTGTAAATACACTTATATTCATTGCAAATATTTAGTGCAAATATTTAGTGCCGACAGATAGGACCGACCGAGAGGATAGAGTCTTGTATTTAAAAAAGAAAAGGTTGTCATCACGACAACCAATCTTCATTGTTAACCTTAAATCTAATACCATGAAAAACACAGTACAAAGATAAGTGATTTTATGTTGTACAACATGTTTTTAGCGAACTATTTTCTCTCACTTAACAAAGTTTAACATATAAGATTTATTCTACATATAAAACTAAGCCTTTAATATACTCACCTTCAGGGTGATATATATTTATAGGGTGATCTGCAGGTTGCGCCAACTGATGAAGTATCCTTACACTTCTGCCAGCCTGTGCTGCCGCACTGAATACAGCCAGTCTAAAATCTTCTTTGGAAACAATTTGGGAGCAAGAAAATGTGAATAAGACGCCTCCTGATTTAATTTTCTCGAAGGCTAGAGCATTTAATTTCTTATATCCTTGCAGGGCATTGCGCAAAACATTTCTATGCTTAGCAAATGCGGGAGGGTCAAGGAGTATTAAATCGTAGTCTTGTGGCATATTTACCAAATACTTAAAAGCATCTTCTGCAAAAGATTGATGGCGCATATCTTCAGGAAAGTTTGTTGCAATATTCTGATTTGTCAGATCTATGGCTTTTGCCGAACTATCGACTGAATGGACTTGCAATGCTCCGCCTCGCATAGCATTGCAAGAGAAGCCCCCTGTATAGCAGAACATATTCAAAACTTTTTTCCCGCGAGAGTATTTTTCAAATAGACTCCTATTGTCCCTTTGGTCAATAAAAAACCCTGTTTTTTGTCCTCGCACCCAATCTACATTGTATTGCATACCATTTTCAATTGCCGCCGCGGCACCTGCATCTTCGCCTCCAATGAGATAGCCATCCTCTACTCCCAAATCTGCCTTGAATGGAAGGCTTGATTCGGACTTATAATATACATGCTTCAGACTATCGCCCAAAACCTCTTGCAAGGCTGCAGCCAAATCGGCTCTAACAAGATGCATGCCTATTGAATGTGCCTGAATAACGGCAGTGTTGGCATATATATCTACAATAAGACCTGCCAAACCATCGCCTTCGCCATGCACAAGTCGATAAATATTGTTGCTTGAACCTCCAACTAAGCCTAAAAATTTCCTTAAAGTGTAGGCATTTTCAAACTTTTTTTTCCAAAAGGTTTTATCAACTACAAGCTTCTCAAAAGAAAGAATACGCACTGTAATTGTTCCTATTTGGCAATGACCGAGTGCCAAAAAATTCTTCTTGGAGTCGTAAACTTCCACAACATCACCTTCTTCGGGCTTGCCATCGGTATAGGCAATTGCACCAGAAAAAACCCAGGGATGAAAACGCAACAATGATGATTCTTTCTTGGGATTTAAATACAACTTACAATATTCCATTTATTTTATATTTTTTGTAGCCCCACTTGGGATTTGCGACTTGCTTAAAAGACACTCATAAATTTTCAAACATGCCCAAGCATCCAAAGCGGCATATTTTTTCTGAGATTCGCTCAATTGTGGAGCATCCCAATTGCTTAGCCTCTGGCTCTTTGAAATTTTTTTGTTGAAAAGTAAGGCATATACTTTCTGTAAACTCATATCTTCAATGCCATACTTAGGAGCTAGGCTTTGAAGGTCTTCAAAACCCTGAGGTTTCAATACCATTCGCCGGTTCATAGCTGTAAAATCATCACGCAAAGACAAGCCTACCTTCGTAAGCTCTGGGGAACTCAAAAGTTTCACCAGCGAGGGCGGGAAGCCAAATAAATTTAGACGAAACAAATAGCAGGTATCTATGGTAGATAATTGAATTAATGAAACTTCATTGACAACGCCCTTCTTAAACGCTGGGCGAGTCTCGGTGTCGAAACCCAAGACTCCAAAGCCCGATAGATAGGAGACTGCCTGATCTGCTTCCGACTCTGATTCTACAACTATCACTCGCCCTGGAAACTCTTCAGTTTCTAGTAATGAAATCTCTTCTTTTGTTATGCTTGTTATCAAAATATATTTTTTAAATTCTAAATTGTATAATTAATTTTTAGAGAAGGATGCCTACCCATACCACAAGTATTTATGCGGACACCTCTAATTAATTTTTCAAAGAATGTAAGGCACGCAAAACATTTACCAAGCTTTGTCCCCAGTATTCTTTAAAATTGCTTGAACAAGCCTGCAAAGAATCACTCATAATTTCTTTTTCTCCTTGTTGAAAATTGAAAATAAAATTACCTATGTCTTGATAAATATCTGCCAAACTTTCAGAAATAGGAACTGCTACTGGAAGATCGCTAAATTGAATGTCTGTATGAAAGGTTTCTAAATACATATTGTCCTCTCCTAAAAGCGACCCTATTTGTGCATTTATAGCCTCGTAATTCTCTTCTTGTACTCCTATTTCCAAGACTGTGTTGTAATCTTCTGCTATCGAAGGGAGCATTCTTGCATGAAGGTACAAGAGAGGAAGTATATTTAATGCACTATCTATGAAGACTTGTTTTTCACTCGTAAAAACATTCTCTACCAAAGTGCAGAACTCCAAGGCTATCTTAACAAAAGAAATGCTTGATTTTGAGAAAATGGGATTCTGAATTTCGTCTTGTTGAGTATTCATTACCTAAATTATAATTTTTTTCACAAATTTACTCAAATAATTGCCATTTCAAAGAAAAAAAGCTCGCTTTATTGCATAAAACCTCTAAAAATTTGTGATAGCATACCACAAAGAATTATTTGGAACTGCTGCCTCTATATTGATTGACTCTTTGCTTATAGGATGAATAAAAGAAATTTTGCGCGCATGCAAACTGATCCCTCCGTCGGCATTGGATCTATCAAAGCCATATTTTAAATCGCCCTTGATTGGACATTTTATTTTTGATAGCTGTGCGCGTATCTGATGGTGCCTACCTGTTTGCAGATCTATTTCCAGCAAATAATAATTATCCGACTGCGCAATAATCTTATACGACAAAATAGCCTTCTTAGAAAGAGGTTTCTCAATATCATAAGCATACGACTTATTTTTTCTTTCGTCTCGTATCAGGTAATGAACAAGCTCATCGCTCATCTTTGGCGGCTTGTTCTTTACAATTGCCCAATAGGTCTTTTTTATTTCTGCCTTTCTAAACATTTCATTAAGCCTACTCAATGCCTTACTGGTTTTTGCAAAAAGAATCAGCCCCGAAACAGGCCGATCCAATCTGTGTACCACTCCTATAAATACATTTCCAGGCTTGTTGTACTTCTTTTTGAGCCACGATTGAACAATGGACGAAAGAGGTTCGTCGCCTGTTTTATCGCCCTGCACAATCTCTGAACACGATTTATTGACAGCTATAATATGATTGTCTTCGTATATAACTTCCATATTACATATTCATTCCTCCACAAACAGGAATTACCTGCCCTGTTACATACGAAGAAAGATCGGAGGCCAAGAACAAGGCTACATTGGCCACATCGTCGGGCGTACCTCCCCTTTTTAGTGGAATTTGCCTTGCCCATTCTGCCCTCACTTCTTCCGAAAGCTGCCCCGTCATGTCGGTGATGATAAAGCCTGGAGCAATGGCATTTGATCTTACGCCTCTGGAACCGATTTCCTTGGCTATCGATTTGGTCAATCCAATCATACCGGCCTTAGATGCCGAATAATTGGACTGGCCTGCATTGCCAGAAATACCGACCACCGAACTCATATTGATGATACTTCCCACTTTTTGCTTCATCATAATGGGGGTGAGGGCATGAACGAAGTTGAAAGCGGATTTCAAATTTACATTAATCACCATATCCCACTGCTGCTCACTCATACGCATCATCAATCCATCGCGGGTAATGCCTGCATTATTTACCAAAATATCAATTCGTCCAAAATCTTTGTGTATGGCTTCAACCACCTTGTGGCTATCTTCAAAATCTGCAGCATTGGAAGCATATGCCTTTACCTTGACACCCAAGGCTGCTATTTCCTTTTCGGTAGCTAAGGCTACATCGTCAATATTCAAATCTGTAAACGCAATATTCGCTCCTGCTTCTGCAAATTTTAAAGCGATAGATTTACCTATACCGCGTGCTGCCCCTGTGACAATAGCCACCTTTCCTTCTAATAATTTCATTGCTTATATTTTAATTCAGTAATTTATAATTCACAATTATTTAATTCACAATTATTTGTTTTTCTTGATTCCATTAAATAATAGGTGTATAACGTCTTCTATTTTCCCATCTCTCAGGGTCCAAAAGCCACTCATTATACCACGTATGTATGGAACTTCCAAACCCTTGAAGGCATGATGTAGAATCTCTGCCGTCACCTCGGAATTTGGAATTGCAAACAAGTCCTCATCCACTCCATCATCCAATATATTTTTTATAAATTCTATTTCCAGCAAGTCGAAGTCTTTCCTTACATTCTCTACCCGCCAAATGTCCCTAAAGAAATTGCCCCTCAAAGTGCCATTTCTAAAAACAACCTCTTTAAGTATCTCAAAACGAACATTGATAAACAATAATAATTTTTCGTCTGCCGACAAATCTCTATCCACCACCGACTGCAAGGCAATATAAAGTTTATCCAATTCGGAAGCTATCACCGCATGATAGACACCCTTCTTATTCTTAAAATAAGTGTACAAAGTGCGCCTACCTTTCTTTGAAGCTTGAGCAATATCATTCATAGTAGTATTGTCGACACCTGATTTTGCAAACAGTTGTCGGGCGACCTCAATTAAATTATCTCTCGTTTTAGACATAGAAAGTAGTATTCTTTTTGCACATTCTCGTAAATACTGTGCAAAAATACGACAAAAAGAGCTGCAAGACAATAATAAAGTAAAAAAACTTCGGAAATATTTTGTTTATAAAAATAAAGCACTACCTTTGCACTCACAATACCGCGGGGTGGAGCAGTTGGTAGCTCGTTGGGCTCATAACCCAAAGGTCAGAGGTTCGAGTCCTCTCTCCGCAACAAAATGAAAGAGGACTTTTTAAGTCCTCTTTTTTTGTTTTATACCTACACTTGTTAAAAAACCCATTCTGATGTTATAAATTTTCCATTGGTACGTTATCTTAATGTATGGAGCTACAGCAATTCAAAATTAAAATACTTCCGCTTAGAGGGAAAATATTTCGATTGGCCCTCAAAATATTGGGCGACGAAGAGGATGCTGAGGATGTAAGCCAAGAAACCTTGCTCAAATTGTGGAGCAATAGAGGGGATTTGGAAAAACAGCCCAAGCTTGATGCCTATGTTATGCTCATATGCAAAAATGCCTGCATTGATAAATGGAGAGCCAAACAATGGATGTATAATTCAGAAATTGACAAGCTGAATTGCGAAAATGTCTCTCCATATTCAAATGCAGAATTGAAAGATGCTGTAAATATCGTAAGGAAAATTATTGACTCCCTGCCCGATCTTCAAAGGATAATAATTTCTATGCGAGACATAGAAGCCTACGAACTGGAGGAGATAGCGGCCATCACTGGCACTAAAGTGAGTGCTGTGAGTATGAACCTATCGAGAGCAAGAAAAAAAGTGAGGGAGCAATTCCTACACTTAGACCAATATAGAAGGAACAAATAAACAAGAAAAACATGGACTCAATAGAAAAAGTTTTAGAAAAATATTTTGATGGAGAGAGTTCTCTTGCTGAAGAACAAAGGCTAAGAGTCTTTTTCTCTCAGGAAAATATCCCCGCTTCTCTACAAATATATAAACCCATGTTTGTATATTTAAGTGAAAAGATAAACGAGAAGGAAAATATACCGCTAGAGGATAAAATAAAAATAACAAGAAGGTTTGACTTCCTAGGATGGAAGATAGCAGCTGTGGCTTCAAGTATCTTTGTCTGCATAATGATTCAATCACGTTTTTTTTCTAGCGAAAACAAGGCTACAATATCCTCCGTCTATATCAATGGAGCTCTATACAAAGACCTCAAAACAATTCAGTCTAAAGCTCTACTTTCTATAGAAGATATTACCTACTTGGATCAAGATTTTTTGGATGATCAAATTAGTATGCTTGAATCTTTTGGACTCTAATTAACACAAAATGAAAATACATGCGAAGATAACAGCAGTGATGATGTGCTTATTCTTGCACATCGTAATACTGAAGGGGCAAGAAAATTTAGAAATCAGCAAAATTTTTAGCGAATTTGGGAAGTTGGAAGGTTCTACTTTGGTACAATTGGGCACTGATGTGTTGGATAAAAACACAAAAATTAATTTTTATAAAAGCCTTGCATTGCCCAGAACAAGCGAAGCGGAGATAAGAATAGACATGGCCTTGGAAATAGATTGCCTAAATGGTGAAAAAATCGTGGAATCTAAAAAAAATGGAATGGTCGAAACTGCTTATTACGTACTTGTCAAAGAGAGGGGAAATGGCGAATACCGCTATGTACTCTACAAAAACAAGTCTAAAAAGATTTATCTGATTTATCTTAAAGGCGATTTCCCCCCCCAAGAACTGGAAGCTGAATTGGAAAAACTCAAAGATCTGTTCATTTTTGTGAATAAGAAAAGGATAAAATTATAATCGATACAATAAACTAAAAATTTAAAAATGAAAACTACATTTTTTATTCTCATGGCTATTTTTTTTCATTCCCTTGTAACAAGTGCCAATGAAATAGTCAATCCTGCAGATACTGTCATAAATTATAGGGGCAAATCAATTACAATTTCCGAAAAAGACGAAATTATTAGAATTGCGAACATAGAAAATAAGATGTTTGACCACATAAGTTCTCAGATGGGAGAACAGGAGAGCAAAATAAAACAAGATGGATCCAATTTCAAATTTGTTTTCAGCTGGGAAAATAGAAATAAGCGCCAGAGCAGGGATCTTAATGCACACTGGGAAGGATTCGGCATAGGACTGCTCAATCTTGCAAATTTGGAGGATGCCGATCTAAAAAGAGAAAAGTCGTACAACATAATCCTCAATCTGATGGATTACAATATCTCACTCGATGGAGAGCATTGGCTGATGGTTACAGGTTTGGGAATAGATTGGTCGCGCTATCATTTTCAAGGAAATAAGGCACTAACATCCATTGATGGACTTAGTCAATTTGTCGATGATCCCCAAGGTAGGCAATACAAGTCTAGCAAATGGCTGACCTATCATTTGACAGTGCCCTTACTTCTCGAATACCAAACAAAGCTGCAGGACAGGCACGACTTTTATATCTCCGCAGGAATGGTTGCCTACCTCAGATGCTATTCCAAATCGCAGGTTGAATATGAAATAAGCGGCAATAAAATTAAAGAAAACATGGGGCGCAGTCTCAATTTAGTGCCCTTATCTGCAAGACTTTGGTTTCAGGTAGGAATAGGAAGTGTAAGGTTCTATACCAACTATGCGCCTTGGCCTCTCTTTGAGAAAAATAAAGGCCCCAAAATTTATCCGCTAGGAATGGGAGTCATATTTGATATGTAGGCTAATTATTAATCAAAATTCAGCTGCTTTTACATTTTAATTCAACAACTATTAAGAAATGTGTATATAGTAATTAGAAAGTGAACAGTCTAATAATTGAGAATGCAAGCTTTTTTTGATTACCCACCTAAAACTTTATAGAGCACTTAAATTGTATACATCCTTAAGTTCGCGAAGGAGAATTTTTAGAGCTTGAGTTATTCTGTAATCAATTGTTTTGCTAGATACCCCTAAGTCTAATGCAATCTGGGCATAAGTCATATTCTCAAATCTGTTTCTTTCGAAAGCAATGCGGTAGGTACGCAATGAAACAAAACTCACAATATTTTTTTTGTTTCATGGGCTCTTTTTCCTATTTTATTAGATAAATAATCTTATCTTTGAGGTTTATATTAAAACGATAAAATAAAGAAGCATAAACATGAAACCTACATTATTTGTACTTGCAGCAGGCATGGGTAGCCGATATGGAGGACTCAAGCAACTTGATGGCCTAGGACCCAATGGAGAAACTATTATGGACTATTCCATCTACGATGCCATAAGGAGCGGATTTGGAAAAGTAGTATTTGTTATTCGTCGTTCTTTTGAACAAGATTTTCGTGACAAAATTATAAAAAAATATCAGGGGCAAATTGCTGTAGAATTGGTTTTTCAGGAACTCGACCACCTACCCAAGGGTTTTGTGGTAAATCCTGAAAGAAGCAAACCCTGGGGTACCAATCATGCGGTGATGATGGGCAAAGATGTTATCAAAGAGCCCTTTGCCGTAATCAATGCCGATGATTTCTATGGTAGGGAAAGCTTCAAGGTATTGGCAGATTATTTGCTAACAATGCAAGGAAAGCAAAATGACTATTGCATGATAGGCTACAGAGTGGGTAACACACTATCTGAAAGCGGATCGGTGGCAAGAGGAGTTTGCGAAAAAGATGACAAGGGATGCCTTAGCTCTGTTGTGGAACGCACTTTCGTTGTCAGAGACAGCGACGGACAAATCAAATACAAAGACTATAAGGAGACAATGCAGCCCTTGGAAGAAAATACTCCCGTGTCTATGAATATGTGGGGCTTTACTCCAGAATATTTTCAATATTCCGAAAATGATTTTTCAATATTCTTAGAAGAAAATAAGGAGAATCTAAAGGCTGAATTTTTTATCCCCTTGGTGGTAAATAATCTTATTGTCAGCAAAAAAGTTACAGTAAAGGTATTGGATACTTCCTCCAAATGGTTTGGAGTGACCTATGCCGAAGATAGGGAGGGCGTAGTTCAAAAAATACATGCGCTCATAGAGGCTGGCGAATATCCTGCCAAGCTTTGGTAAATACTCCCCTAATTTAGCCCCTGTTCTTTATTTCATTTCATTACTTTATCATATATAATCATTTTGTAAATGTTTTCTGCAGAAAAATTAAGTGTTGCTTTTGGTGGTTTTACTCTACTTGACGAAATAAGTTTCGTTGTCGATAAGAAAGATAGAATTGCATTGGTTGGAAAAAATGGTGCCGGCAAAAGTACCTTGCTAAAAATTTTTGCAGGACTCAGCGAGCCCAGTAGTGGCAGAGTATCTATGCCCAAGGATGTTACCATAGGATATTTGGCTCAGCAAATGAAGGTTTGTGACGACAAAAAAGTTATTGAAGAAGCCTCTCTGGCTTTTGAGCATATACAAGAAATGGAGAATAAAATATGCTCCCTTCAAAATGAACTAGCCAGCCGCACAGACTATGAAACAGCATCTTACCATAAGCTTATAGACAAACTTTCGCATCTCAACGAGCAATTGCTGATGGAGGGTGGTGGAAATTTTCAGGCAGAGGTAGAAAGAACACTCATTGGCTTAGGTTTTCAAAGAAGCGATTTCGAGAGGCCTACAAGTGAGTTTAGTGGGGGCTGGCGCATGCGTATCGAACTTGCCAAGCTCTTGCTGCGCAGGCCCGACATCTTACTTCTCGACGAACCCACCAACCACCTCGATATAGAATCCATACAGTGGCTAGAAAATTTTCTTGCCATCCGCTCCAATGCAGTGATTTTGGTTTCGCACGACAAGGCTTTTATAGATGCCGTCACTCAAAGAACCATAGAAATATCCCTGGGAAAGGTCTACGACTATCGGGTAAACTACTCTAAGTATGTTGTGCTTAGAAAAGAAAGGCGGGAGCAACAGCAAAGAGCCTTTGAGAATCAGCAAAAACAAATAGGCGATACCGAGGCTTTTATAGAAAGATTTAGATACAAATCGACAAAATCGGTGCAGGTGCAAAGCCGAATCAAGCAGCTAGACAAGATAGATAGAATAGAAGTCGACGAGGAAGATAATGCCGCTTTACGACTAAAATTCCCTCCCGCCCCTCGCTCTGGAGCCTATCCCATCATTACCGAAAATTTGGCGAAAACCTACGACAAGCATTTGGTGTTTGCCAATGCCAGCCTAACAATCAATAGAGGCGAAAAAGTGGCGTTTGTAGGAAAAAATGGTGAGGGAAAATCTACACTCGTCAAGTGCATAATGCAGGAAATTGATTATGCAGGGAAGCTACAATTGGGACACAATGTTAAAATAGGATATTTTGCCCAAAATCAGGCCGATGTGATGGACGAAAAACTCTCCGTATTTGAAACCATAGATAATGTAGCCGTCGGTGATATACGAAGTAAAATACGCGATATTCTCGGCGCATTTATGTTTGGCGGTGAAGCTTCCGACAAAAAAGTGGCTGTGCTTTCTGGTGGCGAACGAACCAGACTCGCCATGATAAAGCTCCTACTAGAGCCTGTAAACCTCTTAATCCTTGATGAGCCCACAAACCACCTTGACATGAAAACCAAGGACATATTAAAAGAAGCGCTAAGAGAATTTGAAGGCACCATCATCCTGGTGTCGCACGACAGGGATTTCTTGGAAGGACTGGTAGATAAGGTGTATGAGTTTGGCGACAAAAAAGTAATTGAGCACCTAGGCGGTATTTATGAATTTCTGCAAAAAAAGAAGATGCAGAATTTTTCTGAGCTAGAAAAAAAGGCAAACTCCCTCATTACTCCCAAAGAAAATCAAGAGGTAAACAATAATAATGGGGAGAAAATAGATGCCAAGCTTTCGTATGAAGAACGCAAAGAGCAACAAAGAGCCTTCAAACGCTTGGAGAAAAAAATAGAACAAACAGAAGGTCTTATTGAAACATTGGAGGATAAAATAAAAAATATAGAGATACAACTGACAGATTCTGAAGCTGCCTCCGACTTGAAGCTGGTAGTAGAACACACCAATATACAAACCCAAATAGAACAAACTATGGAACAATGGAGTAATCTAACGTCAGAACTAGAATTGTTGCAAAACGACAGTAGTAACTAAAACCAGAATAATAACCAGAATAATAATTAGAACAATAATTTAGAATAATAATTAGAACCAGAATAATAATTAGAACCAGAATTAGAACCAAAATAATAATCAAAATGAAAACAATATTTATTTATATAACAATTTTTGCAATGTCCATTACAGCTTGTAATCAAACAAAAGAAACTCCCTTACTAAACAAGGGAATTGAAAAAGCAAACTTAGATACTACTGTCGTTCCTGGCGACGACTTCTATCGCTATGCCTGTGGTGGATGGATGGATAATCATCCCCTAAAACCCGAGTTCTCGCGCTTTGGAACTTTCGACGAACTCCGCGAAACGAGTCAAGAACAAGTGAAGGCCCTAATAGCAGAGCTTTCCAAAAAAGAGCAAACTATGGAGAGTGCAGCACAGAAAATTGGCGACCTTTATGCCATAGCCACAGACAGTGCCAAACTAAACCAAGAAGGTGCAAGCCCTTTGCAAGCCCAACTACAAGATATTGAAGCAATAAATGATAAAAAACAATTGTCGGCCAAGATAGCTTCCTTATCCAAGCAAGGCATTAATCCTTTCTTTGGCTTTTATGTGTATGCCGACGATAAAAACAGTTCGATGAACATTTTTCACCTCATACAGGGGGGCTTTAATATGGGCGACAGAGATTATTATTTAGAAAATGATGATAGATCAAAGGAAATTAGCAGCAAATACATAGAATACATAGAGAAGGTTTTTGCTCTTGCGGGCTATACTTCCACGCAAGCCAATGACGCATCCACAGCCATCATGAAAATAGAAAGCCAACTGGCTCTAAAATCTTATACTCGTGAAGACCTGCGAATACCTGAGAAAAATTATCATAAAATAAGCCTCGAAGAATTGCAGAAAACAAGCCCAAACATCGATTGGAAAGTGTTTTTTGAAACCATAGGTCTTAGCCAGCTCAAAGAATTAAACCTAGCACAGGCTGAGCCCATAGCCGAAGTAAGCAAGCTTATCAAAGACTGCTCTTTGGAAGAAATTAAATACTATCTTTCGTGGAATACAATAAATGCGTCCACCAGTTTCTTAAGTGACGATTTTACTAAGGCTTCTTTTATGTTTTATGGCAAAACACTATCTGGAAAGGAAGAACTTAATGCCCGCTGGAAACGTGCGGTTGATGTTGTGAACGGAACTCTTGGAGAAGCTGTAGGCCAACTTTATGTGGCAAAACACTTCCCTCCTGCTGCCAAAGAGCGCATGCTTTCGCTGGTAGGCAACCTGCAAACAGCCTTGGGCGAAAGAATTGATAACTTGACTTGGATGGGCGATTCCACAAAACTAAAGGCTCATGAAAAACTGCAAGCCTTTCATGTAAAAATAGGCTACCCCGACCAGTGGAGAGACTATTCTAAATTAGAAATAGACAAATCCAAATCGTACTGGCACAACATCCTTGCATCCAATGAATTTGATTTCGAGTATATGATTGACAAATTTGACAAACCCGTAGATACCAATGAGTGGCATATGACTCCACAAACGGTCAATGCATACTACAATCCTGCAACAAACGAAATTTGTTTTCCTGCCGCCATACTTCAAGCTCCATTTTTTAATATGGAGGCCGACGACGCTGTGAATTATGGAGCCATTGGAGTAGTGATAGGACACGAAATGACCCATGGGTTCGACGATCAAGGTCGCCAATACGACAAAGATGGAAATCTTTCTGACTGGTGGACAGCACAAGACGCTAAAAATTTTGACGATAGAGCACAAACTCTTGTAGATTTCTTTAATAATATAATTGTAGTAGACGATGTGCATGCCAACGGACGCTACACACTGGGAGAAAATATTGCCGACCATGGAGGTCTTCAAGTATCTTGGCAAGCATTCAATAATAGCTTAAAGGACAAGGAAGAGCCCAGCCCTATTCTAGGATTTACCGCTGCTCAGCGCTTCTTCTTGGGCTATGCCACCGTGTGGGCTGGCAATCTTCGTAAAGAAGAGATTCTTAGATTGACAAAAGTAGATTCGCATTCCTTGGGAGAATGGCGAGTTAATGCCGCTTTGCCGCAAATTGATGCCTGGTATGATGCCTTCGATGTAAAGGAAAGCAATAATCTTTTTGTTCCCAAACAGAATAGAGCTTCTATATGGTAAGTAGAACTTCTATTTTGCAAACAGACTAAAGTTTAACTAATGAGTAAACTAAAAACCAAACAATGAGGGCTGTAAAAATAAAATTAATTTTCGTATGTCTAATTATGTTTGCCACATTTTCGAGGGCTATAAATTCCGACTCAACTAAGCACTTTTATATAGAGGAAGTTGTGGTGCAGTCCTTTAAGCTCAATAGCATGCTTTCCTCGCAGCCCATTGCTGGCTCTGTCATAAATCAAATAGATCTGCGTGAGCGCAATGTGGAAAGTATAAAAAACCTTTCGGCACTGGTGCCAAATCTTTTTATGCCTGATTATGGGTCTAAGATGACCTCTCCTGTATATATTCGCGGCATAGGTTCGCGCACCAATACCCCTTCTGTAGGGCTTTATGTTGACGGAGTTCCATATTTCGATAGGTCGGCATTCGATTTCGACATCAATGATGTGGATCGCATTGAGATTCTCCGCGGATCTCAGGGCACTATATATGGGCGCAACACTATGGGAGGTATTATTAATGTGTATACAAAATCGCCATTCAAAAATCCTGGCACAAACCTCAATATGGGAGCAGGAAATTATGGTAATTATCAACTTGCAGCATCCCATTCGGGCAGTGCAAATGGAAATTTTGGCTATTCCTTGTCGGGCAATTATCGAAGCTTGGGCGGATATTTCGACAACATAACAAGAGGCAATAAGGCCGATGCAATGGATGCCCTCTCTGGCAGATTGAGATTGAGCTGGCAAGCGGCCCCAAGTCTTGTAATACATCTTAGTTCGGTCTACGAATACTCCGATCAGGATGGCTATCCATATGCCCTATACGACAATGCCTCCAATACTGTAGGCCCCATAGACTACGATGCCAAGAGCTTCTTCTGCCGCAATGTGTCGACCACGGGGCTCAATGTAGAATACCTTACAAGCGGATATCGTATCGCTTCGCAGTCCTCCCTACAGTATATAGATGCCCACCAAGGGCTGGATCAAGATTTCTCTCCCAAGGATGTGTACTATGTAGATTATTTGGAAGATCAAAAGATGTTTTCGCAGGAGTTTAATATAAAATCAAATTCCCTGAGTTCGTATCAAAGTCAGTCGGGAGTTTTTGGTTTTTACCAAAGCTACAACTACAATAGCGATGTCAATACAAGAGATCCGGCTATTGCCAGTGCCACCTTTCGCAACAAGATACTGGATGTAAAAAACCCAACAAGGGGACTTGCCATATATCATCAATCTACATTTAAAGACCTCCTTGTAGAGGACTTCTCCGTATCTTTGGGAATGCGCTATGACTACGAAAAAGCCGATGCTAAGACTTCTACCAGCCAGATTGCTGTAGACCAAAGCGTAATGCAAACCTATGCTGAAGGTGATGATGCTTTTTCGCAAATTACACCCAAAATATCTATGCAATACAACTTGAATGCCTATAAAATGTTTTATGCCTCGATTGCAAAGGGCTATAAGTCTGGAGGATTTAACCCCTCGGCGCAGCAGGAATCCGACTATTCCTATGATCCAGAATATAGCTGGACTTATGAGCTAGGCAGTAAAGGGAGCTACCTCAGTGGATTGCTAGAAGCTGAAGCTAATCTGTTTTATATTACTTGGAGGCAGCAGCAAATATCTCAGAGCCAGCCCGATGGAAAGGGTTATATACTGAAAAATGCTGGGAAGTCCGAAAGTAAGGGAGCTGAACTTAGCCTGCGATTAAACCCTAATGACAGACTAGGCTTTCACATAAACTATGGTATCACCCTGGCGACATTCAAAAAATACGAAAATGATGTAACCAACATCAACTACAAGGGGAATTATCTGCCAATGGTGCCAAAAAATACATTCTCTGCCGCTGCAGATTACAATATTATTATAAAGAATTTTTTTGTAGAAAATATTAAGTTAAATGCACAATACACCGGACTTGGTAGGCTCTATTGGCGAGAAGATAATATAGCCTCACAGCCGTTTTATGGACTTGTAGATGCTAGAATGTCTTTGCAGAGAAAGAATATATCCCTAGATTTGTGGGCTAAAAACATCACAGGCAAAAAATATATAGCCTACTATTTTGTGACTAGCAAGCCATACGCTCAAGCGGGAAGACCTATGACTTGTGGCATAAATCTAAATCTTAAATTTTGAATAAGCGCATCTAAATAAACACTCAGAATAAAGTCAATGTTTGAATCTCAAGATTTCAATAATAAGCTACACAAAGGAGGACAACTATTTACCTTCTTTAGTCTATATATAGCGCAAAAAATCCCTATGACCTTTCTAGCAACGGTCATACCTGTGATGATGCGCCAGCAAAACTTTTCTTTGGAGACCATAGGTATGCTTCAGCTACTGAAACTCCCATGGATACTAAAATTTTTGTGGTCGCCAATGGTAGATAGATCCTGCAATAGTCTTTCAGATTATAAGGTATGGATATTTTCTTCGGAGATGATATATGCCATAGTAATATTTGCCATTGCCTTTCTTGACCTACAAGCGACACCCATTCTTATCATAGTGCTTGTTATTATGGCATTTATAGCTTCCGCAACTCAGGATATTGCTACCGATGCGCTAGCTGTCATATCATTTAAAGGCAAGGATCGCAGCCTTGTCAACAGCATGCAGTCGATAGGCGGATTTGCTGGTTCGATGATAGGCGGCGGAATAATGCTCATTCTTTATAACAAGCTAGGCTGGTCTACCATCCTACCCCTGCTATCGGTATTTGTGGTCTTGGCTATTATTCCTATTATGTTTTTTAAGCACAATGATGATGGCAGCATCACTTTTTCGGAGATAAAGACAAAACCAGGATTCAACGATCTAGGAGGCTTCTTTAGGCAAAAAGGCATATGGAAGCAGGTGATATTTCTACTGCTTTATTATGCCGGCATTACCGGAACTCTCTCTATGGTGAAACCCTTGCTGGTTGATTATGGATACAACATGCACGAGATAGGTGTTATGTCGGGAGTTGTAGGTATTTCGGCCGGCTGTGTGGGCTCATTGACGGGTGGGTTTATTGTAAGAAAAATAGGGCGGTATTGGTCGCGCATACTCTTTGCCGGACTTATTTTTATAGGATCCATATACTTCCATCTTCTTCTTACTCACTTGTCGGTAACGGTATTGACCCTCCATATTGGTATATCCCTGATATGGCTTAGCTATGGAATGGCAACAATTGTGGTTTACACTACCGCAATGGATTGCGTGCGCAAGTCTTATGAGGGCACCGACTTCACCCTGCAGACGGTAATAACCCACCTTAGTGGCATGCTGATGGCAATAGGAGCAGGGAAGCTTGCCGACGAAACAAGCTATGCTACTCTTTTTTCTGTGGAAATGTGCATAGCCGCAACCTCACTTATTTATATACTTCTTATATTTAAAAACAATGGAAAAAATGTTGACGGAAAAGAATTTGAATAAATATAATGCGTCGACTCCTAGATATACTAGCTATCCTCCAGCTAATTTCTTTGCAGAATCTTTTTCTGAAAGCGATTATCGCCTAGCCATCGAAGCATCCAACACACAGCATCCAGAGCATATATCTATCTATATACACATACCTTTTTGCTTCCATATGTGTTATTATTGTGGATGCAATTCTGTGCAGATGCAAGGCAAAGATGCAGTGGACAGCTATATGGATGCATTAAAAAAGGAAATTAAAATCGCCCTGCCGCTTTTGAGCAAGGAGCGCAAGGTTTCGCAAATCCATTATGGAGGAGGAAGTCCCAGTATCTTGCCTGTGAGGCAGATACGAGAAATAAACGATCTTATACTTTCATATTTTACTTGCATAGAGGATCCAGAGATCGCAATAGAATGCCACCCTGGATATTTGGATGAGCAATATTGGCGTGATCTGGCAAAGGCAGGGTTCAACAGGATAAGCATCGGAGTACAAGATTTTGATCAGGAGGTGCTTAAGGCATCCAACCGTAAGGCTTCGCGAATGGATGTTGCCCATATTCTTGACATACTGAGGGCTGAGGGAGTGTCGGTCAATATGGATTTTATATTTGGACTGCCCAAGCAGACCGTAAGTTCCTTTGCCCATACCATAGAAAAGGCCGTGGCTATGGGTCCCGATAGGCTGGTCACATTTTCGTATGCACATGTGCCTTGGGTAAATCAACTGCAGCTGAAACTCGAAGAAATTGGCCTGCCTCCAAGCCTAGAAAAAGAGAAAATGTATAGCAATGCCTCATCAATACTCGAAGAGTCAGGATATAAGGCTATAGGTATGGATCATTTCGTTCTGCCCAAGGATGAACTTTACATTGCCTCGGAATCCAAGAGTTTGCATCGAAACTTCCAGGGATATTGTACCCGCCGTACAACGGGGCAGGTTTATGCCTTTGGAGTGACGGGAATAAGTCAGCTGGCAATGGCGTATAGCCAAAATACAAAGGATATTCAAGAATATATAGAGCGAACAAATCGTGGAGAATTGCCTGTTTTAAGGGGTTATATACTCAATGAACAAGAGCAAATAGCAAGGGAGGTAATAAGTAATTTGATGTGCAGCTACAATATCAATTGGGGCAATATAGCTACACTCTTTGGAGTCAGTGTCGATGAAGTGAAGGGGGCAATGAATTACGATGATAGAGCCTTACAAGTATTTGCCGCCGATGGTATCATACACTATGATAGTGATCATATAAGCATGCCTCCACATGCCAAGGCCCTTGTTAGAAATGTGGCTGCATCTCTCGATAAGCTGATGCTGAATACCGACAAGCATTTTTCTAAAACTATTTAGACGGGTTTTTATTGGTGCGTAGTGCATACTTATAATCCTGAGGGTGCAAGCTCTATTTTTAGAGGTGCTCAAAAGGCTAATAAATCTAAAGAAAGTGATCAACTCTTGACCAATCTTTACACCCAAATAGGGGGATTAGAGGTAGAGCGTGATTTTTTAAAAAAAAGTGGCAGAAAATGGGGGGTATTATAGTTAACTCCCCACAACTGCAATGTGGGTTAAGTCGACAAAAAAATGTTGCAATGAAAAATTGTTTTACTTTTGGAAAGTGGTTCTAAGAAAATAAAAAAAATCATGAAACTAAGGGGAAAGATATCCTAAGGGAGGGGGACCACTATAACACAGTAAATAATGGAGCTAAGTTCAACAAACAGAGTTGTTTATTTAAATACGGCTCACAAATAACCTATTACAATATTTTAAAAAATATTAAAAAATATATAGTTTAATTTGCATATATAAACAATTTTATAGAACTTTACCTGTGATATGTAAATAGATATATTCTCGAAAAACATAAGTAAAATTATTCATTATGAGAACTTTAAAAGGCTCGACGCTTTTGGCTAAAGGCTCGGGGCAGATCACTATCGAATCGGACTGACTCGTGGTGGGTCTCTGGAATCCCCGAAACCCCCGAAAAATGTTATCAGGTATTTGTAGGAATCCCAGAAACCAAGACCTTGCCTCCCCTGAGTTTTGTTCTTTCGGAGGGGCATATTTCGGTTCGCTTCACATCTCCTGCCAGAGGAGAAATTGCCTTGTACAACATGCAGGCACAAAAGCAAACGACTACCATGCTTTATGATCAAACAGAGACGAGCATCTCGACGGCCCATCTAAGTGCGGGCACTTATATTCTTTGGTATTACGACAAAGCAAGCAAGTATGGTCAGAAAAGATTATTCTAAAATAAATTTTAAAATTCATTTAGATCCCATAGAGACTTCATTTCTTTTATAGGTTTGGAGTCTTTATTTTTATAGCATGTCAAGTTATTGGGGGAGTATTATATTAGAATGAAAAACCAATCTAGGGGTTCACACCCATAGAATAGATTTATGACAAAGAATGATGTCAGATGGGTATTAGTTCAATAAAATAGGAGTGATTACGACCAATATATATTACCTTTGCATTTAAATATAAACAACTAGAGACTTATTAAACGATTTATAGGACAAGGGATTATTAAATATTTAGACACCTTTAAGATGGATTTGCACTGCTTGCAATATAAATAAACTGCATTTGAGAACTTAATTAAGAGGATGATAAAAATGAAACACCTTGCTTATAAGCAAATTGTAATAAGTAGGTAAATGGATAACTCTAAATAAAAATGATTAAATATAGCTCAATGAGGAGTGATGAGGATGCTTACGACTGTATAGTCCTTGGCGGAGGTATTAGTGGAGTGTCTTTTGCGCACAAGCTCAAACATGCTGGGCAAAGGGTTTTGATTGTCGATGAGAATGCAAGTTTAGGTGGTCAGATACGTACATATCAGTCCAAAACGCATCCAGATTTTTGCTGCGGACTTGGTGCGCACACTTGCTATAACTCCTACACGCACTTACTTTCTATGGTAAGGGAGTCTGGAGCTGAGGATATAATTCAGGAAATTGAAAATTACTCTTACGTGGTGTATACAGAGGGCAAAATACGAAGTATTTTTTCCCAGTTAAATAAATTTGAATTACTATTGCATTGCCGCAAGATGTTTTTTTCTAAAAAAAAGGGCATGACTGTAAGGGAGTATTTTGAGCCATTGGTGGGTAAAAGCAACTATGCCTCCTTTTTTTCTAAGGCTTTTCGTGCTGTTATCTGTCAGAATGCCGACAAATATCCTGCCGAATTATTTCTTAAGCGTAGAGCTGAACGCTACAAAGAAATCCCCCGTAAATATACTTTTAAAGGAGGCATGGCATCTTTGACTGAAACTATAGTCGACAAGGATGGAATAGACTTGCATTTGAATATTCATATAAGTAGTATTGCAAAAAATGGAAAGCTATTTACTGTCAAAACCTCCGAAGGAAAATGTTTCTCAGCACACAATATTGCCTTGGCAATAGATCCTAAGGGAGCATCCGAGCTATTGAAAGATATAGAAAGGCCCATTTCCGAACTTTTGGCTGCCATTCCAATATCTGAATTGGAGTCGGTGTGTGTGATTGTAAAAAAAGAGTCGGTATCGTCTATCAAAAACATTGCGGGAATCCTTCCTAGCTCTGATGAGTTCTATTCGGTAGTCTCGCGAGATACCCTCAGTCACCCCTCACTTAGGGCTTTTACCTTTCATTTTGAAAGAGGCAAACACGACAAGGAAAAGCAATTATCCATAGCTTGCAAGGTTTTGGAAATAGAGCCCGAACAGGTCTTGGAAACAAGTTCGATGAGCCATTTACTGCCATCACTAGGCTTGGAGCACTTAAGCCTAGATACGGCAATAGCTAGAAATAGGCAAAACGATAATGTCTATTTGCTTGGAAACTATTACTATGGGCTTTCTTTGGAAGATTGCGTGCATCGCTCGTCAACAGAATTTGAGCGTTATAAGAGCAGTCTTAAGTAGGAAAATATCAATCTAGCCAAAGAAAGCTATAGGTAGTATTTCTAATTTAATTTGTGAATAACCAATCCTGAGCGCAATTTGGGCTCAAACCAGGTTGTTTTGGGCGGCATTATATTGCCAGAGTCGGCAATATCTATCAATTGCTTCATTGACACAGGATACAATGCCAATGCTACTGCCATTTCCCCACTATCGACCCTTGTTTGCAGTTCTGCCAAGCCGCGCAAACCGCCAACAAAATCTATGCGTTTGTCTGTCCTTAGATCCTTTATCCCCAATATTTTGTCGAGAATCAAATTGGAAGAAACCGTTACATCCAGCACACCAATAGGGTTCTTGTCGTCATAAGTACCCGTTTTGGCAGTGAGGGAATACCAGTTTTTTTCTACATAAAGCGAGAAGTTATGTAGTGATTGAGGATGATAAATTTCTTGCCCCTTATTCTCTACAATAAAATCAGAGGATAAGGCTTCCAAAAATTCCTTACTACTCATTCCATTGAGGTCTTTCACCACACGATTGTAGTCCATAATTCGCAATTGACTGTCGGGAAAACATACAGCAAGGAAGAAATTGTATTCTTCCTTTCCTGTGTGCTTGGGATTATTTTTTGCGAGTTCGGCACCCACCAAGGCTGCTGCGGCTGTCCGGTGATGCCCATCGGCTATATATAAATATGGAATGGACGCAAATATATCTGTAATATCTTGAATCTTTTTGTCGTCGTCTACCAACCAAAAATGGTGTGCAAAACCATCGTCCGCCACGAAGTCATATTCGGGAGTGTTTTTAACAATGCCAGCCACAATTTCGCTTAGGTCTTTGCGTTCTGGATAGGCAAAAAAAACGGGTTCTATATTGGCATTGTTTATACGCACGTGCATCATTCTATCTTCCTCCTTATCCTTGCGGGTCAATTCGTGTTTTTTAATAGCCCCACTGAGGTAGTCTTGTACAGAGGCACATACCACAAGTCCATATTGAGTTCGTCCTTCCATGGTTTGGGCATATACATAATACGAGTCTTTGGAATCTTGCTTGAGCCAGCCTTTTTCTTGAAAAAGCTTAAAATTTTCTACAGCCTTGTCATACACGGGCTGTGTATGTTCGTCTGTGCCTAAAGGAAAATCAATCTCAGGTTTGGTGATGTGATACAGGGATTTGTCGTTGCCTTCTGCCTCTTGCCTAGCCTCTTCAGAGCTTAATACATCATAGGGACGAGAAGCCACCTCTTGCTCTAAGCCTCTAGGGGGGCGAATGCCCTTGAATGGTTTGATAAGTGCCATAAATTTAGTTTAAAAAATTCATAATTGTTTTAATTGTAAAGTTACGCAATATTTATTTTTGGTCAAAATAAATGCTACTTAATTAAAACAATTAAGATAAATAAGACGAGGCTTTTAAAAATAGCTGATTACGCTTTTGTCTAATTCTTGGAAAATGATTACTTTTGTGCTCGTTTGTAAAATTAATAATTCGTAATTCAACTAAATGCTAATAGTAGAGAGCTTAAGGGTAGAAATGGGAGGTAAATACCTGTTTGACGGAATAAATTTCATCATCAATAAAAAAGACCGAATTGCACTTGTAGGCAAAAATGGAGCCGGCAAAAGTACTATGCTAAAAATTTTGGCGGGTGTAAAAAAAGATTTTAAGGGGAATGTTTCAGGCCCTTCAGGAATGACTATAGGATACCTGCCTCAGGTAATGCAGGTATCGGACGAGAGGACGGTGCGCGAGGAGGCTTCACAAGCTTTTGCCCATATCTTTGATTTGCAATCCGAAATTGAGGACATGAACAAGCAGTTGGAAGTGCGCACAGATTATGAATCTGATGCTTATTCCAAATTGATTGATGATTTTACTATGGCCCACGAACGATTGGCATCGGTAGAAGGCCTAAATTTTGAGGGCGAAGTTGAAAGAACCCTTGTAGGATTGGGTTTCAAACGTGAGGACTTAGATAAGCCAACTGGAGAGTTTAGTGGAGGATGGCGAATGCGTATAGAATTGGCAAAGATACTGCTGCAAAATCCCGATGTTATGCTGCTTGATGAGCCTACAAATCACCTTGACATAGAGACCATTACTTGGTTAGAAAATTTTATATTGACGCAGGCAAATGCGGTTGTCCTGATATCTCATGATAGAAGGTTTATTGATACCGTCACTACCCGCACCATAGAGCTCACCATGGGGCGAATATATGACTACAAGGTTAATTTCTCTAAGTACTTAGAACTTCGCCAAGAACGACGAGAGCAGCAGATTCACGCATGGGAGGCTCAGCAAAAGCAAATTCATGATATAGAGGAGTTTATAGAGAGATTTAGGGCACAGGCTGCCAAGGCAGTACTTGTTCAGAGTAGGGTTCGCCAGTTGGAAAAGCTCGAAAGAGTAGAGATTGATGAGGAGGATAAATCTTCTATTCGCATCAAATTTCAACCTGCTGTTCGTTCGGGTAATTACCCCCTTACCGTTGAAAGCGTCAGCAAATCTTACGACGACCATTTGGTTTTTGCCAATGCTCATCTGATGATTTCTAGGGGAGAGAAGGTTGCTTTGGCAGGAAAAAATGGGGAGGGCAAATCAACATTTGTCAAGTGTGTGATGGGAGAAGTTCCTTTTGAGGGAAATATTATGCTTGGACACAATGTTAAGATAGGATATTTTGCTCAAAACCAGGCGCAGCTATTGGACGACGATTTGAGTGTTTTCGAAACCATAGATAGGGTGGCGGAAGGAGATGTTCGCACACAGATACGCAATATATTAGGGGCTTTTATGTTTAATCGCGAAGACTCTGAAAAGAAAGTACGGGTGCTCTCAGGAGGCGAAAGGACCCGTTTGGCAATGGTAAAACTCTTGCTTGAGCCTGTCAATTTATTGATACTTGATGAGCCCACAAACCATCTTGATCTAAAGACAAAAGATGTTTTAAAATCGGCTCTGCTTGATTATGACGGCACCATTATTTTGGTTTCTCACGACAGAGATTTTCTTGAGGGATTGGTCACAAAAGTGTATGAATTTTCCGATAAAAAAGTAATAGAGCATATTGGTGGCGCTGACGATTTTTTAGAAAAAAAGAAGTCTTTGGTTTAATTTTTTCGCACCAAATTTGTATGCAAATTCCTAAAAAACCTCGTTTTCATCGGGTTTTTTTGATTCTGTTCAATTTCATGATATAAAACATGTTTTTTGTAATGCCTTGTAATTCAGAGTATTGGTTCTATAATACTTCTCCAAAGCAATTTAGAAATATCTTTTAACATTTACGGCTTGTTTCTTTTTCATAAAAAACCGACCTTTGCCAGTGGAAATTTTAAAACTAAATTTACATAGGCATGGAGCAGACTCTTGTAATTTTTAAGCCTTGTACAATTCAAAGGGGCTTGTTTGGTCAAATAACAGATCGTTTTGAAAGAAAAGGACTTCTCTTAGCGGGTATAAAAATGCTGTGGCTAACAGATTCAATTTTAGATGATCATTATTCGCATTTAAAGGATAAGCCTTTTTTTGGTAGAATAAAAGCCTCCATGGAAATTTCTCCAGTTATAGTTATGTGCTGGGAAGGTATTGAAGCTGTTTCGGTAGTACGAAATCTTGTTGGACCCACCAACGGGCGAGAAGCTCAGTCAGGCACCATTCGCGGTGATTTTAGTATGAGTGTACAAGAAAATATTATTCATGCTTCCGATTCTTTGGAGTCTGCAGCAATAGAATTAAAGCGTTTCTTTGAGCCTCATGAGTTATTTAAGTATGAAATGTTATTATTGTCTAATTTGTATGCTAGCGACGAGATTGTCTGATTATCTAGTATTATAATGCAAATTTGCAAAAAAAAAATATATTTTAGAATGAGTAGTATTTTTCAAAAAGTTGTGATTGTCGGTTCAGTGATTTTATTTCAGAGCCTTGTTTATATTCCTACAATTAAGGCCAATGATCCAGTCGTAGAACAGGTAACAAAACTAGAGAAAGACGATAAAGTAAAGGAATTTTATGTCGATAAGCATCTCAATAAAAAAGAGCTTATTGTTGTTGATTCTTTATTGATGCTTGCCGAATTAGAAGAGGAAGAACTTTTATTTCCCGCTGATAATATCTATAGCCACTGGCAAACCAATGGAGTAAATCCATATGCGCAAATCAGCATTCCAGATTCGTTTAATATTGATGTATCGACCTTTGTAATGCCTTTTGAAGGTCGCGTAACTTCGCACTTTGGGCCTAGAAGAAAGAGAATGCACTACGGCACAGATATAAAGGTTCAGACTGGCGATACTATTCTTGCTGCCTTTGATGGAAAGGTTCGCGTCAAAAGTTTTGATAGAAGAGGCTATGGCAATTATCTGGTTTTGAGGCACAATAATGGTTTAGAGACAGTATACGGTCACTTGTCTGGTTTTATTGTAGATTCTGAAGAAGTGGTAAAAGCTGGTCAGCCTATTGGCCTTGGGGGCAATACCGGCAGGTCTACAGGTTCGCACCTGCATTTTGAATTTCGTTTTATAGGAAAGCCAATAAATCCCATAGAAATAATTGATTTTGCAAATTTTGTTGCACACACAGATAATTATACGTTTGTAAAAAAGAAGCAAGAAGCCGCCTCCAATAAATATACTAAGGGTCAGGTACAATATCATAAGATTAAATCTGGAGATACTCTCTATGCTGTTTCAAAGCGCTACAAAATTTCTGTGCAGCAGTTGTGCAAGCTAAACAAAATCACTGCAACAACGAAATTAAGGATAGGACAAAATATTCGCTGTTCGTAAAATATTGCTAAAAAATTTTAAAAGGCGTAGGGCAAACATTGCTTCTGCGCCTTTTTTGATTATCTTTGTCAGATTATTTTTTCTTGTTATTTTCCTAATTAATATGAATACAAAAGAACAGTTTGATCATGTGATAAGCATATGTCGCAATGTTTTTGAGATGAAACTTGTAGACTATGGTGCATCTTGGCGTATTTTGCGCCCAAGTTCGTTGACGGATCAGATTTTTATAAAAGCAAACCGAATAAGATCCTTAGAGATCAAA
Source organism: Bacteroidales bacterium (assembly GCA_003851245.1). Lineage (GTDB taxonomy): Bacteria > Bacteroidota > Bacteroidia > Bacteroidales > Azobacteroidaceae > BHEP01. The sequence goes on along the minus strand of BHEP01000001.1, from coordinate 42,093 downwards.
AACAATAGCTTGATTGATGAGGGTGTGAAATCGGAGTTTATTGGAATTGTCAATTATGGTATCGTTGGACTTATTCAATTGGCAAAAGGATATGCTGAAAAAATTGACCTCTCCATGCAAGAATCCATGGCTCTTTACGACAAAAATATTACAGAAACCAAGGAGCTCATGTATGCCAAAAACCATGATTATGATGAGGCGTGGCGAAGTATGAGAATTAGTTCATATACAGATTTGATTTTGACTAAAATTTATAGAACCAAACAAATAGAAAACAATGGGGGTAAAACCCTGGTTTCAGAGGGTATTGATGCAAACTATATGGATATGATTAATTATGCACTATTTGCACTTATAAAATTAGAATACGGAGAGTAATTATTATGTTAGAAAAAATTAAAAAGGGAATTGTTGCCCTATGCAGCACAGTTTTAGGTGTTGTTTTTATTTTCTCGGGATTTGTTAAGGCTGTAGACCCTCTTGGAGGAGCTTATAAGATGCACGATTATTTCAGTGCCTTCCATTTGGATTTTTTAAATATCTTAGAACTCCCCCTATCGCTAGCCCTCTCTATCGTAGAGTTTTTATTGGGGATATTTGTTTTACTCAGACTTTATACTAAGTTTACATCAGTCTGCATGTTTGCTTTCATGCTGTTTATGACCGCTCTTAGTTTTTATTTAGCCTTAGCCGATCCAGTTTCAGATTGTGGCTGTTTTGGCGATGCCTTTATTATAAGCAATTGGCAAACATTTTACAAAAACTTCCTCATATTGCTTCCCGCAGCATTTATTCTTATGAGGTGGCAGAGCTATACATCTCCAATATTTACAGAAAAAATAAACTGGCTGATTAGCCTTTATAGTCTAGCATTTATTCTGCTAGTGTCTTTATACAGTTACCAATACCTACCAATTTTGGACTTTAGGCCCTATAAAATAGGAGCAGATATACCCCTACTTATGAGCATACCTTTGGATGCAGAAACAGATGAGTATGAGACATCCTTTGTCTATGAAAAAAATGGAGAACAAAAAGAATTTACTATCGACAATTATCCTGCCGATGACAGTACTTGGATTTTTGTAGATTCAAAAAATATTTTAATAAAAGAAGGATATAAGCCTGCAATACATGATTTTAATATAACGAATGCTCAGGGAGATGATATAACAGACATAATATTGGCAGATACTGGCTATACTTTCTTAATGATTTCGACTAAGTTGGATAAGGCTGCTGATACGAATGTGGATAATATAAATGAGATCTATGATTATGCACAGCGTTTCGATCATTCTTTCTATTGCCTTACAGCTTCCTCTCAAAAAGACATATCCGATTGGATACAATATACAGGTGCAGAATATCCTATTTGCATAAGTGACGAAACTACACTTAAAACCATTGTTAGATCAAATCCTGGATTGGTTTTGATTCATAATGGTATTATTGTAGGAAAATGGCATCACAACAATTTGCCTAAATACAATGATCTTGTAAAGCCACTTAACGAGCAAGACTGGGGCTTGCTTACTCCAATATCCGACAGCAAGAAAGTGCTTGTGGTGTTTATGATATTGTTTATACCACTGTTTTTACTGTGGATATGGGATTTTTTCTACTATAGAAAGAAAAAGGATATAATTGATAAAGAAGACAAATTGACAAAGAAGACAAATTAACAACAAAATAAATTTATTAAATTTTTTAATTATGAGAAAAAATATTGTTGCAGGAAACTGGAAGATGAATACTACACTGACCGAGGGTTTGGCCTTGGCTAAGGAACTTAAAGCTGCTTTGCAAGGAAAGGATATTAAGTGCGATGTTGTACTGGGAACTCCATTTACACATTTAGCATCAGTGGCTTCAGAATTAAAATCTACAAAAATAGGAGTCTCGGCTCAAAACTGTGCCAATAAAGAATCTGGAGCATACACAGGAGAAATTTCTGTAGCCATGATAGCTTCTACGGGAGCTCAATATGTTATTTTGGGTCACTCTGAGCGCAGGGCATATTATGGAGAGACCAATGCCATTTTGAAAGAAAAAGTAGTGCTAGCACTTTCGCAAGGACTAAAGCCCATTTTTTGTATTGGCGAAGTTTTGGAGGAAAGAGAAGCTGGCAAACATTTTTCGGTAGTTGAAGCTCAATTGTCGGAAGCCTTGTTTGATCTGTCGAGCGCAGATTTTTCTAAGTTAGTTATTGCATACGAGCCTGTTTGGGCTATAGGTACAGGCAAGACCGCCAGCTCTGATCAAGCACAGGAAATACACGCGCATATTAGAAAAACACTTGCCGCTAAATACGGGGAAGCTGTAGCACAAAACACATCCATACTTTATGGTGGTAGTTGCAACGCGAGCAATGCTAAGGAGCTTTTTGCTAATGCCGATGTAGACGGAGGTTTGATTGGAGGAGCTGCACTTGCTGTAGATAAATTCTTGCCCATAATTGAGGCTTTTTGACCATAATATAAATGAAATTTATTTCAGTGAACAAAATATATATTCTAATTTTACTCTTAGGATTGTTCCTTTCTTCATTAGGTAGCGTTTGGGCCATTTTGCCCAAACCTACCAATATGGTTGAAGAATTGACAAGAGAAAATAGCGCTCAAGGGAAGGTTGAGATTTTTAGCGAACCCGGTCTTACCGCTTTAATCGGTAAGTTGCGTTCTGAAGACTCTCTTTTTGATACAGAAAGCATTGATGCTTCTGGGTATAGGGTCAATATTTTTTCTGGCAACAACCAAAGGAAGTCAAAAGATGAGGCATTCTCCAAAGAGATGCAAATAAAAGAATTGTTTCCAGGAATTAGGACAACAGTGAGCTATAAGGCTCCCGTTTGGCGACTTAGGGTTGGCGATTTTGAGAGCAGAGAGCATGCAAATGGATTTATGCGTGAGCTAAAGCAGGCATTTCCAGGTTTTGGAAAAGAAGTCTATATTGTTGAAGATGAGATAAAAATTTCATACAATGACAACTGAAAAAAATATAAATATGAATCACAATCCCGAAGAACAAAAGAGGCAAGAGGCAATTGCCTCTCACTATCTGAAAATTTTAGAGCTTTTGGGTGAGGATACTAGCAGAGAGGGTCTTCAAAAAACGCCAGCTAGGGTTGCTAAAGCTATGATGTTTTTGACAAAGGGCTACAAAGAAGAAGCTAATAAAATATTGTCATCAGCCATTTTTTCTGAAGATTATAAGCAAATGGTTATTGTAAAGGATATAGATTTTTATTCTTTATGCGAGCATCACCTGCTGCCTTTTTTCGGAAAAGTTCATGTGGCATACATCCCCAATGGAAGGGTGACGGGCTTAAGTAAGATTCCTCGTGTTGTAGATGTTTTTGCAAGGAGATTGCAGATACAGGAGCGTTTTACTATGCAAATAAAAGAGAGTATCCAGGAAGCATTAGAGCCTTTGGGGGTAATGGTTGTTGTTGAAGCACAGCATATGTGTATGCAGATGCGGGGCATTCAAAAGCAAAATTCTATTACCACAACTTCTGATTTTACAGGAGCTTTCAATCAAGCCAAAACCCGTGAGGAATTTATTTCTCTGCTTAGAGGAGGACGCTAATAGACAATTGTAATTCCTAGCTAGTCTGTTTTATCCTTGTCTATAATTTCCTCATAGTCAACATATTCTCCTATTTCAGAAGTGAACACCTTGTTTTGTTTGTTGCTCTTGCCTTCTTGCCTATTTTGCTGTTGCTGATTAGTGCTTTTTCTACTCGTTTTTTTGTTTGAAGGAGTACTAAAAAGGGCTCGTTTAATCCCTCGGACAACAGAAAACCCTGTCAAAAGAACAAGAACCAAGAATATCAAGAATAGGACAAAGAGAAATTTTAACATTTTTTAGAGAGTTTATTTATTAAACAGCAAAAGTATACCTCAGGCAGCAAAGGTATAAAAAAACCATAAGCTATTCAAGAAAAATAGCTGTAGATTTTATATGTGGATTCTGCAAATTAGGTTTTTGATGCTGTTGTTAATATAATTACATATTAGTATTTATTTTTTAATGTTTTTTGATTGATCATGCAAAAACCTTCGCTCCCTAAGGGAACAAGAGATTTCTCTCCACAAGAAATGGCGAGACGCAATTATATATTCGATACTATTCGATACGTATACCATCTTTATGGATTCAAGCAGATTGAAACTCCCGCTATGGAGAACCTCTCCACCCTGATGGGTAAGTATGGAGAAGAGGGCGACAAATTGCTCTTCAAAATACTTAACTCTGGCGACTATCTCTCGGCAGTAGATGAGAATATTTTGGCGGCCAAAAATAGCAATGAAATGGTGCGCAAAATTTCGGAAAAAGGACTGCGCTACGACCTCACCGTGCCATTTGCTCGCTATGTAGTAATGCACAGAAATGAACTCACTTTCCCCTTTAAGCGCTATCAGATACAAGCGGTATGGAGGGCCGACAGACCTCAGAAAGGGCGTTACAGGGAGTTTTTTCAGTGCGATGCCGACACCATAGGCTCGGACTCCCTATTTAATGAGGTAGAATTGATTCAGATAATGGATGAGGTATACAAGCGCTTTGATATTAGGGTCTGTATTAAGATAAACAATAGAAAAATTCTTAGTGGAATTGCTGAAATTATTGGAGAGGCCGAAAAAATAGTCGATATAACCGTCGCCATAGATAAATTAGATAAGATTGGACTCGAAGGAGTAAATGCAGAACTTATTTCAAAAAATATATCGCAAGAGGCTATTGCTAAGCTACAGCCTATTATCCTTTTGTCGGGAAGCACGGCAGAAAAAATTGCAGTACTGAAGACCGTTTTGTCAGATTCTGAAGTGGGAATGAGGGGGCTGGAAGAGATAGAATTTATTTTTGAAAAATTGGCTTTGCTGAAAATTAAAAATCAGATAGAGCTGGATCTAACACTAGCCAGAGGCTTGAATTATTACACGGGAGCTATTTTTGAGGTTAAGTCCTTGGATGTGGCAATTGGAAGTATTACCGGAGGTGGTCGTTATGACAATTTGACAGGAGTTTTTGGAATGCCCGATGTTTCTGGTGTTGGCATTTCTTTTGGAGCAGATAGGATTTTTGATGTCCTAAATCAGCTAGATCTATACCCAAAGGAGACGACAATTGGCACCGAGGTTTTGTTCATTAATTTTGGACTAGCAGAGGTCAATTACCTTCTGCCCATTGTCTCCGTGCTGCGGGCAAGAGGCATACGTGTTGAGCTGTATCCTGATACAGCAAAGATGAAGAAGCAAATGTCTTATGCCGACAGCAATAATATTCCCTTTGTAGTTTTGGTGGGAGAAGATGAGATGAGGAGTAAAATAATGCGCCTTAAAAACATGGAAACAGGGGAGCAACACAATGTTGACTTGCCTGCCTTGCTTGCTTTTCTAACAAACAGATAAGAAATTTTGTCAGTCATAATGACACAAAAAAAAATGGCATGGTTTTCGTTTCTTTATGACCAAACAGGGCCGCGGGTCTAAGTTAATTATAATTCATTAATTTATAAACATAAAATTTTCAAATCATGAACATTAAACCATTGTCGGATAGGGTATTAATTATTCCTGCTGCCGCAGAAGAAAAAACAGTTAGTGGTCTTATTATTCCAGATTCAGCCAAAGAAAAGCCTTTAAAAGGCGAGGTTGTTGCTGTGGGTAATGGCACCAAGGATGAGGATATGATCGTTAAAAAAGGAGATAAGGTATTGTTTGGCAAATATGCAGGTACTGAAATTGAGTTGGAAGGCGTCAAATATCTAATTATGCGTCAGTCGGATATTCTTGCAATAATATAATTGAAAGAATCCTAAGGAATCAATTTTAATACAATAAAAAAATATAAAAATATTATGGCAAAAGAAATAAAATTTGATATTGATGCGCGCGACCTTCTAAAAAAAGGGGTCGACGAATTGGCAAACGCAGTAAAAATAACATTAGGACCTAAGGGGCGTAATGTTATCATTGAGAAAAAATTTGGTGCTCCACACATCACTAAAGATGGGGTAACTGTGGCTAAGGAGATAGAAATTGCAGATCCTTTTCAAAATATGGGAGCTCAATTGGTGAAAGAAGTTGCTTCTAAAACTAATGATGATGCTGGAGATGGAACAACTACCGCCACTGTTTTGGCGCAGTCTATTATCAGTGTAGGCTTCAAAAATGTTACTGCCGGAGCCAATCCTATGGATCTAAAGCGTGGTATAGATAAGGCTGTTGAAGCAGTTGTTAAAAACCTAGCAAAGCAATCGCAGGCTATTGGCGACGACCTCAAAAAAATTGAGAATGTGGCTAAAATATCGTCCAATGGCGACGAGAAAATAGGAAAACTTATTGCAGAAGCCATGCAAAAAGTAAAGAAAGAAGGTGTAATAACTGTTGAAGAAGCCAAGGGAACAGAAACTTATGTGGACGTTGTAGAAGGCATGCAATTTGACAGAGGATATATATCTCCTTATTTTGTGACCAACACAGAAAAGATGGAATCAGATATGGAAAATCCTCAGGTTCTTATATACGACAAGAAAGTTTCTGTATTGAAAGATCTTTTGCCTATTTTGGAGGCTTCGATTCAAACTGGTCGCCCATTGTTGATTATTGCCGAAGACATTGATTCTGAAGCATTGGCTACCTTGGTTGTAAACCGTTTGCGTGCAGGGCTAAAAATTTGTGCAGTGAAAGCTCCTGGCTTTGGCGACAGACGCAAAGAAATGCTTGAAGACATTGCTATCTTGACTGGTGGTGTGGTTATTTCGGAAGAAAAAGGCCTTACCTTGGAAACTGCAACTATTGAAATGCTTGGTAGTGCAGAGAAAATTACTGTAAACAAAGACAATACAGTGATTGTAAATGGCAGTGGCGACAAGGAAGCTATTGCTACAAGGGTAAACCAAATAAAGGTGCAAATAGACAATACCACCTCAGACTACGACAAAGAAAAACTGCAAGAGCGTTTGGCAAAATTGGCTGGAGGTGTAGCTGTTCTTTATGTTGGTGCTGCTTCGGAAGTTGAAATGAAGGAAAAGAAAGACCGCGTAGAGGATGCCTTAAGTGCTACTCGTGCAGCTATCGAAGAAGGCACTGTTGCTGGAGGTGGTGTTGCTTACGTGCGTGCAATAGCAGAACTCGAAGGTATGAAAGGTGAAAATGACGACGAAACTATTGGTATAGAAATCGTAAAACGTGCAATTGAAGAGCCTTTGCGTCAAATAGTAGAAAACGCAGGAAAAGAAGGTGCCGTAATTGTTCAAAAAGTAAAAGAAGGCAAGGGCGGATTTGGCTACAATGCCAGAACCGATGTCTACGAAGACTTATATGCAGCGGGTGTTATTGACCCAGCCAAAGTAACTCGTGTAGCATTGGAAAATGCAGCGTCTATTGCTGGAATGTTCCTAACAACGGAATGTGTAATTGTAGAGAAAAAAGAAGAAAACGCATCTCCTGCAATGCCCCCTATGGGTGGTGGCATGGGCGGCATGATGTAAGCATTGATTCTCAAGGTATAAAAAAAGAAGGTCTCAAAATATTTGAGACCTTCTTTTTTTATAAATGATATTGAGGCTTGGCTATGCCGAAAATTAAGACCTATATCATAACACTGGTCTTCAGCCCCTACCAACCGAAGGCATCTCCTTGCATCCATCGCCCTTGCGCTTTCATGACCTGCTCGATAATATCACGACCTACACCCTCGCCTCCTTTGAGATGAGAAATATACTTTGAAATAGATTTTATTTCTGGAGCCGCATCGGCAGGACAAGCAGGCAGGCCCACCTTCTGCATGACTTCATAATCGGGAATATCATCTCCTACATAAACCAATTCCTCAGACTTAAGACCTGTTTTTTGCATAAAATCGTTCAGATCCAATATTTTTTTAGAGGATTTCATATATATGTGCTGCAAACCCAAACTCTCAAATCTAATACGAACAGAATCGGTGTTGCCGCCTGTGATAATGGCTAAGACATAAGACTGCTTCACCGCCAACTGCATGGCGTATCCGTCTTTGATATTTATCATACGCATGGGCTCTCCTGAAGGATGTAGTGGTATTTCATTGGGCGAAAGTACTCCATCAACATCAAAAATAAAACCCTTAATTTTTCCTAAATCGTAATTTATATTGCTCATAAAATTAAATAATTATTATTGACTGACTCAAGAGATCGTAGATATGTGCTACATTTGGATCTCTCAGCATTTTTAAGTGTTTGTTCATAACAATGCTATCCTCTCTAAGGGCTGGTCCTGTTTGTGCTTCTGGGGGAGACATTTCCTCCACCTTAGAGGCTGTCTCTTGTATAAGAGGAAGCAAGAGTTTCCAATCAAGACCCTGACCTTCCAAAATTTTTGCTGCAAGGGCATAAAGGTGATTGCTAAAGTTGCAGGCAAAAACAGCCGCTAAATGCAAATATGAGCGCTGAACTGAATCCAGGCTTTGAACTTTTGAAGATATGGATCGTGCCAAATCGGCAAGTAGCATTTCGTCTTCAGGATTATTGGCTTCTATAAAAATAGGCAGCATCTCGAAAGAAACTTTGCGCTGCTTACTAAATGTTTGTAAGGGATAGAAAACACCATAACGACTGGTATATCCTGCAAAAACATCCAAGGCCAAACTTCCTGCTGTATGCACAAAGAGACCATCAAGTTTTGGCATCTGCAACAATACTTCGGGCAGAGCGGCATCACTCAATGCAAAGAGATAGATATCTGCATCGTCTCTTAGCTCAGCAAGGGAGATTGTAAAAGGCACTCCCATTGTTTGTGCCAAAAGAGAGGCCGAATCGTGGCTGCGACTATAAACTTGCAATATTTCATGACCCACCTCTTGTAGACTTCTACCTAGTTGGCTAGCCAAATTACCTGCCCCAAGAAGTACAATCTTATACATATTTGCCAATATGTATTTTCTCCCACTGCAATTTTTCTTCGTCGAAAGGTTTTCCAGGTTTTTCCTTGTTTCCAATAGCTATCACACAGGCCACTACCAATTGGTAAGGAATGTCAAAAAGCTCGCGTATGGCTTCTTCAGAATCTTGTCCTGCCTGCGTTTCGCGACCACTAACCTGTATCCAGCACGACCCTAGTCCCAAATCTTCGGCCTGCAGCTGCAAATAGGTGGCTGCAATAGACGCATCTTCTATATGCGCCCCACTTTGTAGGGGGTCAATCAATACTACAACTGCCAAGGCACAGTCTGCAACAAAAGAGCAGCCAGAGCTCTTGCAATGCGACAATTTCATCAAATCGGCCTTATCTTCTACCAACACAAATTGCCAGGCATTGCTATGCTTGGAACTTGGGGACATCAATGCCGTTGCCATCAGCTGCTCTACCTGCTCGGGAGTAAGTTTTTCTTGGGTAAACTTGCGTATACTTCGTCTACTTTTTATTATTTCTGCAAAATGACTCATATTCTATGGATAAATAATTAATTATCATACAAAAGTAGCAATTTTTACTTTTAAACAAAAATGGCGACTGTAAAAACAGTCGCCATTTTTGAATATTAGACCAATATTATTAAAGTCATGATTTAGCGAAGAAGTACTTTCTCCATTTTATTCGACTTCTCGGTTTGTACCTTAACCACTACCATTTGATTTTGGTAAGGCAAATCTATTGCCAACATATTGGTGTTTAAACCCTCTCTTACTGCAATCAGACTGCCCTGTGTGCTATAAATTTCAATTCTGCGAATTGGGTTATCAATATCACTGCTAACATTGACAGTACCCTCATTGGCATAAATCTTAACGTCGCCTCCTCTCAAATCATCTATTGATGTCAGATCTTTTGTTATCTTCAAGAAAAAACGAGCGCTTATATCACCACCATCATGAGCGAAAGTATATTCTGGATTGCTTCTAAGGTCATGCAAAACGCCCTTAAGTCTATCTTCCAAATAAATATTCTCAGTACTCAATACTCCTGCCAAATCAGAAATTTTGAAAACAATATCTCCCTTGATTTTTGTGCGAATACCCAATTCAATATCTTCACTAAAATCTAAGACGGAGTTTATAGAAAGCTCTCTTTTGTCAACTATTGCAGACAAAATGACAGATTCTACATAATTTTTATCGTCAGAGAAAATGGTAATAGCATCTTCAGAGGACTTAAATCCATTGCTTGAAAAATTGTTTTGCTCAATAGCAATTCCACTATTTCTACTTCCATTATGGTATACATCCAAATTGAATCGATTATGATTGCCAATTCCCACATTTCGTAGTTTTTGTCCGGTCTGTGCAATCGACATTTCTGGCGTAAACACCAAACCACTGGCATCAGTCACGCCTGCCTTCTTTGTTATAATAAAAGACTGCATAGGAGCAATGTAAATATCACCGGTACCCAATTGCGCATCACCTGTTTGAATAGGCACCCTACCTACATCAAAAGTTGTGCTTGACCAAACATAAAACACGGGTTCTATCTTTGACTTATTGGCAGCATAAAATTTGGTCATATCCAAATGTGACATAAAAGGATTGGCAACCAACATTTCGGTATAAGCTGCATCGGTACTATTATCGGCATTGATAGAGAAATTCTTATTTAAAGCATTGTAGCCAGGGTTTCCTTCATAGACAAACCTACCATTATTCGCTCTGCTAGGAATAACATCAAAACCTGTAACAGTTCCATTATAGTATCGCGCATAAGCCATTGAGTCTTTAGGGAAACTAAAATAGGCATTTGAATTGATGTCATCGTCCACCCAAACGGCAAAGCCATTTCCAGTGCTAAGCAATTCATTTTGGAAGCTAAATGCCCTCGTCCAAGTAGCAACTTTTTTTCCTATAGAAGCGTTGTCAGGATAGCTTGCCTGATATTTCCTCATGTAAACTGTAGGAAGCAACCTTGTTGGAGAGATCACATAATCTCCAGAATACATGTTTTGATATGGCGAAGACAGCAAATACCATCTATTGGGGCGAACTCCCATTTTGGCGGTAGAGCTTGTGTAAGTCAAGTGCGGCACTCCTCCTATGGATGCATGGGCGTCAAAATGAACTTTTGCTGCAACAGCCTTCGTTTGAGAATTTATTGAAGGTAAGTTGGCGACATATTCAATTATCACATCCGTACATTTACCAGGAATACCCGCAGACCAGTTGTCTACATTGTTCCAATCAGAATTAAGGCTTCCGTTCCAAGTGGTGGCATTGGTGGCATTGATCAATACTGAATCAACGTGCACAATTTTACCACTTACCTTAGGACAATGCTCCGAGGGAGATACAGAAGCTATGATAGCTGCATGAAATACACCCCCAGTTCCAGCAGCAGCCGTTTGATCAAAGGCCAACTTGAAAGTATAGGCATTCTTAGACCCTTCGGGCTGACCTGCAATATTATTGGCAGCCAAGGCATCAAAATAAGCCTTAGGGAGAGTCCACAAGATACTTCTTTCGTCACCCACAACCCTATTAACCATTTGTCCAGCAGAAACTACTCCCGACTCAGCAGGTACAATTATTTGTTGATTGTTGGGATTTAACCCTGCAGGTAGCGCATACGAAATATTTCCTTCTATATTATACCATCGGGGCATAGAGATAATAATGGAATCGGTAACACTGACATCGGCTTTTGTAATCTTTCTAAATTTAAGGCTTACATCTACCTTGCTTTTGCCATCCTCGCAGCTAAAATTAGCTACTGGGGCATATTTCAATTGTAATGTAGCATCAAACGAGGTTATAAAGTCGCGCAATTGAAGCGAACTAGAACTGTAAGTATGCTCACCATTGCCAATGGCAGCAAGGCCACAAATTTTATTTCCAAAAATATTCAACGATATTTTATGTGCCAACATACCTATCTCGCAGGTAGGCTCAAGGAGCATGCGAAGTACTGCAACTTTCCCTCCCAATATTTCACCATTGGCTCCCAGCAATGGATTGCTGGCATCGCCTAAGTTAATCAAGAGGTTTTTGGGCATAGCCGTACCGTGAAGTGTTCGTAAGTGCTGCTCCAAACTACCAGCTACTGCTATGTTTTGTCCTTCATATTCAATATAGGCAGAATTAGCAAGATATTTTATTCCCTTGGGGAAATTTACAACTGCTCTAACATTTTTTACAGCTCCCAATCCTCCCTCTGTTGTAAATTTAACTTCAAAAGGAAAATGTTTTGGAGATTGAGTCGGCCCTACTTTGATTGTAGAAAGTCCATAAAGACCCGAACTTAGGTTAGAAGGATGTTTTGCTGAGTGTGCCAAAGGACTTATACTTCCATAGATCCTAGACGGAACATCTAAGAAGTTAACTGTCAAAATGGAGTTTACAAAACCATTATTTTTATTAAAGCTGCTATTATTCAAAACAGGATAAGGCTGCCATGTGCCACTGGTCTGAACATCCCTATCAAAGAAGCTATAGACTGTCATATTGTCATTTCCACAATCGCCAGCTCCTCGATAAATCATGCTCAAAGACCCGCTAATAGTACTTAAGGCAGCAATGGAAGGGACGTGTATCCAACGTCCATCTTGCCCCTGACCAATATATGTTGCTGAACCCACGGTGAGTTTAGCTCCCGAAACGGGGCCATCAAGATACAGCCAAACATCATTTGAAGTATTATTATAACTTGTATTAAGATTAATCTGCCATGAAATATTCTCTTGCAAAACATCCTTTGAGCTAGGGTCATTTAATTCCATCCTTATGCTTCCTGGATCCTTGTAGTCAACAATAAAGAAATCTTCAAACTTGCCGCCAAGAAGAGGCACATTGGCGGTTTCACTAGCACTATTGACATAGGCGGTAATAGGAAACTTGTATTGCTTAACAGGGGCTACCATTGGCGATGTTATTTTTACATTCAGCCATTGCGCATAATAGCCATCAGGAAGTGAGGCCTTGGTATTGTCATTAGTCCAATTTACATCAAAATAATCATCACCAAGCTTGTATACCTTCACTGTATCTACTCCTTCAAGGTAGCTGCGAATAGGAAGCAGGGCTTTTTGAAAATACCGCTCGGGCTCCTGTGTTCCAAGATAATAGATAAGTCCAAAATCTTGCTTGTCGTGCATATGAAAGGCCTTGGGAACAAGGAATTTTACTGAATCGACCATACTTACATGCCTATATTCAAAAGGTCCATAACCAGGAGCCAAACCTCCAGTAAAATAGTAATAAGCATTTTTTGTTGCCTTGGTTTCTCTTCCATTAAATTCATTTTCCAAGCCAGTTCCTGAAGAATACTGCAAACCTTTAGCCCTATAATAGGTGAAGTTTTTCTTGTATTCTACATCTCCAATTTGATGCTCGCCTGGCAAGAAAGGATTGACTACCCCATTAAGAGTGGCATAAAACAATGTTGTGAGGGTAAATGGATAGGTGCCATCAACCAATGAAGGAATTGCTACTGCCCCAATACTTACGTCAATAACATCGGATGCAGAAAGGTCTTGCGAGCTCAAGAAGCTTAATTCCCAAGCATATCCTACATATTTTTCAGAACCAAAAATATGTGATGTTATCTCCTTATCTCTTATTAGTTTTATCTTCAGCTTTTCATTAATTTGCCCATTGAGCTTTACCGTGGGTTTGTGAAAAGAAAGCAAATTAAAGTCATAACCTATTTTATCTGTATGTATAAGAACATATAATTTTTTTGCTGCAATAGCCTGAGCAGAAAGTATAGAACTGAAAGAAATTTTAAGGCTATCGTTAGGAATCAAGTGCAGGTGGTTCAACTTTGACTTGTCGGCCTTCACTCCCAAAGCGTCGGGTATTCCATCATTATTATCATCCTTCCATCCTATTGTTAATCTCTCTATATCAATAAAGTATCCAACTCCTTCGCCATCTCCACAACTTACAGTAATATATTGATAAAACTGCAATATGTTTTTGAAAACGACATCGCCTCTTCCTCCCCCTGTATTTGTTCCTGAGGGATAATAATCGCTGAATATCTCAACTACATGCCGCATATTATTGCCACTACATACGCCTTCAAAATTTAAGCGAATATCGCCTTGATAAAAAAGCCCGTTTGGTGGTCTATTTGCACGAATTAGGTCGAAAGTATAGATTGTAGTGTCGCCCGATATTCTTTGGCTCAAATTACTTATAGGCCAATTATAGTTTTTGTCGCCCTCGCTCCAATATGCAATAGAATCTACATTCAAGCGCAAGCCTTCACGAACAGCAATTCTGAATGCAAATCTTGCTTGATCCGACACAAAAGTCTTTGCGTCATTCATTGGATTTAGTTTCACATCGAAGGTGAGGGTTTTCTTTTGATCTTTTCCTAGATGAAAAGATAGGGGAGCCGAAGCTGTTACCAAGGTATCCATCAAAAAAGGAGAACTTACTATTTCAAAAGTCTCATATTCTTGTTCTGCACAAATATTTGAGTAAGTCCAATTATCAATAAGACGTTGTCCCAAAAGATAATGAATATTTTTGTCGGGCTCATGTGCCAAGGCCTGTGCTGGATAGGCAAAGCCCCATTCTACAGTTACTTCTGCGCCTGCAGGAACCGCTTGATTTATATAAACCTCCACTCCAGAGGGCAATCCTATAAAATCTGGTCTAAGATCATAATCGCCCTTAAGAGAGCTCTTGGTAGAGTCTACCACTATTATTTTCCTAGGTTTCTCCCAAACACCATTACCCACTTTACAACGAATAGATGCTGTGTCAATATAAGATATTCCACCTCCTGAATAATCAAAATTGCGAACTGAATATTTAAGGTCGGTGGCAAGTCCTCCTCCATTATTTCTTATTTTAGAGGAAGCCAAATTCAAGCGTCCGTCCATATGAAATTGATTAGGAGTATTCAAATTCCAAGAAGGTGCTTGTAGCAAGGGATCTCCTCCTGCCGAAGGATTTGCCGAAAATGAGCCTATGCCTATATTGGATATCGAAGCCTGATCGCCCCAATAAGCAAAAATAGCAACATCCTGCGATCCGCAACGAAGTTTTGCTACTTTTACCGAAATAATTATGCTCTCATCATCATCAAAACCATCCCCTCCTGGCAGGTCTGCCTTAGCAAGGCATAATAGATAGTTTGTTTTTCCACCATTATGAGTTTGTATGATCTCTGTAATATTTCCTGCATCACTATGCCAATTTGACAAAATGACATCATTTTCCTTAATCTCTAAGCTTATGGTTACGGAGTCCACAGAGGCTCCATAGCATGCCAACTTAAATTTATAATCCTTGGCGGTATAAGAATGGGGATTCAAAATCTGACAATTATCGCCAAAACGAAGGGTCAAATCTACCTGATCCACGGGCAATGAGGGAGGAGCCGTAAGTAGGAAATAGGCCGTCAAATAGTTGTACGTAATATGTCTGATTGGATTAACAAGGGGGTTATTGGATTTTATTTCCACCTTTGCAGTACCCGAAGAAAGCATATCCGAAAGCGATGTTGTAGCAATGCGCTCTAATTTATAATACACCTGCACTCCAGCAGGAATTTTATTGTCATTTGTAGCAAAGGTGATTGTCCTATTTTGTGGATTCCACACGGGCGTTTTAAAAATCAAGCCCTGAGGCGAAAGACTGCCGGCAGAGTTTAACACATACTCATCACCGTCCTCGGGCAAAGTTACCACAACTGTGGCACCAGTAATTGTTTTGTTCAGCTCAAAGCCAAAGGTAAGAACGCTCCCCTTACTCGAACCCACAGAAACATCATCTGCCTGTGTTTTAGAATAGTCCCAAGTAACTATACCAGCACTGGAGGTCAAGGAAAATATCAAAAGCATTAAGCTTATGATACTCTTAGATATAATATTCATATAAGTAAAATTTAATTCATTGATTTATTTTTCTATTATTTTTTCTATTATTTTTCTCCTCTTTTTAAAAACACAATATGCTCCCAAGGCAGAAAGCAATATCAAACAATCCCCTTCAAGGGGAACGTCTACTCCTAATCCTACATCTCCATCACCTCCAGGAGGAGCATAGAGCGGTTTATCATCAGGATTACCAAAAAGACTGGGAATAGGATCTTCTACACCTTCAAAAGGACCCGCCAAAAAACCTGATGACATATTCACAACAGTTTTATTATTGCTAAAATCAGTAGCTGTCATACCAATAGGCACGACAAAAAGAAAAGCAATAATAAAAAAAAGATTCGTTAAATTTCGTTTTATCATATTCAATATTTGTTTCATTGAGTCCACTCTGAAAAGTTTTTTTCCGAGAAAACGACCGACTCACAAGTCTTGTCGAGGGTGCTAGACTGGTCAAAAAGGCCTTTTCGGAGTGGACCCAAAGTTGTGATTAAAAGCATTTCGACAGGAGACGCTCTAAATCCTAAGTACCCACAAAAGTAATGCTTTTTGCGTTTAGATGGGGTATAAAAGCAAAATTTTTTTCTGATCATTTTAATATTTTATATTTTAATCTACTCCTAAAAGGCTTTTTTTTATCCTTTATATTTGATTTTTTACTAATGCGCATATTCTGTATCACTTTCTTGCTTCTTGACTCTCTTCAAAATGCAATAGATTTCACCCTTGAGGCGATAAAGTTCGTTCAATAGTGCGTAAAAACCTCTCAACAGGTACAAGCGCATAACATTGGCTATACCAGTCAGAGATCCGCCCGACCAAGGAACTTCTTATAAAAGAAACGCAAACTCTCATGAATCAGCTCGTAGCGGCTTAGCCAAGCCAAATTGCTGCCCACCGATTTGCTGTCCTTGCGAACTTACTTGCCACTCACCTGAAAATCAACAGATTGAACACTGGTGACTTGGGCAAAACAGATGTCAAACAAGTTCTTACCTGCACCCAGAGCATACTTATGAACTAGAGTGCGAAACAGATAGTAAGAGGATGCAAGCTTTGACAACTTAACTAAGAGAATGATAAAAACAAAACACGCTGGTTATAAGCAAATTGTAATAATTTAGGTAAATATATAACTCTATTATTTCATGTCACGAAGTGTATTCTGAAGCTCCTTGCGAGCTGAAAAAATCCTACTCTTAACGGTTCCCATCGACACTTGCAAGTGCACTGAAATCTCAGAATACTTATACCCTGCAAGAAACATTGAGAAAGGGACCCTAAGCACAGGATCCAAGGCATTTATTGCTGTATTTATCTCTTTTAAAGTGCAAAGCCCTTCTGGAGTATCGAAGCCCGAATTGTGAGATAAATTTAGAAGATATAAATCTTCCGTTTGATCAATTATCATCTGACTTCTAACTACTTTGCGATAATTATTAACAAATATATTACGCATAATAGTCATTACCCAAGCTTTAAAATTAAGATCTTGAATATATTTAGCCTCGCTATCCAAGACTTTTAGCGTAGTTTCTTGCAAAAGATCTTGCGCCGCCTCTCTGTTGGAGGTCAGCATTAATGCAAAATTCATCATATTTTCTTGCAAGCTTAAAATTTTATTTCTAAACAGTATAGGTTTCATCGCAAAATACTTTTTTGACCATTTAATGACAATGATTATCAATAAAAACTTTAACCACCCTATTTTATAATCCATTACTCATACTATTTATCAATAAGTAACAGACTAGAGGTGACAAATTTACTTATTTTATTTAAACCAACAAAAAAAAATAGAACTTTTTTTGAAAAAAAAAAAAATATATCATGCTTGTACGCTAAAGTTTTTTAAAAAAGCTTCTCATTAGATATTTAATATAATTAATGATGAAAATAATATTGACAAGCAGTTTTTTTATCAAATAAATACTATATTTGTGAATAAATATTTTTTATCAGAACTTATGAAAACATTAGCATTATTCATTTACATATTTATCTGTTCGACAAGCATCATTTTTGCTCAAAATGATAAGCCGCTCATCCTTCAGATCAACATCAATCAAGAAATAAATCCTACCAGCCAGATATTTCTGTCAAAAGGATTAGCCGAAGCATACAACAAGAAGGCCTCTGCAGTCCTACTCCACCTAAACACCTATGGCGGAACTGTTGTAGATGCAGATTCTATGAGATCGGCAATATTATACAGCAAGATTCCTGTATACGTATTCATTGACAACAATGCCGCATCTGCAGGAGCTTTGATAGCCATTGCCTGCAAAGGCATATACATGAGAAAGGGAGCCAACATAGGGGCGGCTACAGTGGTGAACGAAACGGGAGAGGTCATGCCCGACAAATACCAATCATATATGCGATCTACTATTAGGGCCACTGCTGAGGCGCAAGGAAAAGACACCATCATAAATGGAAGTGATAGTATTTTTACCTGGAAAAGAGATCCCAAAATTGCGGAAGCAATGGTTGATCCTAGCTTATATATCCCACAAGTTGTGGACTCTGGAAAAGTGCTAAGTCTAACTACGGAAGAAGCCATAAACTTAAAATACTGCGATGGATCGGCAGAATCTGTCGATGAGGTGATTACAAAATATTTGGGATATAAAGACTATGTAGTAGAACTCTATAAACCTTCGCTTTACGATAAACTTAGGGGCTTTTTGCTGAATCCTGCCCTGCAAGCTATACTTATCATGCTAATAGTTGCAGGCATATACTTTGAGCTCCAAACTCCAGGAATGGGATTCCCTAGCGCCACGGCCTTAGCTGCAGCAATTATATACTTCACTCCTCTTTATATGGACGGATTGGCAGAAAACTGGGAAATAATTATCTTTGTCATCGGCATTATTCTTATATTCTTCGAGATTTTTGTGATTCCTGGATTTGGTATTGCTGGAATTTCCGGAATAGCCTGCATTTCTTTGGGCTTAATACTTGCAATGATCAACAACGATTATTTTTCTTTTGAACACACACAAGGTTCCGACATCACCAGATCTGTGCTCACAGTATTTTCGGGTCTGACTCTAGGCTTCTTTTTTCTTATATTTCTATCTTCGAGGATTGGAGCAAAAGGAATGTTCCAAAAATTTGCACTAGAAACGGATCTTCATGAAGCCTCAGTTAAGGATTCTACCTTTAAGAATTTTATTGGCTCGCAGGCTGAAGTTATATCCGACTTGCGACCTTCTGGAAAGGTAATGATAGAAAATGAGATTTACGATGCTATTGCGCTCACAGGATTCATAGAAAAAGGGCAAAAAGTTCGCATTGTTAAGACAGATAATGCTCAATTATATGTAAGCAAATAAAATATTAGTACTTTTGCAGCATATAAAAGCAAACAAATTAGCATGAAATATATAATAATTCTTGGCGATGGCATGGCCGACGAACCAATAGCAGCGCTTGGCAACAAGACTCCCTTGCAAGTAGCCAGCACCCCCAATATAGATAAACTTGCCCAAATGGGTGCTTCAGGAATGCTACAAACAGTGCCCGAGGGATTTCACCCAGGCAGTGAGATTGCAAATCTTTCTGTATTAGGATACAATATTGCAGAAGTTTTTGAAGGTAGGGGCTCTCTCGAAGCTGCAAGCATGGGTATTGATATTTTGACAAACGAAATGGCAATGCGTTGCAATCTTATATGTATAGAAAACGAAAAAATAAAAAATCATTCGGCAGGTCATATATCCACCCAAGAGGCTAAAGTCCTTATCGACTATCTTAACCAAGAACTTTCATGTGATGATATTTCGCTTTTTTCAGGCGTTTCTTATAGGCATTTACTGAAATTAAAAAATGGAAATAAAGACTTAGATACCACGCCCCCACATGACGCAGTAGGAACTTTGTTTAGGGATGTATTAATAAAGAGTAAAACTAAAGACGCTGAACATACTACAGAAATTCTCAATAAATTGATTATTCGCTCTCAAGAATTACTGAAAAATCATCCTGTCAATTTAGAACGAATAAAAAGAGGGAAAGACTCTGCAAATAGCATATGGCCATGGTCGCCCGGATATAAGCCCCAAATGAAGAAGTTGTCGGATATTTATCCCATAAAATCTGGAGCCGTTATTTCTGCTGTCGATTTAATTAATGGAATTGGAGTATATGCAGGATTGGAACCCATTGCCGTAGAGGGAGCTACAGGTTTGTACGACACCAACTATGAAGGAAAAACCCAAGCTGCACTGAAAGCTCTAAAAGATAAGGACTTTGTATATTTACACATTGAAGCCAGTGACGAAGCTGGACACGAGGGAGATATAGACCTGAAAATTAAAACAATTGAGTATCTCGACCAAAGGGTAGTAAAACCTATTTTGGAAGAATTGAAAAATTGGGACCAGGAGGTTTGCATTGCCCTACTTCCCGACCACCCTACCCCATGTAGCATAAAAACGCATACAAGCAAACCCGTACCATTCATTATTTATAAGCCCCACAACAAAAAGCGTGATGAGGTTTGCGTATATGATGAGTTTGCAGCAGAAAGAGGCAAGTATGGACTCCTCAAAGGGGATGAGTTTATGAAAATGTTAATGAACGATGAATGATGAATTATAAAAGATGAAATATTATAGCACCAACAAACAATCAAAAGCAGAAAATTTGGCAACTGCCGTCATCAAAGGCTTGGCGCAAGACAGGGGCTTATTTATGCCTGAAGAGATAAAACAACTGCCCCCAGCATTTTTTGAGACGATAAAAGATCTCTCTTTTCAAGAAATTTCCCTCATCGTGGCCGAAGCTTTTTTTGGAGAAGATATAGAAAAAGAAGTCCTCAAAAAAATAGTTTATGATACACTGAACTTTGAAACGCCCCTGGTAGAAATTGATAAAAACATATACAGCCTAGAATTATTTCATGGCCCTACACTGGCATTCAAAGATGTGGGAGCTAGATTTATGGCACGAATGCTACAGCATTTTGCAGAAAAAGAAGGATTAAAAAGCATAAACGTATTGGTTGCCACATCAGGAGATACAGGCAGTGCTGTAGCCAATGGATTCCTTGGTGTTGAGGGCATTAAGGTCTTCGTACTATACCCCAAAGGCAAGGTTAGCAACATTCAAGAATGCCAATTTACAAGCCTTGGGCAGAATATTATTCCCCTGGAAATAGAAGGTACATTCGACGATTGCCAGTCTCTTGTAAAATCTGCATTTATGGACAAGGGGCTTAATGCTCAGTTGAAACTTACCTCGGCCAACTCTATTAATCTGGCTCGCTTTCTACCCCAATCTTTCTACTATTTTTATGCGTATGCAAAACTTGCAAAACAAGGTATAGCACAAGACTTGGTATTTTCTGTGCCCAGCGGTAATTTTGGAAACCTTACAGCCGGTATTTTTGCTAAAAAAATGGGACTCCCTATCAAACGCTTCATTGCAGCAAACAACAACAATGATGTTTTTTATCAATATATAGAAACCGGAGAGTACAAAGCACGTCCATCTACTGCCACAATTGCCAACGCAATGGATGTAGGAGACCCTAGCAATTTTGCGCGAATCTTGGATCTATACAAAAATAATCATCACGACATATGCCAAGAAATATCGGCATACAAATACTCCGACACACAAATTGAGGAGACCGTACTCACATGCTACAATCAACACGAGTACCTCCTAGATCCTCATGGCGCATGCGGATATCAGGCACTCAAAGATGGACTAAAGACTGGAGAGACTGGCATATTCCTAGAAACGGCACATCCTGCAAAATTCAACGAAACAATGGAGAGCATCCTCCAAAAAAAGTTGCCCATCCCCCAAAAACTTCAAGTGTTTATGAAAGGAACAAAAAAGACAGTTCTTCTATCCAAAGACTTCGAAACATTCAAATCTTTTTTACTCAATGAAAAATAAGACTGGTAGATATATCATTGAACTCTTCCTCTAGTGCTGATTATACAATCCACAATAAGAAGAAATAATATTGATAAAGCTACACCGATAAGGCTTGGATTAAAATATATGTGACTGAAATTAAGATCTACTTTCACCTCAAAATAATTATAAACGAAGAAAGGTATGAGCAATATCGCCAATATAGCCAATGCAAAAGATACGTAAGATATAATCCTCCCTCGCCTAGCTCGTTTTTGTTTCTGAACTTGGTGTATAAGAAAAATCTTTTGCATCAAATCTACTTCAAATTTATCTGAGGCAGACTCCAATTCTAAGCCAATAAAAATATCCTTAAGTATATCCTTTGATGTATCAGCATCTTCAATATTCATTTTTCAATAAATTATTCATTTCTAACAATAGTTTTTTTCTTATCCTAAATAGTTTTACCTTTATATTTGAGAGCCCCAAATTTGTTATCTCCGACACCTCCTCTATACTTAAGCTTTGCGTATAAAACAATGTAATTAAAAGAGAGTCCTCTGGGGATAATATCTGCATTGCCAACTTCAAGCACCGCAATTTATCTGCCTGCTCATCAGAAGCATAGTCGGCATAAAAATCCTGCGACGATAATTTCGATAAATCTTCTTCAATATGCAGTTCTAACTTTTGCCTCCGTCTAAGCTCTGACAAGGCGGTATTGTAAGCTATGCGATACAGCCAAGTGGAGAACTTCGATTTGCCTTTGAAAGAACTGATAGACTGAAACACCTTGATAAAAATTTCTTGAGCAATATCTTCTGCATCTTCTGTATTATGCACAATTTTGACAGCTATATTAAAAACAATTTGCTGATAACGACGCACAATGGGTAAAAACGCATTGGCATCTCCATCTTTTATCAATTGAATATAATACTCATCACCTCTTTCACACATATTTTCTTTGACGCAAGTCTGTAAGAAAGGTTACAAAAATAAGTAAAAAAAATGGTTCTACATCTATTTTGAAAAAAGAGAAATAAAAAAATATTTTTGGTGTAACCAAGAAGAGCAAAGCACGTCTAAATGACAGATAACAACAAATGTTTAACTATTAATTTATAAAAAGATGAGTAATTTAATTCCAATGGTGGTAGTAGGTTTTTTGGTATTGGGAGTTTATAGAATTTTTGAGCTTTATGTAAGACGTAAAGAACGTATTATGATGATTGAAAAAATTCAAGAGGGGCTTACCTTTCCTTCTATGGACACATTGTCGGCAGATGCATTTAAGCCCTCTCTTTTTCCAAAAACGAATCAATCGTTCTCTACATTGAAAGTAGCATTGCTTATGGTAGGCCTCAGTTTAGGCCTGATTGTAGCCTTTGTAATACAATTTGCAATAGCAGGAAACATGCTGATTGCCAGCAACTTTGAATACAAAGTTACCCGGGGTTTTAAAGAGCTCACTGAAATTATTTTTTTTGCCTGCCCCTGCTTTTTTGGTGGATTGGGACTTCTAGCAGCGTATTTTATAGAACGAGAAGAAGAAAAAAAGGCTTACAAATCCTGACAATAAAAAACACTAGGTCTTGGGGCACATTGAGCTCCAAGACTTTAAGCACACAAGACTCCTTTGAATTAAAAATTCACCTATGTAAATAAGCTCCTTATTTGCGCCTAAATTTATTGCTCCTGCCATTGTTTTTGGTAACACCAATTAGGATTATTACCCCCGAGGCTACCATGGTAAATATCGTTTCCCAGTTTATCTCCTTCGCGCTCACCACAAGCATTACACAGAGTGCTAGCCACAAGAGAACTATGCAAATGATCTGGCTTTTAGATAATTGTTTCATTGGTAAATAGTTTTAATAAAATTTATAGTAAAATTTATAATAAAGTTTATAGTAAAGTTTATAGTAAAGGACTTATATTCTATCTTTCAATTTATAGGTGCTATTTTTGAGAAATTCCCCCAATAGTTTAATGTCGTCAAAAGACTTTATCTCGTGAGCTGGTATTGGCTCTCCAAAAACTAGGTGAATAGTTTTCCCTTTTTTGTTGTATAGCTCGTGACAAAGGCGCAGTGATCGAAGCCTCCAATTGACAAGGTCGAGAAAATTAAAAAACCAGGAATTGCTGCCCGATATAAACACAGGGATAACGGGTACATTTGACTTTTTTATTAGCTTGATTACGCTTTCCTGCCATTCCCTATCTTCTATTTTGGTGAATTTATTCTTTGAAATTGCCCCTGCAGGAAAAAACCCTAAGGGATGATTTTCTTTCAAGTGCATGATACATTGCTTGACTCCTGAGGTGCTAGAACGCTCTGCCATAGAGCCCGAACTGTATGGATTGACTCCTATAAAATGATCGCCCATAATATCTATCATCCCCAAAACCCAATTGACCATCAATTTGTAGTCTGCTCTTTTCTTAGCCACCTCTCCCACAAGAGAGATGCCATCGATATGCCCATAAGGATGATTGGAAACAGTGATAAAAGCCTGTCCTTCAAATTGCTCCAGCACCTCTATGTTGTGAAGCTTTTTGTGGATGCCTAGACCCTCAATCATATTGTCTTCTATGTCTGTTCCCTTCTCGTATTTTGCTCTATCATAGATTTTATTTACATTGTACAGCCCCAGCACCCTGATGAGTATTTTTGCCAAACGCTCACCATAAGATTTCTTGAATATGGGATGCAGTTTTTTTATATCCTCTATGCTTATTAACTTATCCTTCATCGTTTTATTTTAAGACAAAAAGAGCAAGAAACAAAATGCTGTTCCCTGCTCTTTTAGATTATTGTGAACAGACTAAAAAATTAATCTTGAAAATTAATCCTAAAAATTAATCCATGAAGTCTATTGTCTCTTCGCCAATAATGGTTCGGAGAGTATTTTTTAATTTCACATATTGAATAAACAAGTCATGCTCTGCAATATGATTGTCGTCGTGCATAGGACTCTTAAAATAAAATGACAACCAGGTCTGAATACCTCCCATTCCAGCACGTTGCGCTAGGTCGGTAAATAGCACTAAGTCGAGACATAGAGGAGCTGCCAAGATAGAGTCGCGGCAAAGGAAATCTGCCTTCAACTGCATTGGGTAGCCCAACCATCCGAAGAGGTCGATATTGTCCCATCCTTCTTTGTTGTCTTTGCGAGGTGGATAATAATTGATACGCACCTTATGATATACATCTCCATAAAGTTCTGGATAGAGCTCTGGCTGAAGGATGTTGTCGATAACCGAAAGTTTAGACTCTTCCTTTGTCTTGAATGATCCTGGATCGTCCAATACCTCACCGTCTCTATTTCCCAATATATTTGTAGAAAACCACCCGCTCAAACCAAGCATACGTGTTTTTAACATTGGAGCGAGCACTGTTTTTAGCATTGTTTGACCCGTCTTGAAATCTTTTCCTAAAATAGGCACTACATTTTTAGCAGCAAAATCCCAGATAGCAGGCATATCAACTGTTAAGTTGGGAGCTCCATTTATATATGCAACTCCTTCGGCCACACAGGCGTAGGCATAAAGCATAGACGGAGCTATTTCTTCATGATTTTCTTTCATAGCCTTTTCTAAGGCAGGCAGGGTTTTATGAATATCTCCCAGCTGAGTAAAAATCTCAGTGCTACCACACCATATACAAACAATACGGTCGCAGTTATTGTCAGCCTTAAAATTACGAATATCTGCACGTAGCTGCTCCATCAATTCCCATTTTGTAGGAGCCGACTTTACCCAGGTGCCATTCAAGCGCTTCACATAGTGTTGATCAAAAACGGCCTTCATAGGCTTGATAGCCTCCAACTCATCTTTCACCATGTTTATGTGGTCTTTTGTCAAAACCTCTGCATGGGTGGCGGCAGCATAAACATTGTCTTCAAATATGTCCCAACCTCCAAAAATCAAATCATTTAATTGAGCCAATGGCACCACATCCTTGATTTTAGGAAAACGATTTTCCTCTCTTTTGCCCAACCTTATGGTTGCCAATTGAGTGATCGATCCTACTGGAACCCCTAGACCCTTGCGGGCTATTAATGATCCAGCAATAAATGTGGAGGCAACTGCTCCTCCAACACCAACGACAAGAACGCCTAGTTTACCTTTGGCCTCTTTTACCTGATTTTTTTTCATAACGTTTATTTTAAATAATACTTTTTTTATTTGCGGCTGAAAAAAGTAATCAGTCGTATCATTTTATTCTAAATTAAAAATCTCTGACAATTCCATTATATCGGTAATAATAATGTCGGCTGTCAAATCTTCCGTTTCTTCTTCCCAAGCAATTCCCTTAATCCAAATAGTTTTGCAAGCTATTATTGTTGCTGGAACAATATCTTTAGCATGCGAATCTCCTATAACAATCACTTGCTCAGCTTTTAAATTTAGAGCTTTCACTCCCAGAGCAAATATTGCGGGATCAGGTTTTCTTACTCCCACAACTGCCGATTCCACAACCTCTTGAAAATACTTAGTAAGTCCAAAATCTTCTAAAACAGCCTCTACATTGCCATAAAAATTAGATACCAATACCAAAGGATATTTTTTACTCATCTTTTGGAGTATGGGTTCTGCTCTTTTCAATGCACAAGCGGCAAAGTTATAACATTGATTTGAAATGGCAAGTGAAAAGCAGGAAGTTTTATCATTTTTCTGCAAAAAACCATTTTCTACCAGCCATTTTAGCTGTAAGTCGACTTTCAATACCAACAAATCCTTGAATGTATGCTGAGGTTCTATAATAGGGTGCATAGCCAAATAGCGCTCTCCATAAACATAGGCCTCACGAAAGACGATCTTCTCTACCGGCACCTTATTATCTTGGTAGGCCTCCCACAAAACTTCTGCCCAATGCTTGCCATTGCTGTCGAGGGTGCCTCCATAGTCAAAAATAATGCCTTCGATCTTACTTATATCAATCATTCCAATAATTTTTTAGTCATTTTTACACATATAGACTCGTGTTTTTTTATCATATAAACGAGTATAAAATTGAGTATCGTTAGCTCAAAAACAAAATATACCCATGGAAAACCTGTAAGCACGCTTACAAAGAGCACGATGGCCCTAGTGTTGAATGATAAAATATTGGTATACTTCATCAGGGGCAGGCTGAGTGAGCGAAACTCGCTCCTAAACCATTCTGGTGCTGCCTCCCCTTGATATTTTTTGTGCAGAGAGTGTTGCATCAACTGGAATTTTGGTGATGCCTTTTCCTGATTGCCGGTATATCTTAGATAAAAAGTCTCAAAGGTTTTTACCATAAAATTATTTTCCCAGCTTAGGGCCTTATATTTTTCTGCCAAATCTTTGGTGTTGTCGAGCTCGCTTCCTGATTTTCCCTTTAGAAAAAACAGGTGAATATTGCGATAATAATCTGCCATTGCAGCCTGCTTGCTATGAAAATAACCCGCCGCGGCTGCCAAGGCTAGTATCCAAAACGACCAATAGGGAAACATTTTAAATACAATGGCCAAATAGATTGAGATGAACCAAAAATCGCCACAGGCACCGTCTAGCATACGCCCCAAATTGGACTTTTGCCCCGTCATGCGCGCCAATTGACCATCGGCACTGTCGTAAGAGTTTGCCCAAACGAGCAAAAAGACTCCCAATAAATTAAGATATAAGTCGTGATAATAAAAACAAATGCCTGCACCAACGCCCAGAAAAATAGAGGCTATACTTATCTGGTTGGGTGTAACTCCCAGCTTGTCGAAAAACAAGGCCCAGCGATAGCCTATAGGGCGGTAGAAATATATGTCTATAAACTCTTCTGTATCCGCAGATTTAAGAGTAGATTCTATGCTAGGTCTGCTCTTTTTTATATTATTTGTCATTATAAAATTAGTGCGTGTTTATATTCCATTACCTTATTGCTTATACATTCTGCAATATAGGGTGCGGCAGACTGCCTACAAGGAGCGAAACTCGGCCAGTCATTGAAATCAATGATTTTCATGTTTCCATCATACCCTACCACGCAGTCGCCCCCATAAATCTGTATATTCAGTGTCGATGCTGCCTTATTGCATATTTGCTGCAAGTAGCTCAAATCAAAGGGTATGCCCTGCGAAAAGCCATTTATTTTCTCCAGACCAAACTTGCTGTGACTAGATTCGTTGGGATAAAACCAATAGAAAAAATCAGTGCCCTCTACCCCATAAAATTTCAATAAATCGCCCTCGAGATGTGCGTTAACAACGGCTCTAGTAATGCCCCTGAGAGAATATTCTCTGAGTATATTCTCTGCAACTTCCTGATTGCGCGAAAAACTTACATCTTCCCTATGGATGGCATGAAAATCTCCGCGCTTGAGCCAGCATTTATCTCCCAAAGTTTTTAAGGCCGCAAGATCTGGATTGGCAGTATCTACAATAACGCTCTTGGGATGAGGGATATGCGCGTCAATAAGTAGGGTGGTCATTTTTTCTCTGGTACAATTGGTAATGCCATAGGCTGAATTGATAACCATCTTGCCTAGATCTTCTTGCTCTTGCAACCTTTCTATAGACTTCTTGTCTCTAGCCATATTGAAAATAAAATCCTCTTCTATTATACTTTTTTCTAAGAATTCATTTTCTGAGCATAAATTAACCTCATATCCTTTTTTTCTTAAATATTCTACAGCAAGTTCAAAAATTGCCGCATCATTTCCAATATGATTGGGCGAATACTGACTACCTCGACTTACTCCTAGCAATTTATTTTTCATGCGTTTGCATCTGTATTTATTTTTATTGAAACTATTTCTATGATAGTAAAAAAGCTTCGGCCTTATTTATATCTTCTATGTGATCTACATCAACAATTTTTTCAAAAGGATAGGCCTGTAATGACAATCCGTCTGCAAGCAATTCGCGCTGAAAGTTGCGCATCTTAGAAATATTTTTACTCATGCAAGTATCAAGAGTTCTTAGCGCTATAGAATTGAGACAATAAATTCCTCCAGAAATATATTTTGCATCTTCTGGCGCTTCATCTAAAAATCCCTTAATAGCATTACTCCCCTCCTCTACTGCAACATACAAAGGCTTTTCATCATCTATAAAAGATGTTACAGCCATCATGCCGTCATGTTGCGTATCCTTATAAAAAGCACTTATAAACTTTGCAAATTCATCTTCTTTAAAAATGGTGTCTACCGTTGTCAAACAAAATTTTCCTTCAGGAAGAAATTTGCTGAGTTCAAAAAAACTGTGCATAGAGCTTGGCGTAGAACAAACCAGCACCTTGAAAGGTATATCCATAGTTCTTTGTGACAAGTGCCCTTGCACCAATTTCATTTCTTCATTGATAATGATGCTTATGGAACTCGCTCCTTGGCGCAAAAAAATATCTATAAGCCTATCAATAAGGCAAATGCCGTTGAGCCTAACCAAGGGCTTGGGAGCTTCAACTCCTTCGTGCAGCAGGCGCGAACCCTCTCCTGCAGCTATAATAGCGTAATTCATTATTTTTATTTAACGTATAAAATTGCAAAAAAAACTCCATTAAAAGCAAGTTTTTAGCACTTAATTTTTCTATATCTACGAGTATTTTACCAAAAAAAAACCTGATGCTTAAGCATCCTCTTTGGTAAGATCTAATCTTTCATTATCCCCTCCTCTATCATAATACTGACGCTTCAAGGGATTTTCTACACTTACTTGATAGAAGTTTCTATTGCGAAAAATATCTATTCCTAAATACAAGGCATTACGAAAGGATTTTTCTGAGGCCTTATTTTGCCCTGCAATATCGCATGCCGTGCCATGGTCGGGAGAAGTTCTAATGATTGGTAGGCCTGCTGTGAAATTGACTCCATTGCCCATTACCATAGTCTTGAAAGGAATCAAACCCTGATCGTGATACATTGCCAGCACTCCATCGAAGCGAGAGAAAGCTCCGGAACCAAAAAAACCGTCGGCTGCAAAAGGACCAAAACACAAGATACCTTTTTTGTCGGCTGCCGCCATGGCGGGGGATATAATATCCCTTTCTTCTGTGCCCAACAAACCTTCTTCACCAGCATGAGGGTTCAGTGAAAGTACTGCGATACGTGGAGCAGAAATACAAAAATCGACTTTCAAACTTTGATTAAAAATAAGCAGCTTTTCCAAAATTGTCTCGGTACTAAGGGTACTTGATATTTCTGACAAAGGCATGTGACCCGTAACGAGAGCTACTCTCAAATCATCGCTTGTCAAAATCATTAGAGCTTTTTGTCCATTGCCATGCCTATGCTCCAAATATTCTGTATGCCCAGGAAAATCAAAATCATTGCCTTGTATGCTATATTTGTTGATAGGGGCAGTGAGTAAGGTATCAATAGATTTATTGTCTAAGTCTTCGGACGCTCTCTCCAATGCTAAAAAAGCCGCCCTACCAGCCTCCTTACTTACCTTGCCATATTCTACTTTCAATTCCTCATCAACACAGTTTATCACATTTACCTTATTTGGCAGTGCCTCGCTGGCATGATTTATTACGTTCATGTTGGCAGATTTCAAATCCAAGGCCTTTCTGTGGTAAGCAGCAATCTTTCCCGACCCATAAATAATCGGAATACAGAAGTCCAGTATACGATCATCGGCAAAAGTCTTTAGTATTACCTCGTAGCCAATTCCATTGATGTCGCCATGTGTAATTCCTATCTTTACTTTCTTTTCACTCATTATACTTATATTATTTATGCCTAGTTATTTATACCTAGTTATTTATACTTAATTATTCACACGCCTTGCTTCCCAGAATCCTCGTCTATTGCTTGATCTCTTGCCTTTGTAGATAGCATACCGCAGGCGGCTAAGATATCTTCGCCTCGTGAAAGTCGTATTGTACAAATTAGACCCTTGGCACTGAGATAATCCCTAAAAGCATATAGTTTAGTCTCACTAGAAGGACGCAAATCTACTCCTGGAATTTGATGAAACCTAATAAGATTGACCCTACAATCGAGCTTTCTCAATAAATCTACGAGCTTCTTGGCATGGATAATACTATCATTAAGACCTTCAAATAAGATGTATTCAAAAGAAAGTCTTCGCTGATGTGAAAAATCATATTGTTGCAAGACCTCTATCACATCCTTTATCGGAAATGCTTTCTCCACAGGCATTATTTTCTGACGCTCTTCTGCAATCGGCGAATGAATACTCACCGCAAGATGGCACTCACTCTCATCCAAAAACCGCTTCAAGCCAGGTATATGCCCTATAGTAGATACTGTGATGCGTTTGGGACTCCAAGCATAGCCATAAGACGCAGTTAATATTTCTAGCACTTGAAACAAGGCTGTTTGGTTATCCAAAGGCTCTCCCATTCCCATAAATACCACATTGCTGAGCCTCCTTGATTCGGGTATAGACCGCAGCTGGTTGAGTATTTCATTGGCTGTGAGCTGGGCAGAAAACCCCTGTTTGCCTGTCATGCAAAACAGGCAATTCATCTTACATCCTACCTGCGAAGATACGCAGAGTGTAGCTCTTTCGTGATCTGGAATAAAAACTGTTTCAACAAAATTACCTCCCGCAACGGCAAACAAATACTTCACTGTGCCATCGGAAGACTCTTCTCTGCGGGATGGCAAAGAGGTATTGAGCGCATACGAAAGATTCAATTTAGACCTATTACTTAAGGACAAATTACTCATTTCATCGATACTCTCGGCATCCTTTTTATAGAGCCAATCGGCTATTTGTGATGCTGCAAAAGCAGGCATTTCCAAGTCCCTGCATATCTGCTGAAGTTCGCTCAATGTTTTACCAAATAATGCTTGTTTCATGCACTCATTTTATGATTAAAGAATTGCTGCTAAATTATACTACAAAAATACAACAAAAAAAGGAGTTTGCAGCAAATTTGCTGCAAACTCCTTTTTTGTGATGTTTTTGAACTTAGAAAAAGTTAATCCTATTGTCTTCGACCTTAGAACTTTTTATCATACTTGGCAGAATTCTATACTCAATTCTCTGCGACAATGAGGCATTTAGCATTTGCTTTTGTTGTTCAGCATTGTAAGTTCCTTCTCCCTTATGCAAATCTGTTACTTTCAAGACATAAACTCCATTGTTTCCTTTCAGTGGAGAGCTCAATTTTCCAACTTCTGTAGAAGGAGCTATTTGATTGATTACGGGTTCAAATCCTAAGCCTGTAATACTTGGCGTAGCAAAATTCACAAACTTCACTGACTGCACAATACCATTGGCATGGCTAGCAACTTGATCCAAAGAAGCATATTTTTTAGCATCTAAATCCGCAAGGATTTTTTCTGCCTTTCTTTCGTTAGAAATTTCACGCTTAAGATTGTCGGCCATGTCTTCTAAAGGAATAAATCCTTCTTTAATAGATTTCTCTACCACAGCAACGACAAATTTATCTTGGCACTCAAAAATTTCGGAAATATCGCCTACCTCCTGATGGAAAGCCCAGCGTATTACCGGACGAGCTGACTGCACCATTCCCAAAGAGAAGTCTGTCTCATTAAGCCTAAATTCTGGCTGACAGAAATATCCCGCAGCTGCTGCCGAAGCCCTAAAAGCCTCTAAATTATGATTCTCTGCAACATACCTATTCAAATCATTGTAAAGGACCTTATAGGTGTCACTACTTGGCGATACTGACATATCTATGGTGGCGATTTTATATTTCGCAATAGGAGACGTACGCTCTGTTACCAAGAGGATATGTTTGCCAAATTCTGATTCTATAACATGGAAGTCGCCCAATTTAGCTGCCAAAACAGCATCTTTAAATGTAATATCGGCTCCCCGCATCAGGCCTTGCTCTGTTTGCCATCCCATCTCTCCATTGGATTGTCCTGAAGTAAGATCTTGTGCTACAGCTTCAAATCCCCTAACTTTCATTTCTGAAATAATACTATCCGAAAGATTTTTCAAGGCTACTTCTTCCATGTTTGGCAAAGTAATTTGGTACACCTTGAAAGAATCTGGAGCTACCGTCTTTCCCAAAAATTTCTGCATTTGATAATTTGATCCAAGCAAGAAGGGCTCTTCAACATCGCCAAACTGAATATTTTCCTTTTCTACAAAAAGTTTTTGCGCAGGACTTAGCCTAGACAAAGAGACAAATACATCCTCAAATTCTTGGTCTGAATTGATATTCACAAGGTCTTTTACATCTGCAATGGAGGTAGCTTCCATAAAAGAAGGTTTTAATTCTGACATTTGTCTTGCAACTGCAGCAAAATCGATCTGACTGGGAACAATATCTACAGAAATAAAGCTAATAACTTTCACCGCTTTTTGTTCTGTTTGTTTTTTGCGCTTGTCATACAATTTCTTAACGTCAGCATCAGAAACGCTTATTTGGTCATCGGCAATAAGTGAAAATGGTAGTGCTACGTAATCAAAATCAACATTGGTTTGGCTATCATCAAAAGCCGCCTTAGCATCCAAAGAGTTGCTTACAATTGCTGTGGAAATTAGCTTATTGTATTTGGCTTCCAATCGCTGAGACTTGATATTTTGCTCCCAAAACAACCAATATTTTTTTGCTTGTTCCAGCTGATCTCTTTCTTGGTCACTGTATGAACTAAAATCGCTTCCCTCAATTGTTTGTAAAAATTGAATCAAGATATTTCTATCAAAACTGCCTGTCTGAGGATTTTGAAACATCGGTAATTGCATGATGGCAGGTGATATGTGATCGCCATATATCATGTCGCCCAATTCTTCTACACACACATCTAAACCCACTGCCTCTGAAGCTTCTTCCAACAATTGAGTACGCACAAAATTGCTGTATACATTGTCTCTCAATTGAAACATAATCTCTTCGGGAACTGAGTTTTGTCGCGTTTGCATTTTGTAAACTTCCGACATTTCATCCATTTTTTCCTGAAACACTCGAATATCAACAGATTTGCCATCGATTTTAATAACCTGCTCTTGCGATTGCCTAAAAAAAGTCGATCCCGACTGTAGTAAGTCTCCAATAATAAAAGCAAATAGGGCTACGCCAATTGCTATAACAAGTAGTTTTGCATTACCTCTAATTTTCTCTAAAGTTGCCATCTAAAAATATTTTATTTAAATTTAATTTATTTTTATACAAAATTGCGCACGAAGATACAAATAAAATCCGTACCTTTCTCTTTTTACTCCTTTTTTATTCATTTATTAACTTTCATCCTAAGCAATTCTATCTTTGTAGCACTCATTTTAATAATCTGAAATGAGTATTTATCTATGCTAATGATCTCATTAAACTCTGGAAATCGCTCGTGTGCCGTCAAAATACAACCCGCAACTGTCGTATATTCTTCTGACTCGGGTATCTTAAGATCAAACATTTCATTGATTTTATCGACCTCCATTCTTCCTGCCAGCACAAATTCCGTGGGCGATATTTTTTTTGCTATCAAGGAGCGTGTATCATGCTCATCTTCTATATCCCCAAAAATCTCCTCTACTAGGTCTTCCATGGTGATTAGGCCTGAGGTGCCTCCAAACTCATCAACAACAACGGCCATACTATTTTGCTCCAAAAGCATACGCTTTAAGAGCTTGCTAGCCGACATGTTTTCTGGAACCATGGGCAAAGCTTTGATGTGCTGAGTCCAGTCCGTAGGGTTCTTAAACAATTCGGAGGAGTGAATATATCCCAAAATCTTATCTAAGTCATCGTCGTAAACAACAATCTTGGACAATCCCGTTTCTATAAATCGCAGGAGTAGCTCATCACGGCTTTCTCGCTTGTCCAAAGCGACGATTTCTATGCGGGGAACAATACAGTTTTTAAGTTTTACCTGAGAAAAATCCAAGGCGTTTTGAAAAAACTTAACCTCCTTGTCTATACTAGAATCTTTATGAGTATTGGTAATCGTTTCTTGCAGAAAATCGTCCAGATCTTCTCTCCCAAAATGATGATAGGCATTATTAAATTCTAGCTTAATACCAAACATCCTCAAAAATGAAAAGGAAAGATAATTAAACAGTTTTACCAAAGGGTATAAGATGACATACGCTAGAAATAGCAAGGGTGAAAAAATATACAAAGAAAAACTGGGATGTATCTTTGCCATGGTTTTAGGTATAAACTCTCCAAAAAAAAGCATGCAAAATGAAGCTAGCAACAATTGGTATACAAACAATTCCAAAGAAGAGTTTGTGTAAGAACCTAGATAGAACTCAACTAAATAAATAAACTCTAGTGTGAAAACTAGCAAGCAAATGATATTTCCTACCAACAATGTAGACAAAAATTGTTGCGGATTTTTATAAAAAATATTAATAAAACGGTTTCTAATGCCATTCTCTTTCTTTTCGAGTTCAAAAATCAACTTGTTGGACGATGTAAATGCCATTTCCATTCCTGAAAAAAAAGCTGATAAAATCAAACTTACCAAAACCAACAACAAATGACCATTTAATGCTAAATCCATCATGTCATCATTTCTGCTTAAGTTCTTCTTCTTGAGGCCTAGGCAAGGTATCGCCTTTAACTTCAAAATATGTGCTGGGCTGAATTGAATAAAACATATAATTGTTCATCTCTTGATTTGACTTAAATCCTATGGACACAATAACTGCTCCCTGCTGCTCTACGCGAACGAGGGAGTCGGAATATACTTGAGCTGTCTTTTGATCCCAAAACAGTTCTGAGGTTTCAAACGTTTCTTGTTTTAGATTAATTACCTTCACATTTCCTATCAACTGCCAAATACCTGTGTGTCCAAAATAATATGCAGTATCTGCCACCACACTGGCCTCTACTTGAAAAATGGAGTCAAATTTTTCTACATAAATACCCCTAGGAAAAATCCAATTGGTCTGACCTTCTTTGGAATATATATCCCAAATACTTGCCTTGAGGCGATAGCGAGTTACCCCCGAATCCGACATCAGAGAAATTACATCCTCTGCATGAACGGTGGGCACACTCTCTAAATTCAAACTTGTTGT
Organism: Bacteroidales bacterium; assembly: GCA_003851245.1. Lineage (GTDB taxonomy): Bacteria > Bacteroidota > Bacteroidia > Bacteroidales > Azobacteroidaceae > BHEP01. The sequence goes on along the minus strand of BHEP01000001.1, from coordinate 6,469 downwards.
CTCCAAGATCGTTTTACCCTTGCTACAAGCAATTGAAAAAAAAATGACCAGAAACATCAATATTATTGCACTTTTCGTTGAAAGAACCACAATTCATTAAAGGTATAACTAAATGTAAATTTGAAATATTGCTCACCTACCAATTGCTTGGATTCTGGACTTACTTTGGTAAATTCAAAACTGGTGTTCAGCAATGATCGACCATCATTCATGGGCAAGCCAAATCCCAAGCTCACTCCGTACTCTTTGTATCCTGAATTATTTACCAAAACATACGAATTGCTGTGCTTGGCTCCAAACCTATAACGAACTCTTTCCAAGAATTTGCGACTTTTATATTGTGGAATATATTCCCCTCCTAAGCTAAATTTATTGCTGTTGCGAAACTTATCTGTATCTCCATAGAAAGTCGCACTTTCCCAAGCCTCCATTGTAAAATCAGCTCCCAAGGTAAGTCGGTCCATCTCGTTGTAGGTAAAACCTATACCAATGGTGGTGGGCATCTCAAGTCCCAAATTGTAAGTTGTGCTATCTTTTCTTTCCACAACAGAATTTGAGATGTTGCGCTGCACATAAGATTCCATATATTTTCCGCCAACTGAGCGCTTGGGCGAGAATACTCCTCCTATAGTTATTTGCTTGCCCTTGCTCAATGGATATGTATATTGAAAGCCCAATTCGTAGTCTAAGCCATTCACTCTAAGGGTGTCAATATATTCGTCAGTAAAGTTTTCTACATCATAATATCCTACCTTACTTCCATGCTTCAAATCTCCAAAGAGGTAGCCTATATTTGCTCCCAAAGAAAATCCTTTAAATAATTTATATGAAATACCACCATACACCTCACTCAAACCTCCCGATCCCGAATAAGTATGAACTACTGCACTTTGACCTGTGCCTGAAATATTGCCATAATCATAGCCTACACTAGAAATCTGTTTGAGACCAAGACCCATGCCCAAAGTCTTGGATAAGGGAAATTGCATTGCCAGATATTCAATATTTCCATTGAATTTGCGTACTGTTCTATCCTCATCACTAAACCATCCAAGGCGAGCAGAAATCCCCATATCTATCATGAAACTCATAGAATCTACATTGGAAAAAGAAGCCGGATTAATAGGATTTATAATTTCGGAACTCTTCAATCCATACCCAATACCCCCCATGGCTCGTTGTCCTCCAAAAGCTTGGTCATTCAAATACCCATACCCAAAGCGAGTATAAGGAGAGTTGGTGTTATTTTGAGCTAATAGCGAAAATGACACTAGTACAAAAAACAAAAGAAATAAACTTGTCTTAATTCTATACATACATTTTTAAAAATTACCAATTATGAATTATAAATTATTCCTATGCAAGCGTTCACAAGGAATACCTACAAATCATAATTATTTTTTAATATCGTGTTCAAACCTTTAATTACCAAATTTTGATCTGCAAAGATGGTGTATTTAATTTTTCTTTCAAAATAAATTGAATCTCCTCCTGTTAAAAAAACCAAAAGCTGGGGATATTTCTGCTTAAATGATTCAATATACCCCTCAATCTCAAATATTATTCCGCGAATAACTCCCGAGCGAATGGCTGTATGGCTATCGAATCCCATATCTGGCAAAATGCCTTCGGCTGTAATCAAGGGCAAATGCCTAGTTTCTTTATGTAAGACTTCAAAACGCAATCGCAAGCCAGGAGAAATATTTCCGCCGAAATAAGTTCTATCGCAGTCAAGAAAATCAATGGTGATGGCTGTGCCCATGTCTATCACCAACAAGGCTTGTCCTTGTGCCTGCACTGATGCTCCTACCAGAGCTGCCAAACGATCTTTCCCCAAACTTTGGGGTGTGCAATACTTATTCAAAATCGGTAGGGGCGTATATTCATCCAAAACACAAAACTCCTTGAGTTCAGCCTTTAAAAATGCCAGCACCCCTAGATCAAAGTCTGCTACCGAACACAAAATCCCATAATCTGGAGTGTATTGGGCCAGCAAAGAAGCCGCCATGTCAAGGTCTAATCGCTTATAAACGAAAGAATTAAGCAATACACCTTTGTCAAAAATTGCAAGTTTTGTCGAACTGTTGCCCTGATCAATTATTATCTGCACCTACATAGAATATCTTCATAACCAAAAGCACAAAGGTAATTTATTTATTTTAAAAAATTAAGATACGCACATGATATTATATAAAGTAAAGCAAAATCATGCTTTTTAGAAATTTATAAGTTATTTTAGACTTTATTTCGATCTATGATGCACCTTTAATTATCATTTTAATAGTATCTTTGCGGATATTTTAGTCGAAAAACTATATGCGTGATAAATATTTACAGATCTTAAAGGACAAATTAAGTCCGTACAAGGGTATACTTTATTTTGCAATATTGCTTTTGGGCAGCAATTTCTTATGGAAAATATGCGTTGATGGACAATTACACAGCCAGCAAATTGCTATTTTTGGTGTAGATATGACTAGCCATTTCTACAAGCTATCCCAACTAACGACTAAGCTTGTTTTTAATTTTGTGCGTTTATTTCCTAACACAGAGACTTTTTGCATCAACAACACCTTGGTTTATTTTCCTGATGGAAAAATAAAGCTAAATCTTATTTGGGGTTGCACGGGGGTAAAGCAATTATATATTTTTACACTCATTATTTTGTTCTCTCCAGGGGCCATGCGCACAAAAATTTGGTATATACCCCTTGGATGTATAATTCTCTTATTCTATAACATTGCAAGAATTTCTGCCATTGCATTCCTTACTAGGGGCCATCCTGAGCGCTTCGATTTTCTTCACGAAGGTTTATTTAGATATATATATTATGGATTAATATTTGTGTTGTGGGTTATCTGGGAAGAGAAATATTCAAAACGCAAGAAGAAACAACAAGAAACTCAATAAAAAAAAACAGAATAACGATAAGAAACAGAATTACAAGAAATATCAATTGGCTGAAAACTAAAAAAACATTACACAATGACAATAAATTCAAAAATTACTGAAAGAATTGATGCCCTTAGAAAGGCGATGGAAAGCAAGGGTATTGATGCGTATATTGTACCTAGTTCAGACCCACATATTAGTGAATATCCAGCAGATTATTGGAAAACGAGATCGTGGATTTCTGGATTTACAGGATCGGCAGGAACTATTGCTGTAACGAAAAACAAGGCGGGACTTTGGACCGACTCTAGGTATTTTTTACAAGCCATAGAAGAATTGGAAGGAAGCGGCATAGAATTGTTCAAGGAGGGTGTGTCCAAAACTCCCAGCTTAGAACAATGGCTCACAGACGAACTGCCCCAAGAATCTACAATCGGAATTGATGCGCAGGTATTTTCGTGCACAGAGGCAGACAAACTTAGCGCCTTTTTTATAAAAAGAAATCTAAGGGTAGAAAACAATTGCCCCCTTTTTGACCAAGTGTGGACTGACAGACCGCCACTGCCAGAATCAAAAATATTTGCCCTCTCCGACAGCACCACTGGAGCCTGCGCCAAAGATAAGATAGAAAAAGTGAGGAATGCTATGCGCCATGAAGGAACAGACACTACCCTTATAGCAGCCTTAGACACTATAGCATGGCTATATAATATTAGGGGTAATGATGTGGCTTTCAACCCAGTTACTGTTGCCTACGCACTAGTTAACGAAACTCAAAGCATACTTTTCATTAACAAAAAAAAGCTTACGGAAGAGACTTCCAACTACCTTAGCAGCCAGGATATTCTTGTTTTGGATTATCATAAAGTAGAAGAATATCTACAAAATAATTTGGCAGAAAAAAAGGTGCTTATAGCTCCTGCCAAAATAAATCTGTCGCTACGCAATAAACTTCCAAAATCCTGCCAAGTAACAGAGGTAGCAACACATCCTGCCGACCTACTAAAAAGCATAAAAAATGAAACCGAAATAAAAGGATTTCGCAATGCAATGAAAAAAGATGGAGTTGCATTGGTGCGTTTTCTTATGTGGCTTGAAAATAGCTTGGAAAAAAATGAAGCTGTAAGCGAGATTGACATTAGCCATAAATTAAAAGAACTTAGAAGTAAGCAGGCTGATTTTTTTGGCGAAAGTTTTGGATCCATCGTAGGTTATGGCCCCCATGGAGCCATAGTACACTACAGCGCCAATGAAAAGAGCAATGCTAAAATTGAAAAACAAGGACTCCTTTTAATTGATTCAGGAGGACAGTACTATGATGGGACTACAGATATTACCCGAACATTGGTTCTAGGTAAAATAGACGACCAGATGAAAATAGACTACAGCCTTGTGCTAAAAGGACATATTGCACTGGCAATGGCGCAATTTCCGCAAGGAACTAAGGGAGTTCAGCTGGATATTCTTGCCCGACAATTTATGTGGATCAATGGCATAAACTACCTACATGGCACAGGGCACGGCGTAGGGCATTTCCTAAATGTACACGAGGGCCCTCAAAGCATCCGGATGGATCTCAACCCTATAGCCTTAGAGCCTGGCATGGTAAATTCTAACGAGCCAGCTCTCTATAGAGACAATAAATATGGCATAAGAATAGAAAATTTAATTGTAGTAAGACATGCAAGTTCCGGAGATTACGGAAATTTTTACCGATTTGAAACACTCACCCTTTGTCCCATTGACACAAAAGCAATACACAAGGCGCTTTTGACCGAGGATGAAATCGACTGGCTCAACAATTATCATAAAACGGTATACGCAACACTCGCACCCCTACTTACTGAAGAAGAAAATAAATGGCTAAAAAATAAAACAAATGAATTCTAAAAATATTATACTTACAATTTTTCTATCACTAATAGCCTTCACAAGCAAGGCTGCACAAGATTCTCTACAAATAGAGATAGACGCTCCCCAATTGGCAAACAAGGAGATTATTCTTTGCAATTATTTCAACGGAGCCAATTACAAACAAAATGCCATCACATTGTCTAAAAAAGGAACAGGCTATTTTCAGCAAAATAAAGCTCTCCCACAAGGTCTATACCTTGTATATGTAGATAGCACAAGGTTTTTCGACCTAATTCTTGGCGATGACCAAATCTTCAAGTTAAAGATAGACACCACAAATTTTGTTCAAAACAACCGCATTGAAGGTTCGATACAGTCTGAAGCCTTCTTTGAATATGCTAGATTCATCTCTGCCAAACAAAGAGAGAGAAGAGATGTTATTGAAGAAATAAAAGTTGTAAGGACCCAAATTCAAGAAGACAATGCAAAAAATGAACCTAAAGAGGCTGATGACACTACCTATATTGAAACACAGAATGAGAAAGAACTGAAACTTCTAATTGCACAAATTGATTCGGCAAACCAGAGCGTTATTGCCTTCCAGAAATCTTTCCATGATCAGTATAAGGAGCAGTGGGTAGGAAAATTTATCAAAGGACTTGACCCCATAGAGACAGGGCCATTTCCTCAGCCTAAAACTCAAGAAGAGGCTATGCAAGAATTTCAATACCAAAAATTTCATTACTTCGACAACACCGATTTGAGTGACAGGCGCTTTTGGTATACCAACTATTTCCCACCAAAAATACTCAGCTACATTCAGGAAAATGTAGAAATGGATCCCGACTCTATGGCAGCAGCTGCAAGCCGCATTGTAGAAAAAAGTAGGGGCGACAGTATTACATACAGAATGACACTGAGCAAACTAACAAATTTTGCTACCCAAAGTAATATTATGGGAATGGAAAATATTTGGGCCAAATTGGCTGAAGATTATTATCTCAGTGGACTTGCACCTAATAATATGGATTCTACATTTATGGCAAACATAAGATCGGAATACAAAAAAATAAGATATAATAGAATTGGAATGCAAGCACACAACATGTCCCTAGAGGATACTATTGGAAACAAAGTGAACCTTTATGATATAGCTGCCAAATACACATTGATATACTTCTTTGAGCCTTCTTGTGGTCACTGCAAAAAAACAACTCCCATTCTTCATGACAAGCTATACGCTAAATTTAAAGATAGAGGTTTTGAAGTTGCTTGCATCACAAACATACTCGACAGAGATGAATGGATGAGGTTTATACACACACACAAGTTAGACCAGTGGCATAATCTGTGGGATCCCAAAAGAGTATCTTATTACTGGCAATTCTATGACACTTCCGCAACACCTTCTATATATCTAATTGATGAAAATAAAAAAATTATCGCTAAAAAATTGGATGTAGAAAACTTGGATCAAATTTTGGAAGCCTTACTTCCTGATACAGCACAAGACAAAGATATAACTTCCGAAAGCTCTTCTTTAGAATGAAGCTAAAGTGCTTTAAATAAAATAATAGATAACAAAAAAGAAATAGAAAATTGTGAGCATCCTATTTAAAGTATAAAATGAACTTAAACCCCTAAAATCAATATTTAAAAAGTTTATTAAAGGTTCTCTTTTGTGCTTTTTCTTCTTTGCCGCCCCAATGCCAGACTGCAAGCG